>JAKAJU010000143.1 GCA_021813655.1 Chloroflexota bacterium | reverse complement strand
GGAGGGCGTGAAGCAGGCGGGCGCGGACTTCGCCGCGACGCTCCAGCAGGCGCTCTCCGGGATCGACTGGGGGGCCCTCCTGACGACCGGCGTGCGGACGGCCTTCGGGTTCCTCGGGCTCGTGTTCTCGCTGACGGTCATCCCGTTCTTCGTCTTCTTCGTCGCGAAGGACCGGCCGGCGCTCACGCGCGCCGCGACCCGGATGGTGCCGGAGGCATGGCTGGGCGACGCGGCGCGCGTGAGCGAGATCGCGCTCGGTGACATCGGTCTCTATATCCGCGCGCAGCTGATCATCGTCGCCGTCGTCGCGACGCTCATCTTCCTCGGGCTCCACCTCATCGGGGTCGTCGCCGAGCCCGAGATCACCGAGTTCGCGCTCTTCCTCGCGGTCTTCGCCGGCTTCATGGAGCTCATCCCCAACTTCGGGCCGTACCTCGGGATGATCCCGGCGATCGTCGTCGCGCTGAGCATCTCGCCCTTCGCGGTCGTTCTCATCGCCCTGCTGTACGTCGGCGTCGCGTTCGTGGAGGGCCAGATCCTCGTGCCCGTCATCCAGGGTCGCCAGGTGAGCCTGCATCCGGGCTGGATCATGGTCCTGATCCTCTCGGGCGCCGCGATCGCCGGGATCCTGGGTGCGATCGTGGCGGTTCCCGTCGCGATCACCGCGCGGGACGTCTACAGGTATGTCTTCCGACGAGCGGCCGGCACCGAGCAGGCGCCGGCCGTCGAGATCGGATAGGACGGGAGGCCGCGGCCTCGGCGCGGCCTCCCGACGCACGACCACAGGGCCGGACTGCGTCCGGACCGCGCACCACCGGGAGCCGGACCGCTCCCCACCACCGGAGGCTGACGGATCGATGGGACTGCTCGACGGGAAGCGCGCGCTCGTGTTCGGCGTCGCGAACGACCACTCGATCGCGTGGGGGATCGCGAAGGCGCTCCACGACCACGGGGCGGCGGAGGTCGGGTTCAGCTCGGTCGAGATGCTGCTCGAGAAGCGCGTCCGGCCGCTCGCCGCCTCCATCGGGTCGGACTTCGTCGAGCCCTGCGATGTCCGGGTGGACGCCGACGTGGCCCGCGTCTTCGACGCGTGGGCCGCGCGTCATCCGGGCGAGAGCGGCACGGGCGCCGGCTCGCTCGACATCCTCGTGCACGCCCTCGCGTTCGCGAATCGCGAGGATCTCGACGGGAAGTTCGTCGAGACGAGCCGCGACGGATTCGCGCTCGCGATGGACGTCAGCGCGTACTCGCTCGTCGCGATCGTTCGCGAGGCGCGCCGGGTGCTCGCGAGCCCCTCGTCCGTCATGTGTCTCACGTACTACGGTGCCGAGAAGGTGGTCCAGCACTACAACGTCATGGGGGTCGCCAAGGCCGCCCTGGAGGCGTCGACGCGGTATCTCGCCGCGGACCTCGGGTCGTCCGGGGTCCGGGTGAACGCGATCAGCGCGGGCCCGGTCCGGACGCTCGCTGCGTCCGGGGTCTCGGGGTTCAAGCAGATGTACGGAGCGTTCCGCGACGTCGCTCCCCTGCGCTCGAACATCACGATCGAGGACGTGGCCGGGACGGCCGTCTGGCTCGCGAGCGACCTCTCGCGCCAGGTGACGGGCGAGACGGTCTACGTGGACGGGGGGTTCAACATCCTCGGGGTCCCGACGGTCGAGGGCTGACCGGCCGGACGAGCGCGGCGGGAGCCGGCGCCGGCCGGGCGGGCGGGTCGCGTCCCTCTACGTGATCAGCCGCGACGGATCTCGCGGCAGTCCGCGCAGCGACCGACGAGGGCCATGTGGCTGATGTCGGCCTCGAACCCGCGGTGCCGCCGCAGGGCGTCGAGCATCGGTTCCACCTCCGCGGCACCGACCTCCCAGCTCCGCCCGCAGACGCGGCAGTGCAGGTGGCCGTGCTCGGCCTCGGGAAGCACGTGGAACTCCTCGCGGCCGTCCGGCCCGTGATGGTGGCGGACGACGCCGAGATCCTCGAGGACATCGAGCGTCCGGTAGACGGTCGAGGGCGTCGTCGCGGGGTCGATCGCGCGACAGCGCTCCACGAGCTCGGCGCCCGTGACGTGTCCGTCCGATGCGGCGAGCACGTCGAGGATCGTGCGGCGCTGCGGCGTCCAGCGCAGTCCGCTCGCATGGAGGCGGTCGCGCACGCTCGACCAGACGGGATCGGCCGGCGCGGATCCGGCTGCCGGGTGGGCTCGGTCCACGCCCGGAGTATAGGGACGCGCCATCCCGGGCACCTCTCTCGCGTTGCCGCCCGCGGCGGCTTGTCGTAGACTCACTCTATCGCAACGCGTCGCAGTAGCGATCGGATGCAAAGCGGCGGGAAGATCGCGCGACCCCGGTCGTCCGAGCCCCGATCCACCGACAGCGAGCAGGAGCGGACCGGTCGATGCACATCCCCGACGGCTATCTCAGCCCGATCGTCTCGCTGGGGATGGGTGCCGCCACGATCCCGGCCTGGGCGATCGCGACGCAGAAGGTGAAGTCCGTCCTCAACGATCGGACGATCCCGCTGCTCGCGATCTTCTCGGCGCTGAGCTTCACGATCATGATGTTCAACATCCCCGTGCCGGGCGGGACGACGGCTCACGGTGTCGGTGGGACCCTCGCGGCGATCGTCGTGGGGCCGTGGGCGGCGGTGATCGCGGTCAGCGTCGCGCTCATCATCCAGGCGCTCTTCTTCGGTGACGGGGGCATCCTCGCGGTCTTCGCGAACTGCTTCGCGATGGGCGTCGTCATGCCGCTGGTCGGGTACGCGACATACCGGCTCCTCGCCGCCCGCGCCTCGCTCCTCTCCGCGCGCCGTGCCTGGGCCGCCGGGATCGCCGCGTACATCGCGATCACCGCGTCGGCGATCGTCGTCGGGATCCTCCTGGGGATCGAGCCGCTGCTCTTCACGCAGAACGGCGTCCCGATGTACAGCCCGTACCCGCTCGCGGCAGCGATCCCGGCGATGCTCGTCGCGCACATGCTCGGCGCGTCGATCGTGGAGGGGCTCATCACGGGCCTCGGCGTCGCGTACCTGCAGACGCGCCATCCGGAGTACCTCACGAGCCTCCGGGGTGTCTTCGCGCCCGATGCTGCGTCCACCGGGACGGCTGCTCGGACACCCCTCTGGCGGATCGTCGCGCTGTCGGTCGGTGGCGTGGTCGCCATCCTCGTCGCCGTGGGCCTCGTCATCGGCGGTGGCGATCCCGCGCGCATGTTCGGGGCCGACTGGGCGCAGGTCGACTGGCCGTCGGTCGCGACGATGCTGCTCGTCGTCGCGCTCATCGGCGCCGTCCTCGTCCCGCTCGCGTACGTGGTCCTCCCCGGTCGCTTCAAGAAGGTCGGAGCCGCGTTCACGCTCCTCGCGGTCGTCGCACCGCTCGGCCTGATCGCACCCGGCTTCGCGTACGGCGAGGGGAGCACCGAGGACGTGCAGGCCGCGTTCGGCTACGTCCCCCACGGCCTCAGGGACCTATCGACGGCCTTCAGCGCGCCCCTCGGCGGATACAACCTCCCGCTGCCGTTCTTCCAGGACGCGAACGCCGCCCTCTGGCACGCGGCGGTCGGGTACGAGATCACGGCGGTCGTCGGGGTCCTCCTCTCGGGCGCGGCCGTGTATGCGATGGGGACGTTCCTCGTCCGACGGCGGGCAGCCGGGCGGGTCGAGGGCAGGATCGGCTGGCTCGAATCGACCCTCCACGGCATCGGCGAATCGATCGAGCGCGCGATCTTCACGGAAGAGCACTCGCGGACGGACGGCTGGCTCCAGCGACTGGACCCCCGGGCGAAGATCGTGGCCTTCCTCGCCGTCCTTCTCGCCGCGAGCTTCACCGGGTCGTTCGCCGTCCTTCTCGCGCTCTACGGCGTCGTCCTCGTGGCCGCCGTCGTGAGCCTCGTCCCGCTCGACTTCTTCGTCCGCCGGGTCTGGATGGGGATCCCGCTCTTCGCCGGGATCGTCGTCATCCCCGCGATCTTCCTGGTCCCCGGAGCGCGTCTCTTCGAGCTGGGCGTGGGTCCCCTGACGATCGCGCCGTCGGCCCCGGGCACCGCGGGTGCGATCGTGTTCGTCACGCGGGTCGGCGTCAGCGTCTCGATCGCCGTCCTCCTCGTCATGACGACGCCGTGGGCGAGCGTCCTCAAGGCGCTGCGATCGCTCCGCGTGCCGCAGGTCTTCGTGCTCGTCCTCTCGATGGCCTACCGCTACATCTTCCTGTTCCTCCACACGACGAACGGGCTCTTCCTCGCGCGGAAGAGCCGGATGGTGGGCCGTACCGCGGGCGGCGAGCAGCGGCGCTGGATCACCGGCTCGATGGGGACCCTCATGAGCCGCGCCTTCAAGATGAGCAACGACGTCTACGCGGCGATGCTCGCGCGTGGCTTCTCTGGCGAGCTCCGCACCTACACCGCGTTCCGCATGCGGGCCGCCGACTGGGCCGTGCTCGGGGGGGCGCTCGCGGTCTCCCTGTCGGCGGTCGCCGTGGGGAGTCTCGTGGCATGACGGTCGCCGACCGGGATCCTCGCGCGATCGACGCGCGACCGACGGCCGGGGACGTCCGGGTCTCGTGGACCGCCCCGGCCGCCGAGCCGGCCTTCCGGCTCCGCGACGTCCGGTACGTCTATGGCGGCCGCCAGGTCGCCCTCGACGGGATCGACCTCGACATCGGCGCCGGAGAGCGGGTGGCCGTGCTCGGTGCGAACGGGAGCGGCAAGTCGACGCTGCTCAAGCTGCTCGACGGGATCGTCCGCCCCACGAGTGGGACGATGCGCGCGCTCGGGCGGGATGTGGCGGCGGTCGCGGACGGCGTGGACGCGTTCGCGTTCCACCGCGAGGTCGGCCTCGTCTTCCAGGATCCCGACATCCAGCTCTTCAGCGCGACGGTCTTCGACGACGTGGCATTCGGACCGCTGCAGCTCGGACTGACGCACGACGAGGTGGAGCGCCGGGTGGACGAGGCCCTCGAGGCGATGGAGATCCGTCATCTCGCGGACCGCGCGCCGTTCGAGCTCTCCGGCGGCGAGAAGAAGCGGGCGGCGATCGCGTCCGTGCTCTCCCTGCGGCCCGACGTCGTCCTCCTCGACGAACCGACCGCGAGCCTGGATCCGCGGACGAAGTGGGTCCTCGTGACCCTGATCCGCAGGCTCGGCGAGCAGGGGCGGACGCTCGTGACGGCGACGCACGAGCTGGAGATCGTCCCGATCATCGCGGACCGGGTGGTGGTCATCGGGGAGGAGCGGCGGATCCTCGCCGACGGGGCCGCCGGCGCGATCCTCGGGAACCGAAACCTCCTCATCCGCGCGAACCTCATCCACGAGCACCTGCACGAGGCGGGGCGGACGATCCACGTCCACCCGCACGAGGTGGACGAGCCGCACCCGCACGACGAGGCCTCGCACCGCCACCCGATCTGACCACGGAGAGGCTTCGGGCGCGGCACCGGCGGGCGCCCATGCGCCGGCGACCGCGTCGCGCTCGCGCGTCGCGTCGGCTCCGCCGTGTGCGGCCGAACGGACGAACAGGCATCGGGCCTGCGCTACCATCGCGTCACCATGGTCATCCCGTCGTTCCGCCGCTCCCCCGTCCAGGCTGCCCTCCCGCCCGCGCACGCTTTCGCGCCGATCGTGCCTGTCCTTGTCGAGGCGGCGCGCGCGAGGAGGATCCGGCGCGCGGTCGGCATCACCAGGAACGTCTCCACGCTCGTGACCACGGTCCCCTTCGTGCCGCTCCCGGCACGCGTGGCGGCGGGCGCAGTGACGGGCGTCGCGACTGCCGTCGATGCGGTCCTCCGGCCGGCCGGCGAGCGACCGGCCACGCCCTCGGTGCCCCCGCCGGACGACGACGCGATCGTTCACGACCCGGCGCTGTTCGCCGCGGACGCGGCGTCGGCCATCACGGCCGGCGCGGTGGCGGCCAGCCAGGTGCTCGTCTCGACGGCGCGCCGCCCGGCCGTCCGGCGCACGGTGCGCATCCTGCTCGTGGCCGGAGCCGTCATCACGGTCGGCGTGCTGGGGTACCGGCTGGTGGTGGCCCCGGCTGTCGAGCGCCGCCGCCAGCGCCGCCGCGAGGCGACGGCGCTCGTCGTGCTCCCCGACGTCCTCGAACCCGCCGAGGCGCCGGCCACGCCGGCGATCGTCCCTGGCCCTGCCACAGAGACCGCGACCCTCGGAGCCGACGGGGTCCAAGGACCCATCGAGGCAGCTCCCGTCGAGGTCGACCCCGCCCCGCGGCGCCGCGTCCGCCGCAGGCCGGCCGCCGAGGCCGCGTCGGGGCCTGCGGGACCCGCGACGACGATCCCCGCGGACGACCTGCCCGCGCCCTCGCGCGACGCCGGCTGACCGGGCCGAGCGTGGCCGCGACCCGGAGGGGGAACGCCGCCGGCCGCCCCCGCGCCAGGACGATCGCGTCGGCGACGGGGCTCGCGACGGTGGCTGGCGCCATCGCGGCGGTCAGTACCACTGCCTATCTCGCTGTCGGCCGCGACCGGCTCGTCCGGTGGGGCGCGACGCCAGCCGAGATCCGGGCCGATCTCCCGGGAGACGTCTTCCTCCCCTCGCCGAGCCTCGCGAGCACGCGCGGCCGGACGGTCCCGGGGACGCCGAGCACCACCTGGGCTCGCCTCTTCCCGAGTCGCGGACCCGCGATCGGCGACCGTTTCGCCGCTCCCCTGCCACGCTTCGTGCCGTCGACGGACGCGCTCTCGCTGCTGACGGTCGCCGTCATGCCCGGCAGTCATCTCGTGCTGGCGACATGGGACCCGGTGACCGAGCCAGCCGTGTCGAGGATCACCGCGGGCGCGTGGATCGCCACGTGGACGCTCTCACTTCGCGCGGACCCACGGGGCGGAACGCGCGTCCTCACCCGCTTCCGCGCATCGCACCCGGGCCAGCCCGACGCGCCCGTCGTCGGCGCCATCGCGCTCGAGCCGATCGTCTTCCTCATCGAACGCCGGATCCTCGGCCGGCTCGGGCGCACGATCAAGGACTAGATCAGCCTCGGCCCGTCGGTCCGCGTGAGGCGTCGCAGGCCGCGTGCGCACCCCGTGGGCGCTCGGGTCAGACGGAAGGATCGACCGTCCGGGGGCAGCCGGCCTCGCTCAGGGCGTGCCGTCCCACCGTGCGTAGCAGCGCCGGCACCGCTCCGTGCCCTCGCGATTGATCGCGTTGCACCGCGCGCACTTCCAGGGGCCCGCGCGCCAGGGCGCGTCGGCCGACAGGCGGCTCTGGCGAAGGTAGAGAAGGCCCGCGATCGCGGCCCCGATGCCGCCGACGAGGATGACCCCGACCAGCAGCATCGTGAAGAGATCGGGACCGCCTCCCCCACCACCGGTGCTCCCACCCCCGCCGGTCGGCGTCGCGGTCGGGGCCGTGCTGCCGCCGCCGACGGACGGATTCGGCTCGAAGGTCGCCGGGCCTGCCGAGGTGGTCTCGACGGGCGTCTCCGTGGGCGCCTCGGTGGGCGCCTCGGTGGGCGCCTCCGTCGTCGGCTCGGGCGTCGGCTTCTTCGTCGGCTTCGGGGTCGGCGACTCGGTCGGGGTGGGCGACGGCGAGGGGCTTGCAGTCGGGGTGGGCTTCGGAGCGGCCGGGACCCTCGTCGTCAGCTGGGTCGTGCCGGTGACGCAGGCACCCGTCTCGCCCTGGTTCGTGGTCGTGGTCACCGTCAGCGTGTAGTCACCGGCGGCCGGGACCCGGATCACCTGGGTCGGGACGATCGGGCTGTTCGAGCTGACTGAGCCCTGGGCGAGAACGCGGTTGAAGCCACCGGGGCCCGTGAGGGTGACGGAGTAGTCGGTGGTGCCCGGCTCCTGGCACGTCGAGCCGACGGCCACGCCGAGCGCGAGGCTCGACGGCGACCCCTCGAACCGGATCGGGCCACATGCGGAGCCGGCACGCTGCGTGCAGGCGGCAAGGGCGAGGCCCACGCTGATCGCGGCCACGAGAGACCCCAGGACCAGCGCACAGGCAAGCCGTCGGAGATGGCGCACGGCCGCCGCGTTCATCGGGCACAGGGTAGCGTGCCGGAGCGTGCGGCGCGCGGGCTGCCGGCGTCTCGGGCCGCGGGTGACGCGAGCGCGCGGACCGTCGCGTGGCGCGACGGGGCACGCGAGGGTCCGCGAGCCGATGCGCGGCTGATGATCCGCAAGTGATCGGACGCCTCTAGGGTGACGGGGTCGTCGGGTGCGAACGGGTCCCCGAGAGGGGGCCCGCGCAGGGGGAACCCGGCAGCCGACGGCGCCGGGGCCTATCCCCCCTGGTGCCCGGCGAGCGCCCGCGGTGGGTCAGCAGGGGGCAGGCCGACCGCGGGCGCTCGACTCGCCAGCGCATGGCTAGGTCGCGCCGCCAGGGTCCCAGCCAGGAGTCCTCCGGGCGGCGCGACGCCGCATCGAAACCGCCTACCGGCGGCCGCGGCCTCGGTCCATCAGCGGCGTGCGGCCGACCAGGCCTTCGTGCCCAGGATGAGACACGACCCCACCAGCGCGAGCGCGCCGACGACAAGCATCCCTCCGGGGACGCCACCCTGCCCTCCCGTGGCCGACACGGTCGATGTCGCGGGCGCGGTCTCGGCCGGGACAGAAGGCTCCACGGTCGCGCCAGGCATCCCCTGGTCGGAGATCACGAGGTCGGCGCTCGCGGTGACGCCGTCCACGCTCGCGTTGATCGCCCGGCGCCCAGGGACGCAGTCGATCCAGACCTGCGTCGTCGCGACGCCCTGGGAGCCGGTGACCGACCCGTCGTCCGTCCAGCTGTCGAGCGTGCTCGCGAACGGCATGATCGACCAGGTGACGACCTTGCCGGCGAGCGTCGCTCCGCCCGCATCGAGGACGCGGACCGAGATCTCCGTCTGTGTCCGGCAGACGATCGGCGTTGCCGGAAGCGTGAGGATCAGCCTCGCGGCCACGTCGGTGGTCGGCGGGGGCGTGGGCGTGGCTGCCGGTATCCCTTCGTCCGAGATCGACAGCACCTGCGACGCGATCGCGTCGTCCGCCTTCACCAGGAGCGTCCGGGAACCCCGGATGCAGTCGATGTACAGCTTCGTCGTCGCGACGCCCTGGGAGCCGGTGACCGACTCGGGCGCGGTGACCGCGTCCTGCGAGCTCACCACCGGTGCGAGCCCCCAGCTCACCGCCTTCCCGGCGATCGTCGCGCCGTTCGCGTCGAGCACGAGGACCGAGACCTCCGTCTCGACGCGACAGACGATCGGCGCGGCGGGAGCGGTGATCGTCAGCGTGGCGGCGACCGGCTCGGCGGCGGCGACGGCCGGCACCGCGAGGGCGGCAAGCAGCGTGGATGCGGCGACGATCCGGAGAGCGCGCGCTGCGCGAGACATGGATGCCTCCTGTCCGGGACGCATCGTTCCCCCGGGCCATGATACGGACGAACGGCGGGGGTCAGGGTCGCGGGATGACGAGGCGCTGGCCCGTGTAGATGGCGTTCGGGTCCGTGATGTGGTTCGCCTCGATGATCGCGTTCACGGTCACCCCGAACCTCGCGGCGATCCGGAACAGCGTGTCTCCGGGGCGGACGACGTAGACCCGGGGCCCGGGCGTGGCCTTGGGGGTCGGCTTGGGCGTGGGCTTCGACGTGGGAGCGGCCGACGCGCTCGGGGCTGCGGAGGCGCCGGACCCCGAGGGCACGGTGGTCGCGGCGCCGCCCGATCCCGGCACGGTCTCCCCGGGTGCCGCTGGCGACGTGACCGGCGTGGGCAGGGCGATCGACGAGGCAGGGGTCGCCGGCGTCTCTCCCGGTCGGACGAGAAGCTTCCCGGCGACGTAGCCCACGCCGACGAGGGCTGCGAGAACGAGGACCCCGGCCACGGCGATGGCGACGAGTCGGAGGGCGTGGCGCACGATGCCCGCGAGACGACCCCCGATCCCCGGTGACGGAGCGCCACCCGGTTCCGGACCCACACGCGCCGCGTCGCCGGTGGCCGAGGACGGCGCAGCCCCCTCGGTCTGGTCGGCAGGCTCGACCGATCCGGCGGAGGGGCCACCGGGCACGAGAGTCCACCGCTCCTCGCCCGGGGCGGCACCAGCGGGCTCCTCGCCCGGGGCGGCACCAGCGGGCTCCTCGCCCGGGGCGGCACCAGCGGGCTCCTCGCCCGGGGCGGCACCAGCTGGCTCCTCGCCCGGGGCGGCACCAGCGGGCTCCTCGCCCGGGGCGGCACCAGCGGGGGTGGCTGCCGGGGCCGCGGCGGTGGCTGCCGCACCAGCTGCCACGGCGCCGCCCGCCACGAGGGCTCCGATCCCCTCCGCGTCCGTGTCCGTGTCGCCTTCCGGGGCCTGGCGGGCCTCGTCGGCCGCCTCCTGCTCGGCCACCGACCACAGGCTGTCGTCCGGCGCGCGCTCGGGATCGGTGAGATCGACGTCGGACATCGCCTGCTCCGGTGTCTCGGGCTCGGCGACCGGGCCGAACGACGCCGGGCCGGAGGCGGGTTCCACCTCGGGGCCGGCGGCCGCCCCGGGAGCATCGGACGCCTCGCCGGGCACCGCCGTCGTTGCGGCCGCCGCCTCCACCGGGACCCAGCCACGTGGCATGTCCGCAAGGCTCCCGAATCCGCCGCGCGGCGGCAGCGACGTCCCTGGCCTCGGTGCCGAGGGGTCGCCCGCGGCCGCCACCGACGTCGGCGCGTCCGCGACCGGCAAGGCTGCGGGCGTCGGCACGAGCGGGACCGTCGGCTCGTCGACCGGGTACCGCGCGCATCTGGCGTGCTTCGCGGTCAGGCAGTACGTGCCCTGGTGAGCGAGCTCGACGTAGATGGGCGTCGTCGCCGCGTGGCACCTGTTCTCGGAGCTGGGGAAGCCGAAGGGAGGCCGGTCGTCGTCCGTGAGCCCGAGAAACGGGCAGACGTCGGACGGTTCGCCCCCCTGGCGCGCGTCGTCGGTCCTGCGGTCGTCGTACGGGTCGCCCACGTCCCGATGATACCGGCCGAGCGAGGCCGCACGGAAGCCGGAGCCGCCGTCCTGCCGGGGCGGCTCGGCGCGAGCTCGCTCCTAGCCGCCGCCCGTGATCGAGAAGCTGGCCAGCCTGCGGATCGCGATCGCGACGGCCGCGAGGAACACGACGATCGACATGACGACGGCCAGCTCCCACGCGATCGCCTGGCCCGCCGTCAGGTCCACGCCGGCGACCTGCTGGGCGATCGACAGCGTGTACTCGCGGACCGAGAGGTTCCGCGTCCCGGCGAAGAGGCTCGCAAGGAACCCCTCCCAGATGAGGACGTAACCGAGGCCGAGGACGAGGGCGCGCGACGTCAGCACGCTCATCGCGACGAAGATCGCCACGTACACAGCGGCCCCGACCGCGACCCCCGCGGCGAACCCGGTGGCGATCGAGGAAGAGACGGACGGATCGCCGGCGACGAGGATCGCGCCCGTCAGCGCGGTCACGGGCACCACGAGGAGAAGGGTGACCACCTCCGCGACGAGGAGCTTCGCGGCGACGATCTCCCAACGCGCGACGGGGTTCACGAGGAGGAAGACGATCGTGCCGTCGTCCACCTCGGCCCCGATCACCGCGGTGCCGATGAGCAGGGCGACGAGCGGCAGGACGACGCGCACGACGAGCGAGTCGAGGATCCCGATCACCGCCTCTTGCTGGCCCGCTCCGCCGGGCAGCGAGCGCGCGAGGAGCGCGAGGAGGATCGGGACGGCGAGGAACAGCAGGACGAGGAGGGTCCGTCGCCGGCCGAGGATGGACCGCATCGTGGAGCCGACGATCGCCCGGAACGGCCGCGGGCCGACCACCGTCGCCGGGCCGCTCGCGGGAACCTCGCCGGTCATCGGCGCACCAGGTAGCTGAAGACGCTCTCGAGCGATTCGTCCGTGGGGACGACCTCGAAGAGGGAGACGCCCGCCGACCGGGCGATGAGCGCGATCGACCGCGCGAACCCGCCATAGTCCGCGGAGCGCGCCGCCAGCCCGGACGACCCGACCTCCACGCCGAAGACGGACTCCTCGGTGAGGAGGGCGGCCGCGAGACGCCGGTCGTCGCTGCTGCGGACGGTGAAGTTGTGAGGCCGGTCCGTCATGAGCCGGCGGATCTCGCGATAGTCCCCGCTCGCGGCGAGCCGGCCCGCGACGACCACGAGGATCCGCTCGCCGAGACGTTCCACCTCCTCGAGGATGTGGCTCGAGAAGAGGATCGTCCGGCCCTCGGACGCCATCGATCGGAGCAGGCCCATCATGTGCAGGCGCTGGCGCGGGTCCATCCCGTTGAACGGCTCGTCGAGGACCAGGATCGCGGGGTCATGGACGAGCGCCGCAGCGACCTTGATCCGCTGGCGCATCCCCTTCGAATACCCGGAGATCGAACGGTCGGCCGCGTCCTCGAGGGCCACCGCGCGCACGGCCTCCGCGGCCGAGCCGCGTGGATCGGGCATCCGGTGGAGCCGCGCCGCGTACTCGACGAACCCGCGACCGGTCAGATACCCGGGCAGGTTCTCGCGCTCGGGCACCAGGCCCACACGCCGATAGATCGACGGGTCCCGCCAGGCGGGGCGCCCGTCGACGGCGACGACGCCTGTCGACGGCGGGAGGAGGCCGGCGATCATCGAGAGCAGCGTGCTCTTCCCCGCGCCGTTGGGACCCAGGAGCCCGGTCACACCTGGCGTGAGCGAGAACGTGATCTCGTTGACGGCCACGACGTTGCCGTACCAACGGCTCACGCCCACGAGCTCCACCGGGACGCCGGAGAGACGCGAGAGGTCCGCCTTCTCACGGCGGCCCGGGCCCCCGGCGGTCGGCCAGCCCGTCATGCCTGCACCGTCCTGTAGCGCCGGAACACGACGGCGATTGCCACCGCCGAGATCACCACCGCCGCCGCGATGTACACCCACCCTGGAAGGTCGGAGCGGCGGACGATCGGGTTCGACATCTCGCGCGTGGGGGTCTGGAACAGGAACGAGGTGACGCCGGCGAGGATCGAGTCGATCGACATCAGGGGCGTCCACCGGCGCAGGTCGGCCTGGTTCCGGAAGACCTCGAAGAGGATGCCGCCGATCGCCGTGCTCGCGATGAAGACGCCGATGATCGCGACGGTCGCGTACGCGCGGCGGGGCGTGAGTGACGAGATCGCGAGGCCGACCGACGCGAACAGGACGGAGATGAAGAGCGAGCTCAGCAGGATCGGCAGGAGGCTGGGGAGGTTGTCTGCGAGCCCGTCGGTGAATTGGGGCGCCTGGAGGATCCGGCCGAAGAACAGGAGCGCCTGCGGCGCGAGGGTGAACAGGAGGAGCGCCCCGATGAGCGCGACGAGCTTCGCGAACGCGTAGTCGCTCCGGAAGATCGGCCGGCTGAAGTAGAGCGGCAGGACGTGGTCACGCTGGTCGGGACCCACGAGCTCCGGCGCCTGGGCGGCGATGAAGAGGAAGAGGATCTGCTGGGTGATCGAGTAGTAGCTCTCGTAGCCGATGGGGTCGAACCGCTGCGCCGCGCCTCCGGCGACCGCACCCAGGCCCAGGCTGACGAGAGCCGGGATCAGGAGCAGGACGAGGAGGCCGAACGGCACGATCTTCGACCGCGCCCCGCGGCCGATCCCGAACGCCCCACGGATCGTCAGAACGGTGAGGCTTCGGACCGCGAACGCACGGCCCAGCCGCGCACCGGCGTACCCGCGGTAGCCGATGTCGTAGATCGCGCCGCCGGGCCCGCTCGCGGCGATGACCTGGTCCGGGGCGGCAGGCTGCTCGGCGTCGCGCGTGTCCATCGGGGAGCTCATGCCGGACCGCCCGCGACTGGCGGTGGGGTGGTCGCGGCGGCGCCGGGCATCATGGCGCCGGCGGCCGGGTCCGCGTCGCCGGCATCCCCGCTCATGTCGTCGCGGAAGATGTCCTCCAGGCTGTGTCGCCGCTGCTCCATCCGGACGAGCGGCAACCCGAGGTCCGCGATCGTGTCCCGGACCGCGTCGTAGACGGCCGCGGGGTCGCCGCCCGTGCCGGCGGCCGCGCCCGACGGCGTCGCGCCGCTCGGGTCCGCGGACGGTGGCGGCACGGCGCCACCGAGCGCCACGCCGTCGGCGGAATCGAGCCGCACCAGGACGTGACTCCCCTCCCCGCGCGCCCGCAGGCCGCGGGCCACCAGCGCCGCGATGAGCCGGTCGCCGTCGTCCTCCACGTCGATCGCGAGCGTGTCGGTCAGCTCCGTGAACGAGTCGAGCGGGGCGGCACGCAGGAGCCGTCCGGCGTCGATCGCGACGAGGTACCCGCAGACGCGCTCGATCTCCCCGAGCAGGTGCGAGCTGACGATGACGGTGATCCCGAACTCGGTCCCGGTCCGTCGGACCAGGTCGAGCATCTCCTCCCGCCCTGCCGGGTCGAGCCCGTTCGTCGGCTCGTCGAGGAAGAGGATCCGCGGATCGTGGACGAGCGCCTGTGCGAGCTTCACGCGCTGCTTCATCCCGGTGGAGTACGTCCCGATCAGCCGGTACCGCTCCTCGTAGAGGCCGACGTGGCGCAGGACGTCGGCGGTGCGCTCGCGAGCGGACGACGCGGGAAGACCGCTCATCCGGCCCATGTGCGTGACGAAGTCGGTCGCCGACAGGTCGGAGGGGAGGCAGTCGTGCTCCGGCATGTAGCCCACTGCCGAGCGGATGCGCAGGCCGTCGCGGCGGGAATCGAAACCGAGCACCTCTGCGTGCCCACCAGTCGGAGGCACGAGGCCGAGCAGGATCTTGAGCAGGGTGCTCTTGCCGGCGCCGTTCGCACCGACGAGACCGACGATCCCCGCCTCGATCGAGACGCTGAGCGCATCGAGGGCCGTGACGCCGGGGTAGCGTTTGGTCAGGTCGCGTGTGACGATCAGTGGCATGCGTGGTCCAGCCTACCCGAAGAGGGAGGCCCGGGGCGGACGCGGCGCGAGGCGGCCGGCGGAAGGGGCGAGCACAGCGGCCGGCGGAAGGGGCGAGCACAGCGGCCGCGGCGCACACACCGGGTGGGCGGGCCGCCCGGCGACGGCCTGCCCGGTGGGCAACACGGCGCGGGTCGGGGATGCGCTTGCACCACGTGCAAGCACGCGACTCGACGGCCGTCCGTCAGGCACGGCCCGGTCGTGTCCGCACGCCCCGTGCAAGGATCGCACCGGATCGAGGGCCCTCGCGCCATCTCGACGCGACGGGGGTCCGTGAGGGCGGGCCGACGGGCCGCGTCCGTGCATCAGGTGCAGGGCGCGGCCGGGCTCCTGCATCCGGCGCACGATTCCGACGTCGACACGCGCCCACCCGTCGTCGCGGGTCCCTGCGCCGACGCGGACACGGGCCGCCGTGCTGACGGTCGTCGCCACCTCGTCGACCGTGCGAGGATTCCTCCGACAGCGCCCCGTCGCCGAGGCCCCCACCATGACCACGCCCGCGACCGTCGACGACTACATCGCCGCTCTTCCCGAGCGGTCACGCGCGATCCTCGGGCGCGTCCGCAGCACGATCCGTGCCGCCGCGCCCGGCGCAACAGAATCGATCAGCTACGGGATGCCCGCGTTCAAGGACCGCGGCAGGATCCTCGTGTACTACGCGGCATTCGCGAACCATTGGAGCCTCCTTCCGCGAAGCAAGGCGGTCATCGAGGCGCACCGCGAGGAGCTCGGTTCGCGGGTCACGGGCCCGGGCACCATCCGATTCGCCTACGACGAGCCGTTCCCGACCGCCCTCGTGGCGTCGATCGTTGCGGATCGACTCGCGGAGAATTCCGCGCGGCGGGACGGCTGAGGGGTCGCATCGGGCCAAGGGGGCGGGCCGCCGCGTCCCGGCGTCCCGGCACTGGCGCCGGACGGGCCGCGTGCCGCCTATCTCGCCTGTGCGCACAGAGCCGCCGCACCCGAGCGGGGCCGACGCCCCCGTGCGACGCCCGGCCGGGGCGCCCGCACGGCGGCCCTCAGGCGGGTTCCGGCTCAGGCTTCGGCTGGCGGTACCAGACGACGAACGCGATGAGGAAGCGCGCCAACAGCGAGATCTCGTAGGTCAGGCACCAGACGCACACGGCCTTGATGACGAAGACCTGCAGGTAGAGGAAGTAGCCGTCGAACAGGACGCCGAGGAGCGAGAGGGCGTAGTGGCCGAGGAGCAGACCGTAGATGTCGGTCTTCCACCACGCGAGCGCGAGGCTCAGGAGGGCGAGCGAGAGGACGACGCCGAACGCTGCGACGGGGATGCCGCCGACCCGCGCGTACTCGCTCTTGGCGACCTCCTCGCATCCCTTGAGCGGGCCGCAGACGGGCACGCCGCCCGGGAGCTCGACGATCGTCAGATAGCTCGCGATCATCAGGCCGACGACGTCGAGGGCCGCGAGGATGAGCCCGGGGTGGATCCCGCAGATCCGGCGCGCGGGAACGCGCTGTCGCAGCATGGTCATGGTGTCAGCCGCCCGTCCCCCCGCTCGCGCCGCCCGGCGGCGGTTCGACGATGGTGATCGTGGCGCCGTACATCCCCATCGAGCACGTGTAGGAGAGGGTCCCGGCCTTGAGCGCAGGGAGCTTCAGCACGTTGAGCCCCTTCTTCAGCGTCACGGCGCCATCGAGGTCGGGGATCCGCAGGAAGGTCGCGCACGTCTGGGCGTTGAGGGACTCGATCGTCCACGTCGTCGGCATCCCGGCGTAGATCGTCACGTTGGATGGCGTGTAGCCGTTGACATCCTGGTACGTGTGGAGCGTCTGCGTGCCGTCGGCGTTCACGCTCCCGGCCGGCACGGCCGCTGCTGCTGCCGCGGTAGGGCCGAACGACGGGAACCCGATGCCGGCGAGCCGGAGGCCGGCGCTCGCGTTGACGACGGCGAAGCCGATCACCACGACGCCAACGATCCTCAGAAGGGATGGCCGCATCCGGTCGGGCATGAGCGCTGGGAGGCCGGCCAAGGCGAGGAGGCCGGGCGCGGTCCCGATCGCGAAGACCGCCATGATCACGCCCGCCGTCATCGGCGACCCGGTGGAGAGCGCGTAGATCTGGACCGCCTGCGTGAAGCCGCACGGGAGGAAGAAGGACGCCGCTCCGAGGAGCAGCGCCCGGGTATCGGAATAGGCGGTCACCGATCCCGTGTCGAGCCCAAGGCCGCGCGCGAGCCCGGTGGGCAGGGTCGGCGACCACCCGGCGATCCGCGGCGAGAGCCCGGTGAGCCGGGCGCCGATGAGGGTCATGACGACCGCGACGACGATCATGAGGATGGCGACGATGCGCGTCGGCAGTGAGATGCTCGCCCCGAGGGCACCGAGAGCCGCCCCGAGGACGCCGTACCCCACGATCCGGCCGACCATGAAGACAAGCGCGGGGCGCAGCGATCCGAGGGCACCGGCATCGGCTGCCGTCCTCGTCCGCTGCGCCGTGTACGAGGCCGTGAGGGCGAGGAGGAGGCCCCCGACGAGCGCCATGCAGGTCGAGACGCCGGCGGCGAGCCCCAACAGCAGGGCGACGAACACCCCGCCCTTGCTCAGGTCGCCCACGCCGGATGCGAGGTCAACGATCCCGGTGACCTTCGCGACGACCGCGATGAGCCCGAGGACCATGAGGCCGTACGCGGCGGTGATCCACGCGTCGATGTCCCGCTCGAACCACGGCGTGCGCCCGACCTCGTATCCCGCCGCCTCGATCGCGTCCGCGACGTCGGATGCCGGGACAGGCCCGGCACTCACGATCGTGACCCGGGCGCGAACCGAGGACGCCGACACACGCTCCACGCCCGGGATCCGGCGGATGTTCCGCTCGATGCGGACCTCGCAGCTGCGGCACGTCATCCCCACGACCGGGACGACGGTCCGGGTCGAGAGTCCGGTCCCGCTAGTCGCCGCGGGCACGGGTGCGGCCTCCGACGTGGCGGCCGCCGCCCGGGCGCCGACGGGCTGGCGCGCGACGGGTGCGGCGGGCTGCCGCGGCGCGGCGCCGATCTGGGCCGATCGGGTGCGCCTGCTGCTCTTCCGGTGCGACTGGGACATCGGGACGCCTGCTGATCCTGGTGCGGGCCGCGCACCGGCGGCGCCGGGTCTCGACCGGCTCCTGTGACCATCGACGGCTAGGCTCAGCTGGCGTTAAGGTGAGCCTCAAGACTCGGTCAAGATTGGGTCAAGACGGACGGCACAGGGACGTGGGGCGCGCGGAGCGACGCGCGCGTCGACGGCCGTGCGTGCGTGGCCGCCGGGACCATGCCCGCCTCCCGTCTTCGTCGGCCTGATCGCGGCCGGCTTCGGCATCCAGGTGGCCGTGTACGTCGAGCTCCGGGCAGTCGACCGTCATCAGCGGGCCGCTGCGGCCGTGACGGCCGCCGGGACCGGGACGAGCGCCGCAGCGCCGTGCCGCCTTCGATCACGGCCACGGCGCCCCGCCATCTCGATCGAGGTCCGACTCGGCGAGCGACTCGGCTTCCTGGCGGAGGCCGTCACGGGGTCATCCGCTGATGAGCCGAATCGGAACCTTGACGCGGTCCGGTCGAGGATGCGACCAGACGGGGGCCACGCGTGCGCCGGCCCTGACTGGACACCCTGACCGCGCCGACCTCAGGCCCGCGGGAAGGACACGCGGAACCGACTCCCTCGGCTGGGTCCCGGGCTCGCGACACCGATCGTGCCGCCCATCGCCTCGACCAGCGACCGCGTGATCGCGAGACCCAGGCCGCTGCCACCGACGTCGCGGGAACGGGACGAGTCGACCCGATAGAAGCGGTCGAAGACGCGGGCAGCCTGTTCGGGGGTCAGGCCGGGACCATCGTCGCGGACCTCGATGATGGCCTCGGTACCGACCGCCCGGAGCCCGAGCTCGACACGCCCGCCCGCCGGCGTGTAGCGGAGCGCGTTGCCGATGAGGTTGTCGAGCACCTGCCCGATGCGCACCCGATCGGCGCGCACCGTGGTGGGCAGGACCTCGCCGAGGACCAGCGCGATCGATCGCGCCTCCGCGAGCGTCCTGTGTCGATCGCGGGCATCCGCGAGGAGTGCCGGTCCGTCGAGGGCCTCGAGCTGGATGCGCAGATCGCGCGAGTCCGCCTGCCACAGCAGCGCGAGGTCGTCGACGAGGTGAGCGAGGCGGGCGGTCTGCTCGTCGAGGACCCGCCACGCATCCGGGCCGGGAGCGAAGACGCCGGCCTCCAGGCCTTCGACGTATCCGCGGACAGAGGCGATCGGCGTCCGCAGCTCGTGGGCCACGTCGCCGATGAGGTCGCGCCGGCGCTGCTCGGTCGCCTCGAGGGCGGCGGCCATCTCGTTGAACGACCGCGCGAGCTCCCCGATCTCGCCGCCGGCCGGCGGGACCCGCCCCGCGTAGTCGCCGCGCGCGACGCGAGCGCTCGCCTCCGCGAGGTCACTCACCGGGCGCGCGATGCGGGCCGAGAGGAAGGCGGCCACGACGACCGCGACCGCGACGGCCGCGATGAGGCCCAGGATGAGCGCGGTCCCCACCGCGTCACCGAACGCGGCCCGCACGAGCGGATCCATCATCCCGCCGCCCATCATCCCGCCGCCCATCATCCCGCCCATGCCCCCCATCGCGTCCTCGAACGCCCGAGGTGCTGCCAGCCACACGCCGGCCGCGACGGCCGCCGCGCCGGCGGCCGCGACGAGGAGGTTCGCGGCAAGCAGCCGCCACCGGAGTCGGCTGAAGTCGGGCCCTCTCATCGCTCGCCCGCCCGCAGCCGGTAGCCGACACCGCGGATCGTCTCGATGTAGCGAGGGCTCGCCGGGTCGTCCCCGAGCTTGCGTCGGAGGTTCCCGACGTGGACCTCGAGGACGTGGTCGTCGCCCACGAAGTCGATCCCCCAGACGGCGTCGAGCAGCTGCTGGCGGGTGAGGACCACCCCCGGGTCGCGCCCGAGGACCTCGAGGATCCCGAACTCGAGCGTGGTGAGGTCCACCGGCGTCCCCTCGACCATCACCGACCGGCGGGGGCGGTCGACGACCAGGTCGCCGGTGCGGAAAACGGCCGCGACCTGCGGCGCGGCGGTGCGTCGCCGGCGCAGGAGGGCGTGGACCCGAGCGACGAGCTCGCCGGGGGAGAACGGCTTCGTGAGGTAGTCGTCGGCTCCGACCGTGAGCCCGACGATCCTGTCGACCTCCTGGGAACGGGCGGTGAGGAGGAGCACGTAGGGATCCGCGGTCGTCCGGATCTGCCGCAGCACCTCGAGCCCATCGAAGCCCGGCAGCATGATGTCGAGGACGACCACGTCCGGCGCAAAGGTGCGGGCGGCCGCGACGGCGCCCGGGCCGTCGGCCGCCTCCTCGACCTTCATTCCCTCGCGCTCAAGGAAGCCTCGGACCACCATGCGGATCGGCGGCTCGTCGTCGACGACGAGGACGCGGATCGGGTTCGACGGATCGGCCATGCGCCCCTCACCCGCCCCCGCGCCGCGGGCATCGTCCAGCGGCGCGGATGGCCGGTCCATCGTACCGGCCTCGCGGATGCGGCCGCGGATGCTCAGCCGACGACGACGATGGTCCCCGTCATGCCGGCCTCGTAGTGGCCGGGCGCGTGGCACGCGTAGGAGAAGGGTCCCGGACCCGCGAAGGTGTATGTCACCGACCCCGTCTGCATCATCCCGACGTCGGCCACTTCTGGCGTGCCTGCCCTGTCCGCCGCGACATCGGCCGCGGGGCCGACCATGAACTCGTGGGTCGTGGGCCCCATCGTCGTCACCTGGAACTCGATCGTCTCGCCCGCCTGGACCCGGACGACGTCGGGCACGAAGCGGAGCGCAGGCGTCGCGACGATCCGCACGACGCGGGGTGCAGACGGAGTGCCGGCGACGAAGCCGGGGTCGCCGGGGCCGGGGCTCGTCGTCCCGGTGCGCCACGTGCCGCCCATCATGCCGGAGCCGCCCATCATGCCGGAGCCGCCCATCATGCCGGCGCCGGCCGAGCCGACGCCCCAGGCTCCGCCCATCATCCCGCCGAAGCCGGCACCGGGCTGCGCGGCCAAGATCGCGCCGACGCCGATGAGCAGAGCGCCGCCGAGGGCCAGCGTCGCGCCCAGGAGGCCCAGCCGCCGGCCGCTCATCGGTCCGGCTCCAGAGTCTGCTTCGCAGCGAGGTACTCGTCGGCCGTGATCTCGCCGCGCGCGAAGCGGAGGCGCAGGACCTCGACGGCATCCTGGCCGCTCGTGCGCGCCGGGGTCGTCTGGTCGGCAGGCGCCACTCGCGCGATGAGCCACGCGATCAAGGCGACGACTCCGATGACGAGGAGAACGAATCCGATCATCCCGAGCCAACCACCGAGTCCGAACCCGAGGCCGGCACCATAACCCATCATGCGATCTTCTCCATGTGACCTGTCGTCCCCGGAACCAGGGACGGTCACCACGATGGCGGAGTCGGCTCAGGTCCTCCGCTCGACTCGCTCAAGAGATGCTCAAGTCCGCGACCCGTCGTCCCGTCGCATGCGGCTCCGACCAAGCTCAGGCCGCGATCCCGTCCTCCCAGTCCGACGGCTTCGACGAGGGGACGACGTCGAGGGCGTCATAGCCCCTCCACCGATAGATGACCGTCGAGACGAGCCAGCTCGCGGCGAACACGCCGATGATCGCGAGGCCGATGACGCCGAAGTCGAGGCCGGTCACGACGTCCCAGATCCCGCCGCGCAGCCCGAACTCGTCGGCGACGATGCCGAGGATCTCGACGGCGCCGATCCCGAACGCGACAACGACCGACACGAGGGTGATGTTGAGGTTGTAGTAGAGCTTCCGGATCGGCTTGACGTATGCCCAGCCGTAGGCGCCGAGCATGAGGATCCCGTCGGTCGCGTCGACCGTGCTCATCCCGGCCGCGAAGAGCACGGGCAGGATGAGGATGAGCGCCACGGGGATGTGGCCCGCGCCCGAGGTGGCCGCCAGCCCGAGAAGGGCGACCTCGCTCGCCGTGTCGAAGCCGAGGCCGAAGAGGAAGCCAAGCGGGTACATGTGCCAGCTCCGGCGGATCATCCGCATCGCCGGTCGAAGGAGACGAGCGAGCAGGCCGCGGTTGTCCAGGAACTCCTCGAGGCTCTCCTCGCTGTACGCGCCGCCGGTCGAGACCTTGCGGAACATCCCGTAGATGTCGAGGAGGACCACGAGGTTGACCACGCCGATGGCGAGGAGGAAGGCGGCCGACACCGCGGTCCCGATGAGGCTACCCACACGCTGCATGGCCGGGAGGTCACTCGCGATCCCGGCGAAGACCGCCACGAGCAGTGTGAGCGCCACGACCACGGTCGAATGGCCGAGCGAGAAGAACAGCCCGACGGCGACCGGCCGCTGGCCGTCCTGCATGAGCTTCCGGGTCGAGTTGTCGATCGCGGCAATGTGGTCGGCGTCGACGCCGTGACGCAAGCCGAACGTGTAGGCGAGGAACGCCGTCGGGAGGAGGAGCGGGTACGCGGACGCCGCAACCAGGGCGAGACCCCAGGCGATCAGGTTGAAGGCCGCCAGGAAAGCATAGACGGCGACCACGCGCCGGCGCGGAGCGCCGGACCTGCCGAGCATGCCATGGAGCGATGCACCCATCGGAGGCTCTCCCGGAGCGGGGGGACGACCGGAGCGACCGGGCGTCGACATGCTACCGCAACTGCTCGCAATAGGCTGCGATGCGCTGGCGGCTGGCTTGCGGTTCCCGATGAGGGCAGGTGACCGCGGCGGCCGTCGCAAGACGCGACGGGGACGGCCGAATCTCACTGTTGGCCAACCTCGCTCTCACGCTGGTCTCAGTCCGCTCGCCCACGATCGCCAGAGTTCGCTCTGTCACCTCGGGAGGCGTCCCATGCCGCGCGACGACGATCGGGATCTCCGCTCGCAGCCGGGAGCCGCCGAGCCGCAGCCCGCGACGGCGGATGCGTGGCCGAGGGGCCCGGCCTCCGACGCATGGCACCGGGCGGCTCGACGCATCGTGAGTGCGACCCATGGATGACGCGGCCTACGGACTCTGGGTCCTCGTCGTCATCAACTCGGCCATCTTCATCATCTTCGCGATCAGCTTCTTCCACCCGAAGACCAGGCGCGACTGGCGTGCTATGGGGGCCTTCTCGGCGTTCGTCGTGGCGCTGTTCACCGAGATGTACGGCTTCCCGCTGACGGTCTACCTGCTCTCGGGCTTGTTCGGAGGCGCCGTCCCGGGGCTCACGCTGACGCACAGCGGCGGTCACATCTGGAATGACCTCGTCGGCTGGACGGGCGACCCCCATCTGAGTCCGTTCCACCTTCTGAGCTATGCCCTCATCGGCGCCGGCTTCCTGACCATCACGTCGGCCTGGCGGGTCCTCTGGGCGGCGCAGCGGAGCGGCGAGCTGGCAGTAACCGGC
The DNA here is from genome assembly GCA_021813655.1 of Chloroflexota bacterium. Lineage (GTDB taxonomy): Bacteria > Chloroflexota > Limnocylindria > Limnocylindrales > CSP1-4 > CAIYQJ01. The sequence continues at coordinate 7,344 of JAKAJU010000143.1, read as the reverse complement.
CTGTACGCGCGGCTCCGCCATCCGCAGTACGCGGGCTTCCTGCTGATCATGATCGGGTTCCTGGCCCAGTCGCCGACGCTTGCGACGCTGGCGATGTTCCCGGTGCTCGTCGTCGTGTACCGCAGGCTGGCCATCGGGGAGGAGCGCGAGGCCCGCGAGGCCTTCGGAGCCCAGTGGGATGCCTACGCTGCCCGCACTCCACGGTTCATCCCCCGGGTAGGTAGGGCCTCGGCGATCGCGCCCGGGTGACCCACGGGCCGCCCGTAGGGGGCCGCCCGGCCACGCGACCTCGAACGGGCGCAGCGACGCGCGAACGCGTCGGACCACAAGGCCGCCCGTGGCGGGTGGAGGCCGTCGCCGGGAGGACGCTCCTCTCATCGAACCCCGAGGCTGTTCTCAGGTGCCTCTCATCCATCGGATCCAGCCTTTCGCCCGGGGGGTCGCGTTGGCCGGCCAGAGACGCCAATGGAGCGCGGGAGTTCGGACATGGCAGCGAGCGGGGTGGTGATCCCCGGCGGGCAGTGGAGCCGGCGGTGGGCCTCGATCGACGAGCGACTGGGGCTGAGCGGGCTGGCATACCCGGTGCCGCGCCACGCGAACAGCATCGGCTACATCCTCGGAGGTATCTCGTTCTTCGGCTTCCTCATCCTGGCGGCGACGGGGGTCTGGCTCGCCCAGTTCTACGACCCGATGGACGCGACGGCGCGCGAGAGCGTCGTCTACATCATGAATGTGGCGCCGCTCGGAGACGTCGTCCGCGGCGTCCACTTCTGGGTGGCCAACATCGTCATGGCGACGGTCCTCCTCCACCTCGGCCGCATCTTCGTGACCGGCGCATACAAGCGGCCGAGAGAGGCGAACTGGCTCATCGGCCTCGGGCTCCTCGGCGTGACCCTGGGTCTGATCTTCACGGGCACCGTCCTGAAGTGGGACCAGGAAGGATACGAAGCTCTCGGCCACAACGTGGAGGCCGGGGATCTGCTCGGCGCGATCGGGTTCTGGTTCTCGGGCACCTTCACCGCGAGCCTCCCGATCCTCGGGCGCCTCTACATGGCACACATCGTCATCCTCCCGGCGATCGGCACCTTCCTCCTGATCGCGCACTTCCTGCTCGTCAAGCGGCATGGCATCTCCGTCCTGCCCGCCGACGCCGACGCAGCCGTCGACGGGGGGCCCGCTCCCGAGAAGCGGGGCTCGACGTTCGCGGCTCACGCCGTGCGGATGGCCGGCTTCGGCCTTCTGATGCTCGCGATCGCGACGGTCCTGGCGCTGATCCTGCCGGCCGGCCTCGGAGGCCGCCCCGTGCCGGGAACCGAGACGACGAAGCCCCCGTGGATGTTCCTGCCGTTCTATCCGTTCGAGGACTGGTTCGGCCTGCCCGCGCTTCTGGTCGTTCCGACGATCGTGTTCGGGATGCTCGCCCTCGTGCCGTTCGTGGATCGAGGCCCGTACCGGTCTCCTCGCCGGCGTCGCGCCTTCATCGCCGCCGGCGCGGTCGTGGCCATCGCACTCATGGGACTCATCGTCTACGCGCTTGTCACGGTCCCCCAGGCGCACATCGGAGGCGGGATGTGATCAGGTCCGTTCTCCTGCGACTCATGTTGCTCACCCTCGGACTGGCCGCAGCCGAGATCGGGCTCGGCGCAGCTCTCGCCCAGGCGTCGCCGGGCGGCTGGGCGCTCGTGCTCGTCGCCGGGATTCCGCTTGTCGTCGCCGGTTCCGCCGGCTTCATGGCGCCCATCCTGGGCGGCCGATCAGCGAAAGGTGCGTCCCACGATGCGTAGGCCCCTGCTCCTGGCGGCGTGGCTTGCCGCCGTGCTCCTGTCGCTCCTCGGCTCCGCGACGGCTCTCGGCCACGGCGGCGGGGGCGATGAAGGGCTCCGGGTGGAGCCCTCGACCGTCACCGCTGGCGGGTCCGTCGTCCTGGCAGCGACGGGGCTCGAGCCTGACAGCGACCGGTCCATCGAGCTCGTCGGCCCGGACCTCGTGGTCGAGCTCGGTACCGCGGCGACCGGTGCCGACGGGATGTTCTCGAAGGAGGTGACGATCCCGTCGCACCTCCCCGGCGGGGAGTACACGTTCGAGGTGATCGGCGACGAGACCCTGACCGTTCCCCTCGCCGTCATGGCGGCCGCGGCCGGGGCCGGCGCGCCGCCGACCAATGACGCCGCCGAGATCCTCCTTCCGCGATCGCGGTCGGCGCTCGAGCTGGCGCTCCTCGTCGGAATGGTCGCCGTCCTGGTCCTCTCCGGGGGCCTGCTCGTGTGGCGCGCCGAGAGGATCCGTGGCGCATCGGAGCCCGGCGTGGCGGACCGCCGCATCCCGTTCGCACCTTGACCGATTCTTGACCCGCTCTTGCCCTCATCCCGAAGACTCCCGCCGTCGGATGCCCCATGCTCGACCCAGGACGCAGGCGCTGCTTCCGTGGCGTCCGAGAAGGAGACCGACGCGACGTGGTCATCGAGCGGTATGGCGAGGCGGCCGTGCTGACCATCGCTCTCGCCTCGATGCCCGCGGCGCCGGGAACTGCACGCCCCGCCTCGCGCCCCCGCCACTCGGCGCGCTCGCGCCCAGGACCGGTCGCCGCAAACCGCTGCAGGTGTACGTGTCCCCAGCGGCGCCGTCGCGTCGAGCTCGCCGGCTGAGGCAGCGTCCCCTCCGAAGACGCCTGCCGCGCCCATATCCATCGCCGACGTCCGACTCCATCCCCAGCGACGTCCGCCGCCGAACCCCGCCCGCACGGAGCGCGTCCCTGCGGCCTGTCCAGCGAGCACGTCCCAGGACCGGAGTCCCCGATGCATCTCATCGACGACGCACCTTTCCCGGCCACCATGGACTACGCCGATTCGATCCTCGATCTCGTCGGCGACACACCCCTCGTCCGGCTCAGGCGCGTCACGCGCGACCTCGGTCCAATCGACCGCCAGCCGCTGCTCCTCGCGAAGCTCGAGATGCTGAACCCGGGCGGATCGGTGAAGGACCGGATCGCGCTGCGGATGATCGAGGCGGCCGAGCGCGAGAGGAGGCTGCTCCCGGGCGGCACCATCGTCGAGCCGACGAGCGGCAACACGGGCGTCGGCCTCGCGATCGTCGCCGCCCTCAAGGGCTACCGCTGCGTGTTCGTCATGGCGGACAAGCAGTCAGAGGAGAAGCGCGCGCTCCTTCGCGCGTACGGTGCGGACGTCGTCGTCTGCCCGACGGACGTCCCTCCGGATTCCCCCGACAGCTACTACCGGACGTCGGAGCGGCTGGTCAGCGAGATCCCCGGCGCCTTCATGCCGGGCCAGTACTGGAACCTGGAGAACCCGCGGGCGCACGAGGCGACGACCGGCCCGGAGATCTGGCGACAGACGGGCGGACGGATCACGCATCTCGTCGCCGGTGCCGGGACCGGCGGCACGATCACGGGCTCCGCGCGGTACCTGCGATCCAGGTGCCCGGACCTCGTCGTCGTCGGCGCGGACACCGAGGGGAGCGTGTATTCGGGCGACACGCCCCGCGCATACCTGACCGAGGGCGTGGGCGAGGACTTCATCCCCGACACGATCGATCTATCGGTCGTCGACCGCTGGATGCGTGTCTCGGACGGCGCGGCGTTCCAGGCGGCCCGGGCGATCACCCGGACCGAAGGCATCCTCGCCGGCGAGTCATCCGGAACGGCCCTCGTCGCCGCACTCACCGTCGTCCGCGAGCTCGTCGAGTCCGGCGGGGGCGCGGGCAAGGTCGTGGTCGTCATCCTCCCCGACACGGGTAGGAACTACCTCTCGAAGCTCTACAACGACGAGTGGATGCGCGACCACGGGATGCTCGAGCCTGTCGAGCCGACGCGCGTCGCGATCGGATGCGGTCGGAAGCGAGGCCCGGCATGACCCGTCGGGATGCCGACCGGACCGAACGCCACATCAGACTCACCGTGCACGCCGGAGCACCGGTGGCGGGCGAGGGGCACCGCGGTGGGCCGGGGGGCGTCCCCTGGGTACGAGAGCCGACGTGCTGCGCGGGCCGGCGCGACGACGCCAGGACCCTTGCGGAGGTGGTCTCGGATGTGGCGCCGCCCGGGCCCCTCCTCGGCGTGGGCTGTGCGGGTCCGGGGCCATCTCATCGCCGTCCTCGCCTCGCGGCCCGACGTTGACGTCGTCGGCGTCGACGTCTCGACAGCCCGGTGCCGCGCTGCCGAGCGCGCGGCCCGCGCTCTCGGTGTCGACGAGAGGATCCGGGTCGTCGCGGGCAGCGCCTTCGAGATCGACCTCCCTCCGCTGCCGTCCGTCGTGGCCAACCCTCCGATGCTGCCGACCGAGCCCGGCTTCGCCTTCAGTCGTGGGGACGGTGGGCGCGACCTCTTCTGGATGCGTCTGCTCGAGACCGTGTCGGTGTGAAACCAGCCGCTCACCCTGTGGCTCCACGTGTTCGACTTCCAGGGAGTCGCCGCGCCGTCCGGTCCCTTCCCGTCGATCCCGGAGGTCGCGGGGCGTCACGGATTCCGCGTCGAGACCGCCCATCACGGGTGGCGTGCGGTCTCGGGGGGCAGCTCCATCCGGAAGGCTGTCGCGGTCGTGACGATCCAGCGTCGCGATCGTCCTGGGTCCCTCGGGCGCCGAGTCCCTGGCCGAGGGGCTCGGATGCGACCGGCTAGACCGTCAGGAGGATCGTGAACCCGAGGACGAGGACCACCGCGGCGAGGACCATCTTCGTCCCAACAGCGTGGGCGAGGTGCCAGCGGTTGACGGCGCGGATCAACCCCGGGCGACTGGCCAGAACGAGCAGCGCGACGAGGGGGGTGATGTAGGCCAGGTTGTACAGGGCGAGCCCGCCGAGGCCGGCAGCCACCGTTCCGCTCGCGCCCAGGAGTGCGACGATCCCCAGGTACACGGCGCCACTGCAGGGCACGGTGCACAGCCCGATGAGCACGCCGCCGCCGAAGAGCACGGGAGGTGAACTCGTTCGGGCCCAGCCGCGCATGCGCGCGTGCAGCGCGTGAGGCGCCTCGAGCTTCATGCGCGCGTCGGGCAGAAGGACGTCGCGGATCATCCAGATGCCGAGGGCGATCGCGACGAGCGCGGCGATCCGGCTCGGCAGATGGTTCCCGCCGAACCCCGTGATCGATGCGAGCGCGGTCAGGAGCCCGAGCCCGAGCAGGAAGTACGTGACGAACACGCCGCTGACGAAGAACGCGCCCAGCCCGAGCACGGTCCTGCTCGCGGCACGGGGGTCCGTCACGCCCGTGGTCGTGACGGAGGCGTTCGACTGCTGGGCGGCGAGGCCGAGGGCGAAGGTCGCGAAGAGGATGAGCACCCCGAAAGCGCACGGGTTGAACCCGTCGAGGAAGCCTGCCGTCACGATCGCCGGAACGGACAGATCGGAGAGCGCCTGATGGGACGCATCCGGCCGGCCCGTCGCGATGATGGCCGCTGCGGACGCACCGGCGATCACTGCGGCAGCGAGTACGAGCAGCCTCGGGCGGGAGGCGACGCTCGCACTCATGGCCCGCATCACGCCGACACCGTCAACGTGCCCTGCATGGAAGGGTTCTCCTTGCCGCCGCAGCAGATGTCGCAGTACCAGGCGTAGGTCCCCGGCGGGGTCGAGGCCGGGAGCTCGAAGACCCTGCTGCTCTCCGGACCGACCTTCCAGTCGACGCCGAGTGCGTCGATGGCGAGCTCATGCCAACCGCCGCCGTCGCTGTGCATCGACGTGTCCGTGCTCGCGAGCTCGATCTTGATCACCCGGCCGGCCTTGACCGCAAGAGCCGGTGGGGTGAAGCCGTCCATGCTCGCGCGCACCTGCAGCGCGGCCGGATCGGTGGGCGCGGGCGGCGTGAGCCGGATCACCACCAGGGCGATCGCGGCGGCACCGATGAGCACCGCGAGACCGCCGAAGACGACGATCCGCAGCAGCTTGCTCGGTAGACGTCTCTCATGGCGGGGTGCGGAGCCGGCGGACGCCGACGCGGGCCGGGGCCCCCTCTTGAAGCTGGAGTGGCGTCGGGTCACGGAACGGTCCTTTCGGTCTGAGACCAGGGCGGAGGGGCTCCCGTCCGGGGTGTGTCGGGGCAGCAGCAGGGGCACGCCGTCTCCTCGGTGCCGGCCATCACGACGTCACATAGACGGCGCCCGTCATGCCGGCCGCCGCATGGCCCGGCAACGTGCAGATGAAGGTGTGCGTGCCCGCAGGGTCGAACGTCAGCGTCACCGTGCTCGACTCGCCGGGCTCGAGGATCGCCTCGATGCCCTCCAGTCTGGCCATGTGGAGCGACGGGAAGTTCAGGTCGTGTCGCTCGGTCCCTCGGTAGGCGATCCGGACGGTGATCGGCACACCCACCTTCGCGTCGATCCGATTGGGCGTGAAACGGAGATCCTCGAGGGTCACGGTCGCCGACCGATACGACGATCCGGGTCGTGGACCGAGAGCGCCGGTCGCCGCGACCACCGCGATGACCAGTACGACCGCGACCACCACACCGACGATGAGCTTCATGTCGGCTCCGATCCGCCCCGTGGGCGGCTCCATGTTCCCCGCCGCGGATGAGCCACGGGTGAGTGCGTGGTGAGAGCTGCCTGAGAAGCCGCCCCGGGGATCCCGCGTGCCTCCCTCTCAGCGGCGCGTTACCCGGCGCTCATCGCCCGCTCAGGTCCATCTGCTGGACTGCGGGCATGTGGAACCTCGCGACCCGGACACGGCTCGATCCGTCGGGTTTCCAGGTCGTCGACGTCATCGTCAGCCGCGGCTACCATCCGGCGCTGATCGAGGCTGCCGCCGGCATCCCCATCCGTCTGGCCTTCCACCGCGAAGACGACGATCCGTGCTCGGAGCGCGTCGCCTTCTCGTCGCCGCGGATCGACCGTCGCATCGCCCCGACCGGCACGACGACCGTGGAGCTCCCCGGGCAGCGGCCAGGGGACGTCCGCTTCACCTGTGGCATGGGCCGGTACCGCGGCCGGATCCGGGTCATCGACGACCGTCGGGCCCCCGTCCGGGACGAACCGGGACGCCTCGTGATCCGGCGAGACAAGGAGCCGGGCGCCCCCGTGGCGCTCGTGGTCTCCCTGTCCCCCCTCGTCGCGTTCCTCGTCGTCGGTACCCTCGGTGGTCCCGGCGCGCTCGCGGCGGCCGTTGCCGCGGTGGTGGTGTGGGTCGTCGGCGCGACCCGTGTCGTGCGCCGATCCATCGGGGAGGCATAGACAGTCGTGCCGGCTCCTCCTCGGCCTCGTCGAGGCGGCCTCGGCCGGCCCGCCGCTCGCGCCTGCCGCGACGACCGGCTGCGTCGCGCGGTGGACCGCGCCAGTCCTCTCATCGTCACCTGCCGCAGGGATCTCCGCCTGGGGGTCCCGGTTCGTCCACCGGAGG
>JAKAJU010000006.1 GCA_021813655.1 Chloroflexota bacterium | reverse complement strand
GCGCCCCGTCGTGCGCGGCGCCCCGTCGTGCGCGGCGCCCCGTCGTGCGCGGCGCCCCGTCGTGCGCGGCGCCCCGTCGTGCGCGGCGCCCCGTCGGCGGTGCCGTGCTACCGTACGCACCGCCCATGGCTTCCGCACCCAAGGCCTCGCAGAAGGCCGCCGCCCCCGCCTACCGGAGCACCTCCGAGCGCCCGAACACGATCGGGTTGATCGGGGAGGGCTTCCGCGAGATCTGGTCGCGCCGCCGCCTCATCCGCTACCTCGTCCAGGCGGACATGAAGAAGAAGGGCGCGGACACGATCCTCGGGAATGTCTGGTGGGTCATCGACCCGCTCATGCTCATGGCCGTCTACGTCATCCTCGTGACGGTCATCACGGCGAAGCCGCAGCCGGACTACCCGCTCTTCATCTTCGCGGCGATCCTGCCCTGGAAGTGGTTCACCGCGACGATGAGCGATGCCGTCGGGTCGGTGACGGGCCAGGAGCGGCTCATCAAGCAGCTCCACTTCCCGAAGCTCGTCCTCCCCGTCGCGTCGGTCTTCTCCGGCGTCGCGAGCTTCGCGTTCGGCCTCATCCCGCTCGCCGCGCTGCTCGTCCTCTTCTACAGCGACCGGATCACCGCCTGGCTGCTGCTCATCCCGGTGGTCGCGTTCGTCCAGCTCGTCTTCTCGATCGGGATGGCGACCGCGGTCTCCGCCGTGAACGTCTTCTACCGCGACCTCGGCAACGCGATCCGACACCTCCTCCGCCTCTGGTTCTACCTGTCGCCGGCCCTCTATTCGGCGAAGCAGATCGAGAGCCTCGGCGTGAAGAACCCGACGATCGCGGCGATCTTCGACTTGAACCCGTTCACGATCCTCTTCGAGAGCTACCGGAACGTCATCTACAACGGGACCGCGCCCCTCTGGGGCCATCTCGCCGGCCTCCTCGTCGTCTCGTTCCTCATCTGCTGCCTCGCCACGTGGGGCTTCAAGCGCCTCGAGCCGGCGTTCGCGAAGGTGCTGTGAGGTGACGGCACCCGCCACGACCGGGGCCGTCGGGTTCGACGGCCTCCCGACCGCAACGGCGCCCCCCGCGCCCGACCGCACGGAGGACCTCCCGAGCGTCATCACGGTGCGCGACCTCGGCGTGCGCTACAGCCTGCGGCTGACGAAGAAGAACACGCTCCGCAGCACGTTCATCAACCTCCTCCGGAAGAAGGACGGGCCCAAGGACTTCTGGGCTCTTCGGAACGTGGACTTCGACCTTGTCCAGGGCGAGTCGCTCGCCGTCATCGGCCCGAACGGGGCCGGCAAGAGCACGCTCCTCCAGGTGCTCGCCGGGATCCTCACGCCGTCCGAGGGCGGGGTGATCGTCCGCGGGCAGGTGAGCAGCCTCCTGACCCTCGGCGCGGGCTTCGACCAGGAGCTCACGGGCCGCGAGAACATCCTCCTCGCGGGCGCATTCCTCGGCCTCGAGCATCGGGACGTCCTCGAGCGCCTCGAGCCGATCGTCGAGTTCGCTGACCTCGGCGAGTTCATCGACGCGCCGATCAAGACGTACTCCTCGGGCATGCGCGCCCGCCTCGGGTTCTCGATCGCCACCTCGGTCGATCCCGACGTCCTCCTCCTCGACGAGGTCCTCGCGACCGGCGACGCGATCTTCCGGGCGAAGAGCAAGGCGCGGATCCTCGAGCTCGTCCGGTCGGCGAAGGCGATCGTCCTCGTCACGCACGACATGGGCTGGGTCACCGAGTTCTGCAACCGCGCCATGCTCATCGAGCGCGGCAAGGTCATCGCGCAGGGCGAGCCGGAGGAGGTGGTCGCGATCCACCTCGACCACGCGGAGCAGGCGAAGCGCGAGAAGCTCGAGCAGATCCGACGCTACGGGGGCGAGGCCCCGAAGCTCGGCCGGTAGACCGAAGGGATCAGGGGCGCCCTCCAGGGCTGGGGCGCCTGGCGATGCCCCTACCCGAACGCGGATCCGCTGGCGGTCAGAACGGCGGTCCGGAGCGTGGTCGGTGCCGCGTGCGCGACGAGGAGCCGCTCGAGATCGGCGAGCGCCCGGGTCACATCCTCCTCGGCCGTCGAGTGATGGCCCTCGACGGTGACGAGGATCTCGGTCGTGTCCCCTCGAGCGGCGCTCCCGCTGCTCTGTCGCCAGCACCAGCGGCGGGCGCTCACGACGTCCACCTGGTCGACGAAGATCACCTCGCCGGGTTCGGGGTGCTCGGCCTCGCTTGCGCCGAGGTCGGCCCAGCGCTCGTCGCCCCGGGCGAACCGGACGACCGTGCCCCCTGCGATGCCGCGCACGTCGAAGACCGCGACCGGGAGCGCGTACCGGATGCTCACCAGGTTCGCGAGGTCAACGAGCGTCCCGATCGACGGGAGGTCTCCCTGCTTCACCAGACGTCTCAGGAGCGCCTCGGCCGCGCAGCGGTACTGGGTCGGATCGACGCCGAAGCCCCGGAACACCTTGCGCCAGGCCGCGAGGGTGGGCAGCTCGCTCAAGGGCGTCGCGCCGATCCGTGTGCGGACCGCGAGCGTCTCGTCGGCGAAGGCCGCGGCGAGCCGGGGCGACGGCGGGCCGTTGCGGACGCCGGTCGCGTGCATGACGCCGCCGACGACCGCGGGGAAGCGCTCGAGGACGTCCGCGCCGTACCGGAAGAGCACCATGAGACGAGTCTCGCACGCCGCGCGGCTCAGCGCGGCGGGACGAGCCGCTCCACGAGCGCGAGGTAGGGCTCGACCGCGACCTCCCAGCTGTAGCGGTCGCGGGTGACGGCCAGGCAGCGGGCGCGCATGGTCGCCCGTTCGTCGGCCGGGGCGTCGAGCAGCGCTCGCAGGGCCCGCGCGAGGTCCTCCGGGTCGGCTGGGTCCGCGACGGCGCCCAGGCCGTGCTCCTCGACGATCGCGCGCATCACCTCGAGGTCCCGCCCCACGACCACGGGCGTGCCCGCGGTGAGGGTCTCCCAGAACTTGTTCGGCGTGGAGAGACGCTGGTTGAGCGAGTTCGCGGGGACGGCCACGATCGAGACGTCGGCGGACGCGGTCCAGGCCGGGACGTCGTCGGGCGGGACGGCCGGCAGGGTGACGTGCCGGCCGGCGTACCTCGGGTCGCGGTCGCGCTCGCGCAGGCGGTCCGCCCACGGTCCGAACCCGAGCATGACGAGCGCAGTGTCGTCCACGCGGAGGATGGCCTCGGCCGCCTCCTCGAGGCCGCGCTCCCGCCCCAGCCGGCCGAGGAAGAGCACGACACGGCGGTCCGCGGGGAGGCCGGCAGCCGCACGGATGAGGTCGGGGCGCGGGTCGGGCGGATCCCAGCGCGGCTGGCAGTTGAGGAGGACGGTCGGCGGGATCCGCAGGTGCCACGCGTGGGCGAGGTGGGCAGCGATGGGGTCGTTCACGGTGACGATCGCGTCCGCGCGTCGCGCCCAGCCGCGCTCGCGCCGGCGGTACCAGGCGCGGAGCGGGCGCGGGGCCCGGGCGTAGTTGTTCGACTCGAGGATGACGTCGATGACGTCGTAGACGACGCGACCGGCCCGCCCCGTACGACGGGCCCTCGGCGCCAGCCCCAGGGCGATGGGGACGGCAAGGATCCCGAAGGCGTGGTAGAGGTCGGCGGGCGGGAGGTCGCGGCGCAGGGTCCGCCACCAGCCGCGGACGGCGAGCGGCCAGAGGAGGGCCTTGAGCCCCGAGTCGAGCCAGCGGCCGGGCCGGCCGAACCGGGCGAGCGGCCCGCGCATCGTCGTCGCGTCCGCCGTGCTCCAGGCGCGGAACACGCCGCTGGGGGCGTAGCGGCGGGTGACGATCGATGGGTCACGCGCGTCGCGCTCCTCGCGCGCGACGTCGGGACCCGCGACGGCCGCGATCTCGACCTCCCAGCCTGCCGCCGCGAGGCTGCGTGCCACGCGAAGGCTCCGGGAGTACGGCGCGGCGGTGTTCGCGACGAGGAGGACGGCCCGACGGGGAGGGCAGCCAGAGATCACGTCATCTCCCGGTCAACGGCGACGTGAGCGGGCGCAAAGCGAGGGCCGCCACGATGGGCTCGACCCGTCGGCAGTCGATCGAGGCGCAGGACATGCCCGTCGTGCACCGGTTCGGGCCCTACCGGTTCTTCTTCTACTCCAACGAGAACAGGCACACGGGCGAACCACCGCACGTCCATGTCGTGTCGGGAGGCGGATCGGCGTCCTTTTGGCTCGCGCCGGTGTCGCTGCGCGAAGCCTGGGGCTACACTCCCCGCGAGGTCGAGCGCATCCGCCGGCTCGTGGTCGCACACCGCGGAGAGATCCTGAGGCAGTGGCATGAGTTCTTCGACGCATAGCCCGTCGCTCGCCCGCCCGCGCGCGCTGGCCGCCCGCGTCGAGCGCGACCGGCTCTGGGTCTCGCTGGAGGACGGCCGGGAGATCGGGGTGCCCGTCGCGTGGTTCGACTGGCTGGCTGCGGCGACGCCCATCGCGCGTGCGGACCTGCGGCTCGTGGAAGGCGGTGCGGGCATCTGGTGGGACCGGCTCGCCGACGGGATCTCCGTTCCGGGCCTCCTCGGCCAGCCGGAACGGCCCTGAGTCGTTTGCGGCGAATCCGGATAACCTCCGACCGCGGGCAACGCCCGCGGATCATCTCCGCATGGCGCGCCACGAAGCGCGATCGACATGCCTACGAACGACGATGACCTCGATTCGGGCGAAGACGAGTTCGAGTGGGACTGGTCGAGAGCCCAGATCGGGAGATACGCCCCCAGACCGGGCCAGGGCCTCGAGATCGCCGTGGATGGTGCGGTCGAGTACTCGCTCCGGATCATCCCGTCCAACAAGGTCGTGGGGCGGTTCAGCTCCACCCTGGAGGCCTGGCCTTCCGTCCTCGCCCAGCTGGACCGGGGGATCCCGGCCCGGCTGCTCTGCCTGGACTGGCACGGCGCGAACGGCGAAACCGGCCCTGTCGGCTCGGGGAGCGTTCTGGCCCACATCGCGCGGCGCGGCGCTCGGGCCGTGAAGTCGGAGAAGATCGCCGCCGCGAGCTGATCGGGGCAGGCCCCCGGCACGGCAGTCCGGGAACGACCCACCCCTCGCGTCGGCACGCCGCGCCTCCCGGCCGCGCCCCGTGCCGCCGCGCCGCTCACCACGGCCTCCCGGTAAGCCTGCCGTACTCGGCGAGCAGCACGTCGGCCTGATGCTCCCAGCAGTAGGTGGCGTGGGCGGCGGCCAGCGCCCGCTCCCGGTACGCCCGGCGCTCGTCGGCCGGCGCGTCGAGGATCTCGCGGATCGCGCCGGCGACCGCCGCCGGGTCGGTCGGGTCGCAGACGACGCCGCACCCGGTCTCGCGGACGATCGGGGCCATCCCCGGCAGGTCGCTCGCAACGACGGGGACGCCGACAGCCATCGCCTCGAAGAGCTTGTTCGGGGTCGTCAGCCGGTGATTGAGCGTCGACGGCTGGATCGGCATCGCGACGACGTCCGCGGCCGCCACCCAGCCGAGCAGCGCGTCGGGGGGGACGGCAGGAAGGACGCGCACGAGGCGCCCGAGGCGCGGATCGGCGAGAGCCGGGTCCGCCGCGAGCCGCTCGATCTCGGGCTGCAGGACGCCGTAGCCGAGGAGGACGAGCACGGCATCGGGGATCGACGGGATCGCGGCCACGAGCTGCTCGATCCCCCGCCCCGGTGAGAACCCGCCCTGGTAGAGGACGACGCGCGCCCCGACGGGCAGCCCGAGGCGCTCGTGGAAGCGGCGCTCCGGCGGGTCCGTGGGCGCCTGGCGGTACGCGCAGTTCATCGCGATGACCGGCAGCGGCAGCGACCAGCGCTCGGCCATCACCTCCGCGTACGGTCGGTTGACCGTCACGACGCGGTCGGCGGCGCGCGCCCATCGGCGCTCGCGTCCCGCGACGATCGACCGCATCGGGCCCGGCAGCCGCGCGAGGTTCCCGGCGTCGACGTAGATGTCCCGGGCGTCGTAGACGACGCGCGCGCCGCGCCGCTTCGCGACGGCGAGCGCCACCGGGATCCCCATGTACGCCATCCCGTGGACGAGGTCCGCGTCCGGCGCGACGGCCGCGGTCGCGCGGGTCTGGGAGCGGACTGTCAGGGCGATCGCGGCGATGCGGCGCAG
>JAKAJU010000012.1 GCA_021813655.1 Chloroflexota bacterium | reverse complement strand
CGTCGGGCGCGGGCGCGTCTGGTGCGGGCGCGTCGGGCGCGGGCGCGACGGGCGGTCGGGTCGGTCCCCGGCCGTCGGCCTGGGCGCGGGTGAAGCCGGCGCTCCGGGGCGAGCCGCTTCATGTCCCGTCGCACGCCCTCGTGGTCCACTTCCCGGCGGCGCTCCTGCCGGCGAGCCTCCTCTTCGACCTGCTCGATCGGGCGGACCCATCGCTCGGTCTCGCACGGGCGGCCGCTGCCCTCCTCGTCGTCGGCCTCCTCGGGGGCGTGGCGGCGGCAGCCACCGGGCTCCTCGACTGGCTCGAGATGATCGCGGGTCCTCGCCGGACCCGCGTCACGCGGCATCTCCTCGTCCAGGCCGCCGCTCTCGTCGCGTTCGCGATCTCGCTGGCGCTGCGCGCGGGTGACGTCGCGTCCCCGGCGTCGTTCGCCTGCCTCGTCGCTTCGCTCGTCGGGCTCGGGCTGCTCATCGTGGGCGACCACCTCGGCGGGTTGCTCGTCTACCGCGACGGCATGCGCGTCCGGACCGGAGGGCGCTGACGCGCTGGCGGCCGGTTGGTCGGTCGAGGACGGCACGAGCGCGCTGTGCGCCCGCCTCAGGCTGCGCCGAGGTCGCCCACGAGGTATCGCTGGATCGACGGTCCGACGGCCTTCGCGACGGTCTCCACGTCGGCGGACGCGAGCGGCTCCACCTGGACGATATAGCGCGCCATCGCGAGGCCGACGACCTGGGTCCCGACGAGCGTCGCGCGCAGTGGCGCGTCCGGCAGGTCGATCGCGCGCGTGAGGACGAAGAACGGCCCCTCCGCGAGTACGCGACGGAGCATCGCCGCGGCGACCTCGTCGGTCGACGCCGACCGGACGAGCCCCAGAATGAGCCCGCGCATCGCCGGAGTCTCCCACAGCTGGAGGACGTACCGGACGAAGCGCACGCCGATCTCGTCGGGCGGGCCGGCCATGACCGCGGCTGCGACCGCGTCGAAGTCCACCGGGATCTCCATCGCCGCGACGAAGAGCTGTTGCTTCGACCCGAAGTAGTGGTGGACGAGCGCGGGGTCCACGCCGGCGGCCGCTGCGATGCCGCGGACCGTCGTCCCGTCGAATCCGTGCTCGCCGAAGGAGGTCCGGGCGGCGGCCAGGATCCGCCCGCGGGTGTCTTCGCTGCCCGGCCGACGTCCGGTCCGGCCCTGCGTCCCGGGGACGACGCCACGCCGGGACGACGGTGGCTGCGCTCGACGCGCGGGGAGTCGCCGCGCCCCGGCTGCCGCCGCGGCCGGAGCCTGCGGCGCCTCGGCTGCCGCCGTCTGCCGGGGAGCATTCGGGGCGGCCGGAGCATGCGGCCGGGTCGCCCACGCCGCCCAGCCGTCGTCCGGATCACCCGCCGTCCCCGGGCGGTCCCCCGTCGTCATGCGACGTCCCGGCGGATGGTCCGCGACGCGACGACCGCGAAGAGGATGGCGAATCCGGTGAGCACGAGCAGGTCGACCTGGAGCGCCGTCACGGACAGGTCCGCCCCGCGGATGAAGACCTGGCGCAGGCCGTCCACCGCGTAGGAGAGCGGCATCACGAACGACAGCGGCTGGAGGAGCTCCGGCAGGGTGGCGACCGGGAAGAGCACGCCCGACAGGAGGAACTGCGGGACGATGACGATCGGGATGAACTGGATGACCTGGAGCTCCGTCCGGGCGAACGTCGAGAGGAAGATCCCGAGGCTGACGGCACCCATCGCGGCGAGGATGACGACGACGTACGCGAGAAGCGGGTTGCCCGCCACGGAGATCCCGAGGCCGACCGAGAACTCGGGGATCGGCCCGATCGACGGGACGCGGATCGTCCCGAGCACCCACGTCATGATCAGCGCGACCTGGATCATCGCGAAGACGCCGAACCCGAGCGTGTAGCCGCCCACGATCTCGCCGCGTGTCACCGGCGTCGCCATGAGCCGCTCGAGGGTCCCGCCCGTCCGCTCCCGGAGGAAGCTGACCCCGGTGAGGATGTAGACGAAGAAGTACGCGAAGAAGGCGACGAGCGCGGGCGCGAAGTTCGTGATCGGGTCGGACGATGGCGTCCCATACACGGTCTCGTGCACGATCGTCGGGGGGGTGATGCCCGTGATCGACGACGCGACCGAGACGAGGGCCTTCGACGCGGCGGCCACCTGGCTCCCCTCGCCCGATGGATCCATCCCGTTCGTGATGACCGTGATCGTCGGCGCCCCGCGCTGGCCGAGCCCCGCCGGCAGGACGATGACGACCGTCGCGGTGTGATCGGCGACCATCGACTCCGCCGTCACCACGTCGGGTGCCGTCGTGACGGTGGCGCCCTCTGCTTCGAGCGCGGTCGTGAGCGCGGAGGTGTAGACCGACCCCGGTGTCGCGGCCATGTTCACGATGACGGCGTCGACCTGGGGCGTCTGGCCCTCGCGGAGGATGAAGGTCACGAGACCGGTGATCACGATCGGCGCGATGAAGAGGAGGGCGATCGACGGTCGGTCGCGGCGGATCTCCTGGGCGACGCGCCTGAAGAGCGCGATGGTCCGGCGGCGGCTCATCGCGCGGCCTCCGCGTCCCCGGCGAACCGGAGGAATGCCTGCTCGAGGTCGGTCGTCCCGGCCCGGTCCCGCAGCTCGCGGCTCGACCCGCGGGCGATGATCTTGCCGGCCCGCACGAAGAGGAGCTCGTCGCAGCGGTCGGCCTCGTCCATCACGTGGCTCGAGACGACGATCGTCGCCCCGCCGTCGGCGAGCGACCGGAAGTAGCTCCAGAACTGGACCCGGAGGAGCGGGTCCACGCCGACCGTCGGCTCGTCGAGGAAGAGGACGGGCGGCCGGTGGATGACCGCGCACGCGAGCGAGAGGCGCCTGCGCTGGCCGCCCGAGAGCGTCCCGGTGAGCGAGCGTCGGCGGTCCGCGAGCTCGACGAGGGCGAGCGACTCCTCGACGGCGCCGTCGGCCGAGACGCCGTACATCGACGCGAAGAACCGCGCGTTCTCCTCGACCGAGAGCGCCGGATAGACGCCGTCGCTCTGCGTCATGTACCCGATCCGCTCGAGCGTCGTGCGCGACGGCATCGTCGCCCCGAGCACTTCCGCGTGCCCGGCGGTCGCATGCGTGAGGCCCGCGAGGAGCCTGATGAGGGTCGTCTTCCCGGATCCGTTCGGGCCGAGGAGGCCGTAGATCCGCCCTGACACCAGGTCGAACGTCACGTCGTCGACGGCCCGGATGAGCCCGAACCTCTTCGCGAGCCCGACGGCCCGGATGGCGGGGGCTCCCCCGCCGGGGCTCATTGCATCGGTGGGCATCACGCGCCGCCTTTCACGTGGTCTGCTCCGCGACTGCGATCCTGCGCTGGAAGTCACCGCGCGTTGAATTCTACAACCGGTGAATCCCGGCGTGCAACGTCCGCGGCGCACGCGGCCGGGCGCCACGCACCGTCCCCGCGCGCGATGGCCCTCCGGAGCCGCGCCCTCGCCCCGTGCCCGCCATACTTCGCTCGATGGAGATCGGCGTCTACACCTTCGGCGAGCTCGGTCCGGACCCCGCGATCGCGGGTCCGGAGCATCGGCGACGCCTCACGGACCTCCTCGAGGAGATCGTGCTTGCCGACCAGGTCGGACTCGACGTCTTCGGTGTCGGCGAGCATCACCGGCCGGACTTCGTGGTCTCCGCGCCCGCCGTCGTCCTCGCGGCCGCGGCGGCGCGGACGACGGCGATCCGCCTCACGAGCGCGGTGAGCGTCATCAGCTCGGACGATCCCGTGCGCGTCTTCCAGGAGTTCGCGACGCTCGACCTGATCTCGGGCGGTCGGGCGGAGATCATGGTCGGTCGGGGATCGTTCATCGAATCGTTCCCGCTCTTCGGCTTCGACCTCCGGGACTACGATCCCCTCTTCGAGGAGAAGCTCGATCTCCTGCTCCGCGTGCGCGCGTCCGAGCGGGTGAGCTGGGACGGACGGTTCCGTGCGCCCATCGACGACCGCGGCGTCTACCCGCGGCCCGTCCAGGACCCGCTGCCGATCTGGGTCGCCGTGGGTGGGACGCCGCGGTCCGCCGTTCGGGCCGGGACACTGGGGCTCCCGATGGCGGTCGCGATCATCGGTGGACTCCCGGAACGGTTCGCCCCCCTCATCGAGCTGCACCGCGACGCCGCCACGGCGGCCGGCCATGCGGCCGTCCCGCCGGTGAGCATCAACTCGCACGGCTTCGTCGCGGAGACATCCCAGCAGGCCGCGGACGACGCGTTCCCACCCCTCGCGACCGTGATGAACCGGATCGCCCGGGAGCGCGGGTTCGCGCCGATGGATCGTGCCGGGTTCGAGGCCTCGCGTGGGCTGCACGGCGCCGACTTCGTCGGCAGCCCCCAGGAGGTCGTGGAGAAGATCCTGTTCCAGCACTCGATCTTCGGGCACGACCGGTTCCTGCTCCAGATCTTCGGTGCCGGACTCCCGCACGCGAAGGTCATGCGATCGATCGAGCTCCTGGGGACGGAGGTCGCGCCGGCCGTCCGGAGAGCGCTGGGGGCCGGCGATGACGGCGCTGCGGGCGCCGGTGGGTCCGCGGGGCGCTCGGAGGAGGCCGATGAGCGCTGATCCCGCACGCGATGCGCTCGAGGCGTCCCTGGCCGGCCGAGGCGAGCACGAGCTCTTCGCGTGCGACCCGGAGCTCGCGGACACCGCGGCGTTCTGCGCCGCGTACGGCTTCGCGCTCGCGGACTCGGCGAACACGATCCTCGTCGTCGGGAAGAGCGCACCGCCCGTCTACGCGGCCTGCGTCGTCCTCGCGACCCATCGGCTGGACGTCAATCGCGCCGTGCGGACGCGCCTCGGGACGCGCAAGGCGTCCTTCGCGTCACCGGACGAGACCCGCGAGCTCACCGGCCACGAGATCGGCGGCGTCACGGCGTTCGGACTGCCGGACGGGCTGCCGGTCCTCGTGGACGCTGCGGTGATGGAGCGCGAGCGCATCGTGCTCGGGGGCGGGAGCCGATCCTGGAAGGTCATCGCGCCGCCGTCCATCCTCCTGACCCTCGCGGGCGTCGAGGTCGTCGAGGGTCTCGCCAACCCCGCGGCGGCGACGCCGCCGCTCCGATGACCACCCCTCGGGCGGCGCCCTCCGTTCGTGACCACCGCCACTACCGGCGGCCGGCAGACGGGTGGATGCTCGAGGCGGAGGGGCCGTGGGTCGGCTCGCTCCTCGGATGCGCCGGGAGGTGGCCGATGTCGGGCAAGGTGGGCGACCGGATCGTCGTCGAGTCGGAGAAGGTGGGCCAAGCCGCGCGCGAAGGCGAGGTCATGGAGGTCATCGAGGCCCCGTACGGGACGCGCTACCGCGTCCGCTGGGATGACGGCCACGAGAGCACGTTCCGGCCGAGCGCCGGGAGCGCCCGGTTCGTGCCGCGGCCCAGGACCACGAAGGCCTGACCCGCGACCCGGGGCGCCCCGGCCACGCGCCTCCAGGGTGTCCGGCCATGGGGCCCGCCGACCGGGGGCTCGGCGGCCCCGGGCTCACTGCACCACGAACGTCACGCTGAACGTCTCGACGGGCGGCGTCGACTCCCACGGTCGCGCGTACGCGAGGGCGATCGAGGTCGTCCCCGCACCCGTCGCGTGCAGGGACCACGACTGCGTCCCGCCGGAGCCCACGACGCCGGAGGCGACGGGCGTTGCGGCGTAGGTCCCTTCGACCGGCGAGGCAAGCGACACCCGCGTGCGATCCGGGGTCGTCGTGACCGTCCACGAGTAGCCGGTCGTCGGGTTGGACGCGAGGTCGAGGGCGATCGGCGTTCCCGGCGCGACCGTCACGGTCGTCCCGTTCGCGCTCGCGTCCAGGCGGAGCGTCCCCGGCGTGGACGATGACGCGCCCGAGGGCGTCGCGAGCCCCGGCAAGGGAGATCCCGCGCTCGCGCACCCCGCGAGGGCGACGGCGAGGATCGAGAGAAGAGCAGCGTGGCGGATCATGTGGCGCCTCGGGCGGTACGGATCGCGACGGCTGTTGCCGGCGGGGCTATGACGATCGTGCGCACCGGATCGTTCCCCGTCGCGCGTCCGGCAGGTCGGCCGGGCCACATCGCGGGGTGGGGGCACAGGTGGCCGGGGCCGGCGTCCGGCTCAGAGTCCGTGAACCAATCGCCCGCGACGAGCGAGCGGGCTGGTGAGGGTGCGGTGAGCGGGGCGAGGCATGAATGACTCCGGTCAGGCCGTGTGGGTCGGCGATGTGACGGTCGGTCGGGCGA
>JAKAJU010000104.1 GCA_021813655.1 Chloroflexota bacterium | reverse complement strand
CTGCGCCGTCCCTTCGACGAGCTCGAGCTGGCCATCGACCGCTGGGCGATCGGAGCCAGACTCGCCTCATGAAACTTGACTCAGCCGCAGCAGAAAGACGTCCTCAAGACGTCTAGGCCGCCGAAGCGGTGCCTGAAGCGGCGGCCTGCCGCCCCGATGTCTCACTCACAGGGTCGGCGGCGGGTGCAGCTGGGCTGAAGCCCTTGGCGATCAGCCAGGCCGCCATGACCATCTCCTGCACGGCGGTCGGGGCCATGAGGATGCCGAGCGAGAGGCCGAACATGCTCCCGAGCGACGGCACGAGGTAGAGCGCCGCCCCCACGAGCCCCCAGACCGACAGCCATCGGGGCACGAGCCGCGACTGGTACAGGAGGTAGGAGAACATCAGCGCGCCGAGAGCGAACGGGATGGCGATCAGCTGGTCCGAGATCACGACCTGGGCCGTGCGCACGAAGTCGGCAAGCGGCGCCGCGTCCGGCTGCGTGCTGAGCGCATTCAGCAGCAGCCAACAGAGCGCGAGGACGATGTAGAGGACCCCCTCGAGCGCGCCACGGAAGACGACGTAGCCCATGGCCAGCGTCTCGTTGTACCGCCTGCCGACCGGCCAGAACACGACCGGGACCATGGCGATCGAGAAGCCCGCCAGCAGGACGAGCAGGGCGCCGAGGGCCAGCCGGTTCGGCTGCGCGGCGACCTGGGCCATGTAGGCGGGGCCTGTCAGGACCCCGTTCGTGACGACCGCGCTGAGGATCAGGACAACCGTTCCGATGATGTACAGGACGCCGATCCAGATGGCGGCCTTCCGATCCGCGCTCATGCCGGGCGCCCCTTGGGCGACGGCGATCGTTCGATTCGAATCCATCCCCTTCTCTCTCCTATCGTCTCGTTGGGCAGGCCGAACAGGCCCCGTCGATGTGGCCAGCCCCTGAGGCCGGTGACGACCCCTATCCGGCTCGGGGCGACAGGATGACGACCGCGGTCTCGCGCGAGCGCCGGGCGGCGAAGGCGTCGAGATCCTTGTCGTAGGCGGCCCACCGGGCCCACAGGCGGGGCCGCTCGTCCGGGTCGGCGGCGCGCCCGTGGACGGCACGCGACCCACCGGGCAGATCGACGGTCACGTCGGGATGACCCTGCAGGTTGAGCCACCAGGCGGGCTCGGGATCGGCCCAGCCGTTCATGGCCATCGTGACCAGGTCGGGGCCGTCCTCGACGTAGCCGAGGATGGCCACTCGCTCCTCACCGGAGCGGCGTCCGACCGTCCGCAGTCGCATCATGCCCCAGCGGTCGGCCGTCGCTCGCCGGAGGCCGAGCCGGCCGCCTGTCACCGAATGGACAGCTCGCTGAACCGTCCAGAACGTGCGGATGAACCAGCGCGGCGGCAGAGACGGTGACTTCTTCGATGCTTCGGACATGGTGTGCTCCTGTTCTCCGGTGTGGTGGTCGGAATGCGGTCCGAGCGTCTGGACGTGATGTCGAGCGGGCTGCCCCTGCTGTCACCCATCGGTGGTCTGCACGGGCAGCGTCTTCCCGCAGCGGGATGAGCGTCATCCCTCCCAGGAGGTATCCGAGGGACTAATCGCGTGCGCCCCTGGGTGTGTGAGCGGTTGTGGCCGCGTCGCGCGGCAGGTACACCCGGGGGATCACGTAGTCGTAGGTGAGAGCGGCGCAGATGGCGACCACCACGTAGAGAAGCCCGGCGATCTTCGCGGGGCGCGTGGCTGGGGCGGCGATCCGGGTCATGCTCTCTCCCTGGAGTCCGGGTAGTGGAAGACGTCATCCAGGCCGACCCCGAAGACCCGCGCGATCTGGAAGGCGACCTCGAGCGACGGCGAGTACCTGCCCTGCTCGATGGCGATGATCGTCTGGCGGGTCACCCCGACTCGATCGGCCAGGTCCGCCTGGGTCATCTCGCCGTTGGCGAACCGCAGCGACCGGATCGAGTTCGTGACGAGCGTCGGCTTCACCATGTCTGGAACGGCCCGTGATAGGCCGCGATCTTGGTGATGGAGCTGGCCAGGGTGCCGGCCAGGCCCCCGAGGAAGATCGCGTTGGCGATCCAGAACTGGTCGGCCATGGCCATCGCCAGGACGAGCGCGGTGCATGCGCCGGCGATGATCAGCCAGTTGCCGACCCGCTCACCGAACTGGTCGATCTCGGTGTCGCGCGGGTCCCTCCTGGGCGCCTCCCTGTTGTTGAGGGCGGCGGCGGCGACGTTGCCCAGGACGTTCGCGACGATGAAGCCGACGATCGTGAAGGCCATGGGCTGGACCCAGGCGACCTCGGCGATCGGCTTGCCAAGCACCTGCGGCACGACCAGGACCGCGTAGATGATGAGGGTCGGCACCGTGACGATGATCGCGACCCAGTTGCTCCTCTCGAAGAATGCCATCGGCCTTCCCCATGTCAAAGATGTTCGACATGAGCAATGTACAAGATAGCCAACATGAAGTCAAGCATCTTTGACATCGGCGTTGCGCCGGCCACGACCGTCGGGCTGTGGACAGGTCCGAGCTCGTGTCCGCGGACAGCCTCTACCTGCTGGCGGCCGCCGGTCGCCGGTAGACTGGTCGCCCTCGCAGCACGGAGATCGTCCCGGTCGTGCACGCTGGACTCGACGTCGTTCGACGCATCCGCGCGTCGCTCATCACTTCGATCGGGGATGTCGCGTTCGGGATGGAGGACGGCGCCGTCTCCGTCGCCGGCCTCGTGTTCGGCGTGGCCGCGAGCACGGATGACAGCCAGATCGTCCTCCTCGCCGGCGCGACCGGCGCGATCGCCGGGGCGGTCTCGATGATGGCCGGCACGTATCTCGACGTGCACTCGGACCGGAGTCGTGCAGCGGCGCTCGTCGAGCAGGCGCGGCGTCGGATCGACGCGGATCCGGCGGGGACACGCGAGCGCATCGCCGACCAGCTGCGCGCGGCGGGCTTCACCGAGGACGAGTCGCGGGGCGTGACGGCGGCCTTCGAGAGGAACCCCGGGGCGCTCCTCGACTACGTCGCGGCGTTCGAGCTCAGCGTGCCGCGCCGCGCAGAGACGTCGCCGTGGACCCACGCGCTCTGGATGTTCGTCGCCGACCTCGTCGCGGCGAGCATCCCGGTCATCCCCTTCGCGCTCTTCGATATCGACACCGCCCGGGTCGTCTCGCTCGTCGTGACGGGCGCCCTCATGGCAGCGCTCGGCATCGCCCGGGGGCGGATCGGGCACGAGTCGGTCCCGCGAGCGGCGCTCCAGACCATGGCGATCGCAGGAGCCGCCGCGCTCGCCGGCGTCCTCATCGGGCGGCTCGTAACGCAGTCGTAGGTTCCTGCCGTACGGCTGGTCGGGAAGCGCCCACGCTTCGTCATCCGGTCGGGCGGCCTCATCGGCTTCGGCGTGGGCGTGGCGCTCGGCGTCGCACCCGCGGGCGGCTCGGGCACGCCTGACCGGCTTCGAGGGTCACCCGCGGAAGGCGTCCTTCCAAGCCGGCATCGTCTTCATGTACTCGAGGGCCTTGACCCGGGCCGCATCGTACGAGAGGCCCTCCTGGCGCATCGTCCACTGCGTGAAGCGCTCCAGCCGCTCCTCGGCCGGGGGCAGCGTGCCTTCCGGCGCGCAGTACCGGCAGTACGGGCTGTCCGGGTCGGCCAGGGCGTGGTCGGAGTCGGTCGCGAGCGGCATGCCGCAGGACTCGCAGGCGGCGACGGTCATCGATGTGTCCTTTCAGCTGTGGCCTTCGCCGAGGGGATCTCGGCGGGTCGGCCGGGTTCGTGCGAGATCAGGAGCTCGAATCCGCGGATCACGGTCGCCCTGTCCTCCGGCGACATCCCGGCCATCGCCTCGCCCAGCAGGTCCGGCGCGAGAACCTCGCCGATGCGGGCGACGACCTCGCGGCCCGACGCCGTCAGCCAGACGAGGACGCGCCGCTCGTCTCGTTCGTCGCGGATCCGGGTGACAAGGCCCTTTGCCTCCAGCCGCTGGAGCAGCTCCGAGGCGGAGTTGCGGCGCAGGCCGAGGTGTGCCGCCTGTTCGCCGACGGTGAGAGGGCCGGTGGACGCCAGGTGCCGAAGCGTCTCGAGCCCCCGCCGCGTGACCGGCAGGTCGGCGCCGTGGTACAGCCGCTGCGCGCAGTGATACCGCCGGTAGACCTCGGGGAAGAGACGGCCGATCCGGGCTGCAGCCTCCGGGGCGCTCAACGGCCCTGCCTCGGCCCGGGTCGTCGGGTCACCGGAGCGAGCGATGGATCTGTTCGTCACGACCATGTCGCAGCGACTATCGTCCGCCGCCGCGGCGGCGTCAACGGACGTGATCGCCCGGTGCGACACATCGCGGTCGGGAAGAGGCCCCGAGTTCGACGCCTGCCAGCTGTCGGGGGTCGCGCCCGCGGCCCGGCCCACGGTCCCGTCCCGCGGTTCAGCCCCTCGCGCGCCGGACGGGCACCACCACGAACAGGAGGCCCCCAACCAGGCAGACCGCCCCGACGACGAGGAGACCCACGCCGATCCACGGCAGCGCCGGCAGCGAGGCCGCGATGTCGAGCCGGATCGCGACCGGGCGTGACGCTTCGGCCCCCATGACGACCAGCGTCCAGGGATCCCGCGCCGGCGCCGTGACGACCTGGCTGCCTGCACCGCTCGCCTGCGCTGTCCAGATGCCTGCCTCTCCCGGTCGGCTCGCCGGTGCGATCCCGTCCCGCGCCGCGTAGCGTGGCCCCGCGGGCGTATCGCGGACCGTCGCGTGCGCGACCCCCGGAGGTACGCGGCGACGCTCGCGCCGTCCGCGATGCCCACGAAGACGGGACCCGTCCCGCTCGACGGCGTCGCCCGGATCCGTGCCGTTCCCAGGAGCGACAGGAGCCCGTCGCCTGCCGTCCCGACCTCGTCGGTCACGACCGTCGGATCCACGAGGGCATAGCCGTCGGTGCTGAGCGTCTCCGAGTCGAGAGGCACGTACCCGCTGTCGCGCCCCGCCGTGTCCACGTACAGCGCGGCGGCGCCGACCACGAGGAGCGCGAGGGCGAGGAGCACCAGCACGGCCCCCGCGACCGCGATGCCGATCCGGCTGACGGTCCATCCGGCGCGCGCCGAGCCGAGGGACGGGGCGGCCCCGCCCGATCGAGCGGTGGCTGCGCCGTCTCCGGGCGGTCGGGCATCTGCGGGTCCGAACGAGGTCATGGCGATCACCTGCACTCTGGGAGGGACGGCTCGGGGCGCGCGAAGCGCCGCTCAGGCCGGGGACGGAACGATGTGGAAGACCGGGAACCGGGCCGCGATGCCGTCGAAGTCCGCGAGCGGGGCTCGACGATCGACGGGGACGAACGAGCGGGCCGCGGGCGCGACCTCCAGGTGGCGTCGGAGGATCGGCCCGCGCAGCTCCGGGCCGACCTCGTCGAGGTGGACGGCCTCCCGGCGGCCGTGGCGGAGGACGGCGTCGCCACCGGCCGCCCGCACGTTCGCCACCCACTGGGCGCGCTCTCCGAGCATGGCCACCAGGTAGCGCTCGCCGCCGTGGTCGGCGACGATCAGCGGGTACGAGATCAGTCGCCCCGTCCTGCGGCCACGGACCTCGAGCGTGACCAACCGACCGCGCCCGAACCCAATCGCGCCGACGATCCCCCAGGCGCGATTGAGCACCCAGGCCAGCCGGTTCGGGTGGCCGCTGCCGTACATCCACCGTTCGCTGCGATACATCCATCGCTCGGGACGCGAGGTCATGCTTCCCTCCGGGCCACCCGGCTGCTACCCTCGTCGCCGTGCTGCGACTCAGGATCCAGCATACCGTACTTGGGATATGATGTCTCAATACCACGATAGCGACAGACGCCAGGCACCGCAACCACCGACGGGCCTCACGGGTCGTCGACGCCGCCTGTCGGACGTCGAGACGGAGCAGCGGATGCTCCTGACCGCGGTCGCTCTGGTCAACGAAGCCGGGCTCACCGTCAGCCTCGAGCACCTGAGCTTCGAGGACGTGATCCGCGACGCGCGCGTCTCACGAAGCGCCGCCTACCGCCGGTGGCCCTACAAGGACCTGTTCTTCGCCGACCTGCTGAAGGAGCTCGCGAAGGCAGCCACGCCGGCGGCCCTCACGGGCGAGGTCACCGCGATGGCCTCGATCCGCGCGTACGTGCTCGAGCACCTGGACTCGCTCTCCACCCCGGAGCTCCGTCTCGACCTGCTGCTCGAGCTGCTCCGGCGCGGGTCGCTCCGCGACTTCGAGACGATGATCGGTTCGACTGAATGGCGGACGTACCTCGCCCTGCAGGCGACCTACCTCAGCGTGGCCGACGAGGAGCTCCGACGTCAGCTGCAGGACGCGCTCGCGCGGTCCGAGCGCGACTTCATCGGCCGGATCGCCTCCTCCTGGGAGCGCCTGAGCAGCCTGTTCGGCTTCCGGCTGCGCCCGGAGCTCGACAGCACCTTCGAGACGTTCGCCGGCCTCACGAGCGCCGACCTCCGGGGTCACGTGATCATGGCGCTCGCGAACCCCGAGGTCGCGGGCCGTCGGATCCTCGCCAGGCCGCTCGGAGCCTCCCGGCCGGCGGAATGGTCACCGCCGGCGATCGCCATCGCCGCCATCGCGATGGCCTTCTTCGAGCCCGACCCCGATGTCGCCTGGGACGACGCCCGGATCGCGATGGTCCGCTCCGCGCTCGAGTGAACAAGAAGGCGGCCACCGGCTCCGACCGGGTCTGGCAGGCGTACGCGGGAGACCGGTCGGCCACCTTCGAGGCTCACCGCGGGGTGCTCGTCGGGATCGCCTACCGCATCCTCGGCAGCCGCACGGACGCCGACGACGTGGTCCAGGCGGCGTGGATCAGGTGGGCCGGCGTGGACACCGCCACCGTCGTCGACCCGCGGGCGTTCCTCGTCCGGGTCGTGACCCGACTTGCGATCGACCACCTGCGCCGGGCCAGGGTTGGGCGCGAGACATACGTCGGCGAGTGGCTCCCGGAGCCGGTCGCCACGGGCGTCGACCCGCTGGCCCGCGTGGAGCTCGTCGAGACGCTCGCGACAGGGCTGCTCGTCGTCCTCGAGACCCTCTCGCCGCTCGAGCGAGCCGTGTTCGTCCTGCGCGAAGCCTTCGGCCTCTCGCACGCGGAGATCGCGGAGGTGCTCGATCGCTCCGAGGTCGCCGTCCGCCAGCTGGCCCTGCGCGCGCGTCGCCACGTGGAGGCGCGTCGCCGGCGGCACGTGGCCGACCCGGTCGAGGCACGAGCCGTGACGGAGCGCTTCCTGGCTGCGTCCGCGTCGGGAGACCTGGCCGGGCTGATCGGCGTGCTCGCACCTGACGTGCGCCTCGTCGCGGACGGTGGTGGCCGCGTCCGGGCGCCGCTGCTGCCGGTCGTGGGCGCCGACAGGGTGGCCCGGTTCCTGCGTTCGGCGGCCGGCCGCCAGCCCGCCGAGCCGGAGCTCCTCGTCGTCGACCTCAACGGCGGCCCGGCGATCCTCCTCACATCGCGCGGCGAGGCGAGCGCGGCCGTGACGTTCGACATCGTCGACGGTCGCATCGCGGCCGTCTACCTCGTCGCGAACCCGGACAAGCTCCAGGCCGTCCGAAGACTCGTCGCCTGAGCCGTCCGGCGACATCGCTGGAGCGCGTACGACGCGATGTCACGGAATCGGGAGCGCTCTGCGTCGTGGGTGTGAGAACCCACTACGAGGAGCACGCAGATGACGACAGCCACCGAGCTCATCCGGGTCGGACGCGCCGACACAGTTCTTCTCGTCTCGTTCCGGCGGGACGGCACGCCGGTCGGCACGCCCGTGAACATCGCGGTCGACGGCGACCGGGCGTTCGTCCGCACCTACGACCGCGCCTGGAAGTTCAAGCGGATGTGCCGTGACCCGCACGTGACCGTGGCGCCGTCGACCTTCCGCGGCATGCCGCTCGGGCCGGCCGTCCACGCCCGCGCCCGGCTGCTCGAGGGGGCGGAGGCAGCGCGGGCCGCGAGGCTCATCGCGGACCGGCACCCGATCCTCCATGGCGTCGTCGTACCCGCGTACCGTCGGCTGCGCGGCTTCCGGACCGTCCACTTCGAGCTGACGGCGATGCCCTGACCGTCGTCGCGAGCGGCGGATCAGTCCGGGGGAGAGTTCGCCGGGCGAGCTCCGACCGCCGGCTCGAGGCCCGGATCCGGTCACCCGGATAATTTGTGCTTCTTTCGCACAAACATGTGCTACCTTCGTCCCTGACGGGATCCCGGGGCACACGACGGACCGGGCGGATGCACGGAGGATCGGGCGTGGACGGTGGCTTCTTCACAGCGGTGGCGGAGCCGATCCGCTTCGGCGGTCTCGACTCCAGGGACCCGCTCACGTTCACGGTCTACGAGCCCGATCGCCTCGTGCTCGGCAAGCGGATGGAGGACCACCTCCGGATCGGCGTCTGCCTCTGGCACTCGTTCGCCTGGGATGGCCGGGACATGTTCGGGATCGGGACGCTCGACCGTCCCTGGCTCGACGCCGCGCTGGACCCGATGGAGGCTGCGCGCCAGCGGATGGCCGTCGCGTTCGAGTTCATCGAGAAGCTGGGCGTCCCCTACTACTGCTTCCACGATCGCGACGTGGCGCCCGAGGGAACGAGCTTCGCCGAGTTCCGGTCGAACCTCGACGCGCTCGCCGACGACGCGGCCGGGTACCAGGAGCGCACCGGCGCCACCCTGCTCTGGGGGACGGCCAACCTCTTCACCCATCCGCGCTACCAGGCCGGCGCCGCGACGAACCCGGACCCGGAGGTCTTCGCGTACGCTGCGGCCCAGGTCCGGATGATGCTCGAGGTCACGCAGCGCCTCGGCGGGACGAACTACGTCCTGTGGGGCGGTCGCGAGGGGTACGACACGCTCCTGAACACCGATCTGCGCCGCGAGGGCGCGCAGCTCGCCCGGTTCCTCCACCTCGTCGCCGAGCACAAGCACAGGATCGGGTTCGACGGGACGCTGCTCATCGAGCCCAAGCCGATGGAGCCGACGAAGCACCAGTACGACCGCGACAGCGAGACGGTCCACGGCTTCCTCGTGCGCAACGGCCTCGACGGGGAGTACCGCCTGAACATCGAGGCGAATCACGCGACGCTCGCTGGCCACAGCTTCCACCACGAGGTCGCCTACGCCGTCGCGCACGGGATCCTCGGGTCGATCGACGCCAACCGCGGCGACCCCCAGAACGGGTGGGACACGGACCAGTTCCCCAACTCCGTCGAGGACCTGGCCCTGCCGCTGTACGAGATCCTCAAGGGCGGGGGGCTCACGACCGGCGGGTTCAACTTCGACGCGAAGCTCCGGCGCCAGAGCTCCGACCGCACGGACCTCTTCCATGCGCACATCGGCGGGATCGACACGCTTGCCCGCGCCCTCCTCGTCGCGGCCGACATGATCGAGCGCGGCACGCTCGCCGGGATGGTCGAGGCACGCTACGCCGGCTGGCAGAGTCCTCTCGGCACCTCGATCATGTCCGGCGAGGCGTCCCTCGCGTCGCTCGCCGACCGCGTCGCGGCAGGCGAGATCGATCCACAGCCGGTGTCCGGCCGGCAGGAGCTCTTCGAGAACGTCGTCAACCGGCACATCTGGTCCGTGGGCGGATCGACCGAGTCGGAGGCGAAGGGTCGCTGACGGTGGCCCACGTCCTCGGGATCGACGTCTCGACGACCGCGACGAAGGCAGTCCTCGTCGACGGGGCCGGCGCCGTCCGCGGGATCGGCATCGCCGAGTACGGGCTCACCGTCCCGCACCCTCTGTGGAGCGAGCAGGACCCCGCACTCTGGTGGGACGGCGCGATCGCCGCGATCCGCTCCGTGCTCGATCAGACCGGCGTCCCGGCGGCGGACATCGCGGCGATCGGTCTCACCGGCCAGATGCACGGCGCCGTGCTTCTCGACGTGGCCGGCGCCGTGCTCCGCCCCGCGATCCTCTGGAACGACCAGCGGACGGGGGCCGAGTGCGACGCGATCCGTGCAGCGCTCGGACCGGAGCGCCTCGTCGAGATCACCGGCAACGACGCGCTGACCGGGTTCACGGCACCGAAGCTCGTCTGGGTCCGCGACCACGAGCCCGACGTCTGGCGCCGAGTCGCCCACGTGCTTCTGCCGAAGGACTACGTGCGGCTCCGCCTCACGGGGGAGTACGCGGTCGACAAGGCCGACGGCGCCGGCACGCTCCTGTTCGACCTCGCCGCCCGGGACTGGTCGCCTGAGGTGCTCGCGGCGCTCGGCATCGACCCAGCGTGGATGCCGATCACCCGCGAGGGCCCCGAGGTGACCGGCGCGGTCACGGCCGCCGCCGCGGCCGCGACGGGGCTGCGCGCCGGAACGCCCATCGTGGCCGGCGGCGGCGACCAGGCGGCAAACGCGGTCGGCGTGGGTGCGGTCGGCCCCGGGAGCGTCGCCCTGTCGCTCGGGACGTCCGGGGTCGTGTTCGCCACGACGGACAGGCCGCTGTACGAGCCGCGCGGCCGCGTCCACGCGTTCTGCCACGCGGTGCCGGGGCGCTGGCACATGATGTCGGTGATGCTCTCGGCGGCCGGCAGCCTGCGCTGGTTCCGCGACGCGCTGGCTCCGGGCGAGCCGTTCGGGGGCCTCGTGGAGCAGGCCGGCGACGTTCCCGCCGGGAGCGACGGGCTCTGGTTCCTGCCGTACCTGTCGGGCGAGCGCAGCCCGCACCCCGACCCGCTCGCGCGCGGAGCGTTCGTCGGTCTCACTCTGCGGCATGACCGGCGACACCTCACCCGCGCGGTCCTGGAGGGCGTCGCGTTCGGCCTCCGCGACGGGCTCGACCTCATGACCGCAGCGGGCATGCCCTCGCCGCAGGTGATCCGCGCATCGGGTGGCGGCACCGCGAGTCCGCTCTGGCGGCAGATCCTCGCCGACGTCCTCGAGGCCGAGATCGCGACCGTGAGCACCTCCGAGGGTGCCGCGTACGGCGCGGCCGTGCTCGCCGCGGTCGGTGCCGGGTGGTTCGCGAGCGTGGCCGACGCCACGGACGCGCTCGTCGTGGCGACGCCGGTTGCCGCGCCGGGCCCGGACGCGGCAGCCTATGCGGCGGCCCACGCGCTCTACCGCGACCTGTATCCGGCGCTCGCCCCGCTCTTCCCGCGGATGTAGGTCCCGCGCCCGCGGGTCAGGCGGCGGCGGCCGCTCCCGCCCACGGTCGCCCGGCTCGCGCTCGCTCGCGCCGCGCTCGCCCGAGCGCTCCGCGGGCGCCCGTCAGCCGTGCAGCTCCTCGAGATCCGACTGTGTCACGTCGCCGGGCTGCTTGCCCATGATGATCATCGCGAGGACCTCGTCCTTGGTGACACGCTCCTTGCGGACCGTCCCGACGAGCTTGCCCTGCAGCATCACGCTGATGCGGTCCGACAGGTCGTAGACATCGTGGATGTCGTGGCTGATGAGGAAGATCCCGATGCCCTCGGCCTTGAGCTGCATGACGAGCTCGCGGACCTGCGCGGTCTCGGCCGGCCCGAGCGCAGCGGTGGGCTCGTCCATGATGAGGATCTTCGCGTTGAAGTGGACCGCGCGCGCGATGGCGACCGACTGCCGCTGGCCGCCGGAGAGAGACTTCACCGGCGTCTTGAAGTTCCTGAACCGCGGGTTGAGCCGCCCCATGACGTTGCGCGTTGCCGACTCCATCGCCGCGTCGTCGAGTGACCCGAGGCGCGATTGGAGCTCGCGGCCGAGGAAGACGTTCCCCGCGGCGTCGATGTTGTCGGCGAGGGCGAGGGTCTGGTAGATCGTTTCGATGCCCAGCGCCTTCGCGTCGCGCGGGTTCCGGATCTCCACGCGCTGCCCGTTGATGAGGACCTCGCCGGAGTCGGCGGTGTGCGCACCGGAGAGGACGCGGATCAGGGTGGACTTCCCGGCGCCGTTGCCGCCGACCAGGCCGACGACCTCGCCGGCATGCAGATCGACCGTCACGTCCTCGACGGCGTGCACGCCGCCGAACGCCACGTAGATGTTGCGCAACTCCGCGAGCGGCGGGCCCGCCGGGGTCGGCGCGAGGGCAGGTACCTGCATCTCGATCGTCATCTGGTGCTCTCCCGCGCTCAGCCGCCCCGCCGGCGGACGTACGAGTCGAAGCCGACCGCCGCGACGAGGACCATGCCGACGACGATGTCCTGCGTCGGGGAATCGACGTTGAGCAGGAGCATGCCGGAGCGGAGCGACTGCATGACGAACGCCCCGAGGATCGCCCCGGGGATGGTCCCGATGCCGCCCGCGAACGACGTGCCGCCGATGACCGCCGCGGAGATGACGTCGAGCTCGTTCTGCACGCCGAGGTTCGTCACGGCCGCGTTGAGCCGTGCAGTCTGGACCGCCGCGCTGACAGCCGCGAGGATCCCCATGAGGACGAAGGTCAGCATGATCGTGCGGCGCACGTTGATGCCGCCGAGCTCGGCGGCATCGGGGTTCCCGCCGATCGCGTACACGTAGCGGCCGAACCGGCGCCGGGTCGCGATGTACGTCATGACGAGGCCCACGCCGAGCATGACGACGACCGGGATCGCGATGCCGGTCGGGATGATCAGGCCGCCCGGCGGCTCGGTGATCCCGTGCTCCACCGCGTACTGGGTGGCGAGCGCCTCAGGCCACGAGTAGCTGTTGGCCACCCAGACGGCGACGAGGACGACGACGCAGCCGACTACGCCGACGACGACCTCGGCCCACATCGCGCGGACGGGGAAGCCGTAGCGCCGCTTCCGTCGCCTGCCGCTCCACAGTGTGTAGACGATCCCTGCGCACGCGAGGAGGCCGAGCACCCAGCTCGCGACGTCGCCGAGCGCTCCCTTCGGCCCTCCCCCGAAGAGCTGGAATGTCTCGTTGAGTGGCGCGAGAGTCTGGCCCTGGGCGTATCGGAAGATGAGGCCGCGCCACACGAGGAGCCCGCCGAGCGTGACGATGAACGACGGCACGCCGCCGTACGAGACGATGAAGCCGGTGATGCCACCGATCACCGCCCCCATGACGAGGCCGACGAGGAGCGCGACGACCCAGATGTACGGCTCGTGGTAGCTGACGCCGAGCACGTTCGGCAGCCAGTTGACCTGGACCATCGCCATCGTGTAGCCAAGCAGCCCGAGCATCGACCCGACCGAGAGGTCGATGTTGCGCGACACGATGATCAGGACCATCCCGGTGGCCATGATCGCGATGGACGAGCTCTGGACCGACAGGTTCCAGAGATTTCGCGGGGTGAGGAAGTTCCCACCCGACACGAAGTTGAAGAAGAGCCAGATCACCGCCAGGGCGCCGATCATCCCCAGCAGTCGTGTGTCCAGCTCCAGCGCCCGGAGCGCCGTGCGCCACGACCGGCCCGTCGGCTGACCGGACGTAGTGGGGGGTGCGGTCTGTGCCTCGCTCATCGCGGCGCCTCTCGAACCGGACTCACGAACGGGAAGCGCCCTGCGCCGCGGTCAGACCGCGAACGCAGGGCGCGAACTCACGACGGATCCGTCAGCAGCCTGGGACGGAGCCCGCCGGGACGTCCTTGCAGAGGACGTCCTTGGTGATCCAGCCGGCGTCGAGGACGACCTGGAGGTTGTCCTTGGTGATCGGCTGCGGGGTGAGGAAGATCGAGGTCATGTCGTTGCCGCCAGGGCTCGCGAACTGGACCGTGGGGGCGAGGCTGCTCTTGGCGTTCTTGATGTTCTTGTCCTTGCAGAGCGCGAGCGCGGCCTCGCCGGCAGCCTGGCCGAGCAGGCGCGCGTCCTTCCAGACGTCGACCGTCTGGGTGCCGAGGGCGACCCGGTTGAGGGCGGCGGCGTCGCCGTCCTGGCCGGAGACCGGGACCTTGCCCTGGAGGCCCTGGGCGGTGAGCGCCGCGACGGCGCCGCCGGCCATGCCGTCGTTCTCGACGAAGGCGATGTCGATCTTGTTGTTGTTCGCCGTCAGGAACTGCTCCATCTCGGTCTGGGCGTTCTTGGGATCCCAGTTGTCGGTGTAGGTCTCACCGACGTTCTTGAGCTTGTCCGTGCTCTGGCCGACTGGCGGGACGCCGGCCTCGACCATGCCGGCTCGCAGGAAGTCGGCGTTCGCGTCGGCCTTGTTGCCCTTGATCACGACGAAGTTGCCGGAGTCCTTGACCTTCAGAAGGGCCTCGGCCTGCATCTTGCCGACGAGCTTGTTGTCGAAGGTGATGTAGAGGGCGCCCGGATCCTCGATCAGCCGGTCGTACGCGATGACCGGGACGCCGTTCGAGATCGCCGCCGCGACGGACGGCTTGATGGCCGTGCCGTCCTGGGCGAGGATGATCACGACGTTCGCGCCCTGCGAGATCAGGTTCTCGACGTTGCTTGCCTGGGTCTCGGCTGACGACTTGGCGTCGTTCGAGATGTACTTGGCCCCGCCGGCCTCGAGTGCCTTCTTGATCGCCGGCTCATCCCACTTCGCCCACCGCTCCTCCTGGTAGTTGTTCCAGGAGACGCCGACCGTGCAGCCGCCCGCGGCGGCGGACCCGCCTGCAGCGGCGGACGCGGACGCGCCGGCGCTCGGCGCGGACGTGGCGGAGCTCGAGCACGCGACCACGATCATCGCGGTCGCTCCGAAGAGCGCCAGAAGCTTCTTCGCCTTCATACCTTGATCGCTCCTCCTCTGTCGCTGGGCCCACGCCATCTGCCGATGGGCCCCCTTGCTAGATCGCTACGCGGCGCTAGGCTACACCCTCCTCAGGCTCGGTCCCGGGTGTCGCGTTCCGGGTCGGACGGTCGACCGGGTCGGCTGCTCCGCGGTCCCGGGGCACGCCCCGGCACGGAGTGCCGACCCGTCGCAACGGGTGGTTCGGAGGAGTCGGACGTGCGGGGCGCACCTGTGCCGCCGCCGCATCGCCACCGTCGGATCGCCGTGGACTGCCACATGGTCACGCGCTCACCAGCTCGCGGACCGCCCCGCGCGACGCGAGCCACGCGGCCGGGTCGGCAAGGAGGGGTTCGAACGCGAGCTCGGACGCGCCGAGCAGCGACGCGTCGGCGCCGAGTGACGCCGGCACGACCTCGACGAGCGCCCGCGACGCGGGCAGCGCGCGTAGGTCGAGCTCGTTCGTGAGCGGCCCGATGACGTACTGATGGATCCGCCCGAAGAGCCCGCCGAGGACGACGAGCCGGGGATCGAGCATGTTCACGAGGCTCGCGAGCCCGACGCCGAGCCATCGCCCGACGTGGTCGAGGGCCGACAGGGCGGCGGCGGAGCCATCGGCGGCGTCCCGGAGGACGGCCTCGATGCCCGGGCGCCCGCTGTCGCGGGACTGCCCTGCGAGCTCGAGGAGCATGCCGCCGCCGACCTGCGTCTCCCAGCAGCCGACCGAGCCGCACCGGCAGGGTGCGCCGCCGGGATCGACCGTCATGTGGCCGACCTCGCCCGCGTACCCGGCAGCTCCCTTCAGGGGTTTCCCGTCCACGATCAGCCCGCCGCCCACCCCGACCTCGCCCGACAGGAAGATGACATCGTCGTGGCCGCGCGCGGCACCCCGCCGCAGCTCCGCCAGCGCGCCGAGATCCGCCTCGTTGGCGACCGAGATGGGGACCCGCAGGTCCAGGGCGCGCGCGAGCCGATCGCCGAGCGGCACGTCCCGCCATCCGAGGTTCGGGGCCATCGAGACGAACCCGTCCGAGCGACGGACGACGCCGACGACCGCGACCCCAACGCCGACGAGGGGGTCGTCCGCGGGTCGCCGCGCGCGGACGGTCGCGACGAGTGCAGCGATGTCCGAGATCGTGTCCTCGAACGCCACGTGCTCTCGAGGACGGTCGACGCGCTCGGATTCGAGGATCCGGCCGCCCAGCCCGGCGATCGCGACGGCGAGGGATTCGACCTCGATCTCGATCGCGAGGACGACGGCTCCGTCGGGGCTCACGCGGACGAGCGGCGACGGCCGGCCGGGGGTCCCGAGCCGGGCGGCCCGCTCTTCGGTGACGAGGCCGCCGAGGACCAGCTCGCCGATGAGCCCGCGGATCGCGCTCCGGGTGAGGCCGGTACGGGTGACGAGATCGGAGCGGGATAGGGGGCCGCGCGCGTGCAGCTCGCGCACGATCGCGCTGAGATTCGCGCGGCGCACCGTCTCGCTTCGTTGCCCGACTTCGTCGCGACCCACTGTCACGCGGTTTGTGTTCCTTTCTTCTAAATACTCTCGCTAGACTCGTACGCGGGCGCGGCGGTGTCAAGACACGAGAATCGACGGGCGGCTCGTCGGCCGTCCGCGCGACTCGGAGGAGGGGCCATGGAGCGGACTCGGGAGGCGGTCACAACCGTGCTGCGCTGGGGGATCCTCGGGCCGGGTCGGATCGCCCCGCGCATCGTCCGAGGCGTCGGGAGCTGCCCGCGCGGGGAGGTCGTCGCGGTCGGCAGCCGCGATGCCGCCCGGGCCGCGGCGTTCGCGGCGACGCACGGGATCCCTCGATCGCACGGCTCGTACGACGCCCTCCTCGCGGATGCCGAGGTGGACGTCGTCTACGTCGCGCTGCCCAATCACCTTCATGCCGAGTGGACGATCCGCGCCCTGGAGGCCGGGAAGCACGTGCTGTGCGAGAAGCCGCTCGCGCTGACGGTCGCGGAGGTCGACGCGATCGCCACGGCCGCCGACCGTACGGGCAGGCTCGCGGTGGAGGCGTTCATGTACCTCCACCACCCGCAGATCATCCGTGCCGTCGAGCTCGCCCGGAGCGGCGCCCTGGGTCCCCTCGAGCTGGTGCAGGGGTCGTTCTCGTTCTTCCTCACGTACCCGGGCGACCCACGGATCGACCCGTCGATGGGCGGGGGCTCGCTCTGGGACGTCGGCTGCTACCCCGTGAGCTTCGCTCGCCGGGTCGCCGGCGAGGATCCTGACCGCGTCGGGGCGTTCGCGCGGTTCGACGAGCGGGGCGTAGACCGCACGTTCATCGGCCAGATGCACTTCCCGGGCGGCCTGCTCGCGGAGTTCGACTGCGGGTTCGCCGCGCCGGACCGGCAGCGGCTCGAGATCGTCGGCCAGGCCGCGACGCTCGTCCTCGACAGCCCGTTCCTCACCGCTCCGGACGGGCCACCCCCCTCGCTCGCGCTGCGTCGGGGCGACGAGACGACACAGGTGGATGTCGCGGCGGTGGACCAGGTGTGGGCCGAGGTCGAGGACCTGACGGCCGCGATCCTCGACGGGACCCCGCCGCGCGTTGACCTTCCCTTCAGCCGCGGTAGCATCGCTGCACTCGTGGAGCTGGATCGCGCGGCCCGGCGCGACGCCGGGCTGCCGGAGGGCTGACGGGCCCGCATCCCGACGAGGGTTTGGACCGATGCGCGACGACGATCGACCCGGCGACATCCCGGAGGAGGGCGCGATCCCCGCGGCGGGCGGGACCCCTGTACCGCCGGGCCTCCGCGACGCCGAGCCACCCGTCCGCCGCCGGCGGCGCCGGCGTCTCGCCGCGACCCTCGTGGCGGCGATCGCAATCGTGGCCGTGGCGGGCTCGGGGCTGTTCGTCGTCGTCGCGAGGCCATGGGAGCGGGCCGCGAGCTGTCCGCCGCCCGCCTTGCACCCCGAGTGGTCGGCCGCGCGGCGGTGGGACGAGGCGCTGCTCGACGCGATCCGGCGGTCGCTCCCGAACCCGCCCGTCCACGCGCGGAACCTGTTCCACACGTCGGTGGCGATGTGGGACGCCTGGGCCGCGTACGACCCGAAGGCGTCCGGCTACATCTTCACGGAGAAGCACTCCGCGGGGGACGTGGCCGCCGCGCGGGACGAGGCGATCAGCTACGCCGCGTTCCGCGTCCTCACCGCGCGATTCATCAAGGCCGTCGGTGCCGACGCGTCGCTCTCCGAGTTCGACGACGTGATGGACTCGCTGTGCTACCCGCTCACCGTGACGACGACCGACGGCGATTCCCCGGCGGCGATCGGCAATCGCGTCGCCAAGGCGGTCCTCGACTACGGGCTCACCGACGGATCGAACGAGGCCGGGGGCTACGCGTCGCCCGACTACAAGCCGGTGAACCCGCCCCTGGCGGTGGACAAGCCGGGCACCACGATGATCGACCCCAACCGCTGGCAGCCGCTGCAGATCGCGCACATGATCTCGCAGAACGGGATCCCCGTGACCAACGGTGTCCAGCAGGCGGTCGGTCCTCATTGGGGCCACGTGAAGGGGTTCGGACTGCCGGACGGCGGCGCCGCCGGCGTCCCGATCGACCCAGGCCCACCGCCGCGGCTCGGCGACCCGGCGACCGACCGGGAGTTCAAGGACGAGGTCGTCGAGGTCATCCGCGACAGCAGCATGCTCGACCCGACGTCGGGCGTGACCATCGACATCTCACCGGGCACGCTCGGGAACAACGATCTCGGCACGAACGATGGCGTCGGCCACTCCGTGAACCCGGCCACGGGCCAGCCGTACCCGCCGGACGTCGTCAACGAAGGCGACTTCGCCCGCGTCATGGCCGAGTTCTGGGCGGATGGCCCGAACTCGGAGACGCCGCCGGGGCACTGGAACGTCATCGCGAACCTCGTCTCGGACGAGATGGCGCCGGACCTGCGGATCGGCGGCACGGGGCCGACCGTGGACCGGCTCGAGTGGGACCTGAAGATGTACCTGGCCCTCAACGGGGCGGTCCACGACGCCGCGATCGCTGCCTGGGGGCTCAAGGGCGACTACGACGGCGTGCGCCCGATCTCGATGATCCGGTACATGGGTGGCCTGGGACAGTCCAGCGACCCGTCCCTCCCGTCGTACGCGAAGGAGGGCCTGCCGCTCGTCCCCGGGCTCATCGAGCTGGTCACGAAGCAGACGACGGCGCCCGGGCAGCGCCACGCGGCGCTCGCCGGACACGAGGGCGGGATCGCGATCCGGGCGTGGCGCGGGAACCCGCAGGACCCGAAGACGCAGGTCGGCGGTGTCGGGTGGGTCCTCGCGGTCGAATGGGTCCCGTACCAGCTCCCGACCTTCGTGACGCCGTCCTTCCAGGGGTACATCTCGGGTCACAGCACCTTCAGCCGTGCCGCGGCCGAGGTGCTCACCGCCCTGACGGGCAGCGAGTACTTCCCCGGCGGCGTCAGCGGCTACACGATCAAGGCTGACTCGCTCAAGTTCGAGAGGGGCCCCACGACGGACGTCCGGCTCGAGTGGGCGACGTACTACGACGCCGCCGATCAGGCCGGCCGATCCCGGCTGTACGGCGGGATCCACGTGCAGGCGGACGACTTCAGCGGCCGGAAGGTGGGATCGCAGTGCGGCCAGGCCGCGTGGGCGCTCGCCCAGCGCTACTTCGACGGGCGCACGGGTTCCTGATGATCGTCCCCGCGCACCCGGCTCCGGTCGCCTCCCGGCTCGACCGCGAACGCGTCGACGGCCGCGCGCCGGTATGCGGATGAGGCGCAGGCACGGCCTCCTTCTGGCGGCGGCGGCCGTGGCGGTCGCGGTCGTGATCTGCGGGGGTGCGCTCCTGCTCGGTGCCGTCCCGGGCATCGGCGGGGCGCCGACCGCGCTGGGGGCGCCGCGCTTCGTGGACGAGACGTCGTCGTCCGGGCTCGATCACACCTACGACGGCGGCGCCACGTTCTCGACGGGCGGCGGCCTGGCCGCATTCGACTGCGACGGGGACGGGCGGCCGGACCTCTACCTCGCGGGCGGCGAGCGACCGGCGACGCTCTACCACAACGACAGCGCGGTGGGCGGGCCGCTGCGGTTCACGGCGATCCACGACCCGGCGACGGACCTGACCGACGTCACCGGCGCGTACCCGATCGACATCGACGGCGACGGCACCGTGGACCTCGTGGTGCTGCGCGTCGGCGGCAACGTCGTCCTGCGCGGCCTCGGCGGGTGCCGCTTCGAGCGCGCGAACGAGGCGTGGGGGATCGACGGCGGTCGCGGCTGGGGCTCTGCGTTCAGCGCCACCTGGGAGGACCCGAACGGACTCCCGACACTGGCGTTCGGCGACTACCTGGCACTCGACGCGAACGGCAAGCCGACCGGCGACTGCGCCCCGAACGTGTTCGTGCGGCCCGATGCATCCGGTCGGCGCTATGCCGTCCCGATCCCGCTCGCGCCCGGCTACTGCACGCTCTCGATCCTGTTCAGCGACTGGGACGGCTCCGGTCGCCGGGACCTGCGCGTGACGAACGACCGCCACTACTACATCGACGGCTCGGACCAGCTCTGGCGCGTCGAGTCCGGCAAGACGCCACGCGTCTACACGGCCGCGGACGGCTGGGTGGCGATGCAGATCTGGGGCATGGGCATCGCCGCCTACGATGTCACCCGCGACGGCTACCCCGACTACTACCTCACGAGCCAGGGCGATAGCAAGCTCCAGGCGCTGGCCGCGGGGCCGGCCCAGCCTACCTACCGCGACATCGCACTCAAGCGCGGCGTCAACGCCGCCGCGCCGGCGACCGGCGGGGACATCCTCCCGTCCACCGCCTGGCACCCGGAGTTCCAGGACGTGAACAACGACGGGTTCATGGACCTGCTCGTCACCAAGGGCAACGTGGACGCGATACCCGACTACGCCTCGCGTGACCCGAGCGACCTCTTCCTGGGGCAGCCGGACGGCACCTTCGCCGAGGGCGCCGAGGCAGCCGGGATCGTGGACTTCGCGCGCGGACGGGGGGCGGCGCTCGTCGATCTCAACCTCGACGGGCTCCCGGACCTCGTCGAGTCGTTCCTCGGCGCGCCCGCGAAGGTCTGGCGCAACGTGGGCGCTGGCGACGCGACGAAGCCGGTGCAGATGGGGCACTGGCTCGCGCTGCGGCCCAGCCAGTCCGGTGGGGATCGCGACGCCATCGGGGCGTGGATCGAGGTGAAGGCCGGCGACACGACGACGCGCCGCGAGCTGACGATCGGCGGCGGCCACATCAGCGGCGAGCTCGGCTGGACGCATGTCGGCCTGGGCTCCGCGACCGAGGCGCAGGTGCGAGTGCAGTGGCCGGACGGCCAGGTCGGACCCTGGACGACCGTCGCGGCCGACTGCTGGTACGTCCTGGACCGGAGCAGCGGCTCCGCCCAGGCCTGGCATCCGCCCGCGCCCTGACCCGAGGAGGTGGAGGCATGGCACGACCCCGGCTCGCCCGGATCGACCTGCCGGACTTCGGTATGCCGGAGGTGCGCCCGGCGATTCCGGCTCACCTGCACGCGGAGCGCATCGCGCGCCTGCGGGAGCGCGCGGACGCGCGCGGTTACGACCGGGTCGTCGTCTATGCCGACCGGGAGCACAGCGCGAACCTCGCCTACCTGACCGGCTTCGACCCGCGTTTCGAGGAGGCCCTCCTCGTCGTCGGCCCCGACGGCGACCCCGCGATCCTGGTCGGCAACGAGTGCCACGGCCTCGCCGGTGCCGCGCCCCTGCCGATGCGCCGCCGGCTCTTCCAGGACTTCAGCCTGCCCGGACAGCCGCGGGACGCGTCGCTGCCGCTCGCCGACATCCTCGCCGCTGAGGGCGTGGGGCACGGCCGCAGCGTCGGTGTCGTCGGGTGGAAGACGTACGCGAGCCGGATGACGATCGAGGTGCCCGCGTACATCGTCGACGAGCTGCGGAGGCTCGCAGGCCCGGCCGGGTCTGTCGAGAACGCGACCGACCTCCTCATCGACGCGGCCGACGGTCTGCGGGTCGTCAACGAGGTCGATCAGCTCGCGGTCTTCGAGCACGCCGCCTGCCAGACGTCCGACGGTGTGCGCAGGCTCCTCGCCGGGCTGCGTCCGGGGATGACCGAGGCCGAGGCGGCCCGCCTCCTTCACTGGAACGGGATGCCGCTGTCGTGTCACCTCATGCTCTCGGCGGGTCCGCGCGCCTCGCTCGGCCTCGTGAGCCCGGGCGACCGCCCGATCGAGCGCGGGGACCCGTTCACTGTCGCGTTCGGCGTCTGGGGCGCCCTCGACTGCCGGGCCGGGTTCGTCGTCGAGAGCGCGGACGAGCTGCCCGTCGCCGTCCGCGACTACGTAGACCGTCTGGTCGCGCCCTACTTCGCGGCGATCGTCGAGTGGTACGAGGCGCTCCGCGTGGGCGTTACCGGCGGCGCCCTCCACGCGATCATCCGCCGGCACCTCGGCGACCCGTTCTTCGGCGTCTCCCTGAACCCGGGCCACGAGATCCACCTCGACGAGTGGGTGGCCTCGCCGATCGTGCCCGGGTCGGCCATCGAGCTGCGCTCCGGGATGGCCCTCCAGGTGGACGTCATCCCCGCGACGGGCACCGCCTACTTCACCACGAACATCGAGGACGGCGTCGTTCTCGCGGACGCGTCGCTGCGGGCTGCGTTCGCGGCTGCGTACCCGGACGCCTGGGGCCGCATCCGCGCGCGACGGGAGTTCATGCGGAGCGCACTCGGGATCCGACTCCATGAGGACGTCCTGCCGCTGTCGAACATCCCCGCGTACCTGTCGCCCTTCCTGCTCCGACCGGATCTCGCGATGACTGTGGCGCCGTGAGGGCCGGGGGCGCGTCGACCGCTGCGTCGACGGCCGCGCTCCTACGAGGGACGCACGCAGAGGGCCGGTGACCTCGGCCGCCGGCCCGCTGCGTGCTGCCTGAGCCGCGCTCCTACCTGAGCGCCTTCCTGAGCTCCGGCACCCGGTCGGCGTAGTAGTAGCCGCAGCCGGCCTTGACGAAGTCCGCCTCGATCACCTTCATGGCGGCCAGGGCCTTCTTCACCTCCGCGGGCGTCACCCCGAGCTCCTTGGCGAGGCCGCCCGCGCTCAGCCCTTCGCGTCCCGATACGTCCTTGACCATGTGGTCTCCTCCTGTAGCCTCGCCGGCCGACCCCCCGCGGACAGACGCTGCACAGGATGGGTCACACGCCCTCGCGGCGGTGTCACGCGACCGCGCCCGCGGGCGGACGGACGCCCGAGGCCGGGCAAGTGGCGGGCTCGTGCGCGAGCCGATCGTCACGGCCAGCGCGGGCGGACGCCGCGTCAGTCCGCGAGGACCTGCTCCCGAGGCTCGTCGAGGACGCGCCGCACGGCTGCGGCGAGCTGGTCGCGCGTGAAGGGCTTCGGCTGGAACGCCGAGTGCGGCGCCCGGACGCGGTCCTCGAGCGCGACGTCCGGTGCGTACCCGGAAACGAAGAGCGTCCGCAGGCGCGTGCTGCGGCGCGTGAGCATCGCCGACAGGCGCGTCCCGGACATGTCGGGCAGAACGACGTCGGTGACGAGCACATCGACCGTCTCGAGGCGCGATGGGTCGATCGCGAGCGCAGCCGACGGCCGGTCGACCTCGATCACGGAGTATCCGAGGCCCCGCAGCATCCGGGCGGTCACCTGTCGGACGTGCTCCTCGTCCTCCACGAGCAGGACGGTCTCGACGCCGCCCCGGGGATCGCCGGCCGCCTCGTCCCCGGGCGGCGCGACCGGTCCGTCCGCGCACGGGAGGAGGATCGTGAAGGTGGCGCCCCGTCCGGGCTCGCTCTCGACGCCGATCGAGCCGCCCGACTGCGCCACGATCCCGTGGACGGTCGCGAGACCGAGGCCGGTGCCGCGGCCCTCCGTCTTCGTCGTGTAGAAGGGCTCGAAGACGTGCTCGGCGACGGTGCGGTCCATGCCGACCCCCGTGTCCGTCACCGCGAGGCGCGTGAAGCATCCGACCTCGGACCCGGGGCGCCTGCGCCCCCGCTCTGCGCCCGTGGGCGCCGGCGAGACCGAGAGCGTGAGGACGCCGCCGTTGGGCATCGCGTCACGCGCGTTGAACGCGAGGTTGATGATCACCTGCTCGAGCTGCGACTTGTCCACCCGCACGGGGCGGGCCGTCGGGTCGATGTCGAGCCGGAGATCGACGTCCTCGCTCAGCGTGCGCCGGAGCATCGGCGTGAGCTCGGAGAGCACGCCCCCCAGGTCGACGGCCGACGGCTGCAGGACCTGGCTCCGTCCCAGCGCGAGGAGCTGCCTGGTGAGCGCGGCCGCGCGTTCCGCAGCCTCACGGATGGATCTGAGATCCCGCTGGTGCGGGTCGTCCGGGCCGTGCTCTCCAGCGAGCATCTCGACCGCGCCGAAGATCGCCATCAGCAGGTTGTTGAAGTCGTGCGCGACACCGCCCGCCAGCCGTCCGATCGCCTCGAGCCGCTGTGCCTCGCGGACCTGGTGCTCGATCTCGCGCTCACGGGTGATGTCGGCGAAGGACCCGACGACGCCCGCGACGGCCCCCGACTCGTCGAACAGGGGCCGGGTGTTCAGGCGGACCCAGATCCGCCGTCCGTCCGACCGGGTGATGCCCAGGACCTGGTCCACGCACGGTCGCCCGGTGATCCGGGTGATCGTCGCCGGGTGTGCCTCGCCGGACATGGGTGCCCCTGATTCGTCCACGAACCCCCACGCGAGACCGGCCGACGCCGCCCCGGGGATCGCCCCGCTCGACACGCCGAGGATCGCCCGCGCCCGGGCGTTGGCCGCGACGACGACGCCGTCGGCGTCCTCCACGATCACCCCCTCGGCCAGCGACTCGACGACCGTGCGATGGAGGTCCTCCGAGGCGCGGAGCGCCGCCTCGGTCCGCTTGCGGTCGGTGATGACGTCGAAGACGGCGACGAAGTGCTCCGGGGCGGGGCTGTACGCGGAGATGCTGAACCACATGTCCAGCGCGGCGACGTACGTCTCGAATCGCTCGGGCGGCCCCCCGGACGCGACCCGTCCATACGTCGCGATCAGCTCCGGGTCCGTCTCGCGGATCCCGGGGATCACCTCGGACGCCCGCCTGCCCGCGACATCCGCGAGGCCGGTCTGGCGGCCGAACGCGTCGTTGACCTCGAGGTAGACCCAATCATCCGGGCGGCCGTCG
The DNA here is from genome assembly GCA_021813655.1 of Chloroflexota bacterium. Lineage (GTDB taxonomy): Bacteria > Chloroflexota > Limnocylindria > Limnocylindrales > CSP1-4 > CAIYQJ01. Next base: position 6,908 of record JAKAJU010000104.1, on the reverse strand, counting down.
ACGTAGAGCATCCGGCAGTATGCGAGACCCTCGTGCATGCTCTCGAACAGCGACCGGTAGCGCGCCTCGCTCTCGCGGAGCGCGCGCTCGGCGCGACTTCGCTCCGTGAGATCGACCACCGTCCCGTGCATGCCGACGATCCGGCCCGACTCGTCGCGCACCACCTCGCCCCGATCCTCGACGGCGCGCAGCGAGCCGTCGCCGCGATAGACCTCGATCTCGACGACGAACGGCTCGCCCGTCGCCATCGTGTGTGCGGCGGCTGCGTCCACCCGCTCCCGCGAGCCGGGGCCGTATCGCGCCGCGACCTCGGCCGTCGTCGGCGGGCCGAGCGCCCGGTCACGGCCGTAGAGCGGGTACATCTCGTCCGCCCAATCGAGCGTGTCCGTGGCCGCGTCCCACGACCATCCGGCGACGCCCGCCATGAGCTGGATCACGCGGAGGCGCTCCTCGCTCCGCCGCAGCTCCTGCCGGGCGCGCCGCTCGGCTGTCACGTCCCGCTTCACGGCGACGTACGCGGCCACCGCCCCGGTCGGATCGCGGACCGGGATGATCGACGCCTCCTCCGTGAAGAGAGAGCCGTCCTTGCGGCGGTTCACGATCTCACCTGTCCAGGGCTCGCCGCTGGCGAGCGTGCGCCACAGGTCCGCGTAGAAGGCGTCCGTGTGGGCGCCGCTCTGGAGGATCCGCGCGTTCTGGCCCACCGCCTCGGCGCGCGAGTACCCGGTCACCCGCTCGAACGCCGGGTTCACGTAGGTGATCGTCGCGTCGGGGTCGGTCATCACGACCGACTCGGATGTCTGGTCGATCGCCGCGGCGAGGCGACGCGCCACCAGCGAATCCTCGTGCGTCCGGTCCAGCTCCGCCCCGATCCCCGACGCGTCGCGATACCGTCGCGCGAGAAGGAGGAGGCCGCCGTCGAGCGGCCACAGGAGGAACTCGAACAGGCCGCGCACCGGGGACGTGTCGAAGTCGATGGGTCCGATTCGGGCGGGCAGGCGCGACGCGGCTGCCCCCGCCCACGCCTCCAGCACGGAGGAATCGGCCAGCTGCGGGAACATCTCGGTCACGTCGCGCCCGATCAGCCCGTCCGCGGCCTTGCCGGCCATGGCCGCCGCGGCGTCGTTCACGTACAGGAAGCGCCACGACCAGTCGAGCAGGCACAGCCCGTCGCCCGGGGCCGCGAGAGCGCTCTCGAGGGTGCGGATGAGCGCGACGAGGTTCGCCGACGGATCCCCGCGACGCGGGTCCCGCGACCCCGTCTCGCCCGACCGCCGTGTTGACGAACCCGACCGCGACATCGGCACCACCTCTCGGCCGGCGAGCCCTCGACGCGACGCCGGGCGGATGGCGTCGAACGGCCGTGCGCCGCTTCGGATCCGCCGCCGAAGCATAGGGCCGGCGACAGCGCCGGTCCACGGCGTGAGCCCGCGCCCACTCGGGCCATCCGACCCGCGCCGGCCTCCGGCGACGCCCGGTACACTCGTGCGGTGACGCTCCTTCTCGTCGGCGCCGAAGGACCCTTCGGCGCCGACACCCGCTGCCCTGTCGACGGCCGTGTCGTGCGACTCACCGCAGTCGAGTCCCCGCGGGGGAGGCTCGCCTGATGCCGTACGCGACGGGCCTGCGCGCGCGCGTCTACCTCGACGAGACCGATCGGGTCCACGGCCGGCCGACGTACCACGCGATCGTCTCGCTCCTGGCCGAGCGCGGCATCGCGGGAGTGACGGTCCTCCGCGGGATCGAGGGGTTCGGCGGCCGCCACGAGGATCCCGCGGCGCGGATCCTGCGGCTCGCGGAGAGCCTGCCCGTCGTCGTCGAGTTCGTGGACCAGGAGCCGGCGGTCCGCGCCGTGCTCCCAGAGATCGAGATGCTCCTCGACGGCGGCCTCGTCGCGCTCGATCAGGTCGAGTACGTCCGGCCGGACGGGTCCGCCCGATGATCTACGAGCGGATCGAGGGCTGGGTCGATCGAGTCCTCCTCGTCGGGTCGATCGTGGCGCTCGCCGTCGGGGCTGTCCTCGCGGTCGGCGGCAGCAACCTGGCCGCGGACATCCTGTGGGCGACGATCACCGCGGCGGTCGGCATCCGGCTCGTCGTCTCCATCACGATGGACCTCATCAACCGGCAGGCCGGCGTGGACATCATCGCCGTCCTCGCGGTGGTCGGGGCACTCCTCTTCGGCGAGTACCTCGCGGGCGCCGTCATCGCGCTCATGCTCACGACCGGGACCGCGCTCGAGGCGTACGCGGAGGGTCGGGCGACACGCGAGCTCTCCGCCCTCCTCACCCGGGCCCCGCGGGTCGTCCATCGCTACGAGGACCACACCCTCGTCACGCGGCCGATCGACGAGGTGGCCGCCGGCGACCTGCTCCTCGTCAAGCCCGGCGAGGTCGTCCCTGTGGACGGCCTCGTCGTCGGCGACGTCGCCACGCTCGACGAAGCGGCTCTCACGGGCGAGTCGCGCCTCGTCACGCGCGAGGACGGGGACCAGGTCTCGAGCGGCGTCGTGAACGCCGGCTCGCCGTTCGACCTGCACGCCATCGCCACGGCCGAGTCGTCCACGTACGCCGGCATCGTCCGGCTCGTGAAGCAGGCACAGGAGGAGAAGTCGCCGTCCGTGCGGCTCGCGGACCGGTACGCGGCCCTCTTCGTCCCGCTCACGCTCGCGGTCGCAGGGCTCGCGTGGGTCTTCTCCGGCGATCCGGTCCGCGCCCTCGCGGTCCTCGTCGTCGCCACGCCGTGCCCGCTCCTGCTCGCGGTCCCCATCGCGATCGTGGCAGGGATCAGCCGCGCCGCCCGGCGCGGGATCATCGTGAAGGGCGGCGGCGCTCTCGAGACGCTCGCGCGCGCGAACGTCCTCCTCTTCGACAAGACCGGGACCCTCACGGAAGGCCGCCCCAAGCTCGCGGAGATCGAGGCCGGCGAGGAGCTCGGCGAGACCGAGGTCCTCCGCCTTGCGGCCTCGCTCGACCAGGTCTCTCCGCACGTCCTGGCCGCCGCGATCGTCCACGCCGCGCGGGAGCGGAAGATCCCGCTCGCATTCCCGGAGGGCGTCTCCGAGAAGGCCGGTGCCGGGATCGAGGGGACCGTGGAGGGCCGGCGCGTGACGGTGGGCGTCGCCGAGTTCGCGACGTCGGAGGCGAACCTCCCGCCGTGGGCGCGCGATCTCCGTCGACGAGCCGCGATCGAGGGGACCACCGTCGTCTTCGTCGCCGTGGACGGCCGGGCAGTCGGCGCACTCGTGCTCGACGACCCCATCCGCCCCGAGACGCCGCGGGCGATCCGCTCGCTGCGCCGCGCCGGGATCGCGCGGATCGTCATGGTCACAGGCGACCACCACGCGGTCGCCGAGATGGTCGGGGCGGCCATCGGCGTCGACGGCGTCCTCGCCGAGCGAACCCCCGGGGACAAGGTCGAGGCCGTGCGCGCGGAGCGCGCGGATGCCACGTCGCCGGTCGTCATGGTCGGCGACGGGATCAACGATGCGCCTGCGTTGGCGCTGGCGGACGTCGGCGTCGCGATGGGCGCGCGGGGCGCGACGGCGTCATCCGAGGCCGCCGACGTCGTGATCGTCGTCGATCGCCTCGATCGCCTCGCCGAGGCCATCCGCCTTGCCCATCGCGCGCGTTCGATCGCCGTCCAGAGCGTCTTCGCAGGGATGGGGATGTCACTCGTGGCGATGGGCTTCGCGGCGTTCGGCTTCCTTCCGCCGGTCGCGGGCGCGATCCTCCAGGAGGTCATCGACGTCACCGTCATCCTCAACGCGCTCCGTGCGCTCCGCGGCGGCACCGAGCAGAAGGTGTCCGTCCCCGGATGGACCGAGACGAGCGCCCACCTGCGGGAGGAGCACCGCGTGCTCGGTCCGCGGGTCGGCAGGATCCGCATCGTCGCGGACCGTCTCGACGTCATGGGCCCCGCCGAGGCGGGCACGGAGCTCCGGGCGATCCGCACGTTCCTCATCGACGATCTCGTCCCCCACGAGGAGCTCGAGGACAGGTCCGTCTTCCCGATGCTCGCGAAGGCGATCGGCAGCGACGACGCGACGGCCGCGCTCCATCGGACACACCGCGAGATCTTCCATCTCGCCCGCCTCTACGCGCGCCTCGTCGAGGAAGTCGACCCGACGGGTCCCCTGCCCGACGACCTGCCGGACCTCCGGCGCGTCCTGTACGGCCTCCACGCGATCCTCCAGCTCCACATGGCGCAGGAGGAGGAGCTCTACCTCGGGCTCGGGGACGAGCACCCGGCCGCCGAAGGCCACCTTCCGATCCCGAAGCCCGACGTCCCCACCCCCGCCTGACCGCCGAGGAGGGCCGATCGCCCGCGGGCCCCCCGCGGGCGTCGGTGGCAGGACGCTGCCCCGTCGTGGGCCCCGCCCGGCGTCAGTCCGCCCCGAGTCCCGGCGCCGTCGCGCCGCGCAGGAGCGTCGCGCCGTCCGCGACGCGCTCGAGGCGATGCGCCCACCCACCGGGGGTGCGCCACGCGCGGGCGACGAGGTCATCGCCGCGCGTCGCCGCTCCGACGTACTCGAGGACGGTGCGACGTGGGTACGTCCCGGCGAGCGAGCCGCCCGCGGCGGCGACCGACTCGTCGAGGAGGTCGAGGTAGACGCCGTTGTTCACGTGGTCCACCGGGTCGAGGTCGCGCAGCCGGATCGAGAGCGCGAGCGCCGACGCGTCGGCCGGCGGATCGGCGCGATCGACGCGGAGCGGCTCGAACGACGGGAGGCCCGGGAACCGCGCCAGGGACTCCTCCGTGATCCGCATGGGGCCGCCGTCGACTTCGATGAGGACCCAGTCGGTCAGGACCAGTGCGCGAGGCTCGCCGTCGGCCCCCTCGACCCGTGTCTCGCGCCGTCCCGCCACCCGCCGCCAGCCGACCGCGGCCGTCTCCACGCGGAGCGTCTCGCCGTAGCCGATCGGGGCGATCAGGCGAAGGTCCACGGCGCGAACGAGCCAGACGATCCCGCGCTCCGCGTGCCATTCGCGCGTCAGGCCGATGGAGTCGAGGTGCCGCGACGCCACGTCCTGGACGATCCCGAGAAGCGCCGAGCCGCGGATGCGGCCGTCCGGGCCAGCCTCGTCGAAGCGGACCTGGTACGTGTCGGCGTGGCGATACGGCCCGATCGGCAGCGTCACGACTCCGACCCGCCGGGACCGCCGGGGGCGGGCGCGCTCCGCGCGAGGGCACCGATCGTCTCGAGCGTCACGACAGCGGTCCCGTCCCGGGGCGCGTAGGTGCGGTCGAGGCGGACGGCGCAGCTGCGGGCCGTGTCGAGGACGACCAGCGCGACCGGCAGCGTGACGTCGTCGTCGGCCGCGTGGCTCCGCGCGTCGTCGAGCTGATGGAGGACGTCGTCGCCGATCCCTCGCGCCCCCCACTTGCAGTCGTAGACCTCGGGCCGGCCGGGTTCCTCGACCGTGACGTCGTACGGATGGATCTCGGCGGGGACGCCGTCGAAGAGCACGCGACGCTCGCGCCGAACGGCCGCGGTGCGGCGGGAGAGCAGGAGCGCGGTGAGCTCCTCGACGACAGCCCCCCGGTACTGGTCGCGGACCGACGCGCCCTTCGCGGCGATCCGGAGCGCAGGCCCGACGACGCGCTCCGCGGCCTCCCGGGCCGCCTGGTCCGCGAGGGGTCCGAGGAGGGTGGGGAAGATGGCGCGCCACGTAGCCTCGTCGTCGCTCTCGCCGCTCATCACCGCCCGCGCGAGGAGGATCACGGAGGGCGGGGCGTCGCACAGTCCCGCGGCGACCTGGGCGACGAGGGGGTCTGCCTGGATCCCCGCGTACACGATGGCGCGCGCGTCCTTCGCCGCGTCCTGGAAGCGCACGTCAGGGCTCCCGCCCGAGCGCGACGGCGACGATGCTCGGGAACGTCGAGAGCCAGTCGATCGCGCGATGGGGGTCGGTGATCCGGCGGATCTCGGCGCAGGCCGCCGTCACCGCGACCCCGACGGCGACGTCGATCCGCGCATCGCCGTCCTCCGCGGCGATCGCCTCGAGCCGGGCGCGGTGGGCGGCCGTCAGGTCCTGGATGTACATCCACTCGTCGTCGACAGCCTCCGCCGTGGCCTGGAGGTCCTCGTACGCGGCCAGTGCCTCGCGCACGACGGCGTCGACGGTGTCGGGTCCGTTCGCGGGCATGGGACGGAGGATAGCCGTCGCAGGGATCGGCGATCGGTCAGTCGCCGCCGTGGGCGTACGACCGGATGTGGAACCCGGGGCCGATCCCGACGGGCCCGGTCCAGGCGATCCGCACCGCGTCCACGCGCGATCCGGCCGGGCCTGACCGGAGGGCGCTCTCCAGCGCGACGAGCGCCTCGCGCGAACCCTCCGCCACGCATGCGACCGTCCCGTCGGGGAGGTTGGCGACCCATCCGTCGAGCCCCAGGGCCGCTGCCGTGTCGAGGACGTAATACCGGAACCCGACGCCCTGGACGCGGCCGGAGACCGTGGCCTCGAACCGGCCGCGCCCGGTGTCGCACGACGCCTCCCCCGAGGCGTGCGGCCACGCGAGCAGGAGCGTGTCGATGGCGAGCTCGGGGCTCGCGTTGGCCTCGACGAGCCTCTCCGTCTCGTCGAGGCGGCCGAGGAACGCGACGAGCTCGTCCTCGGCGAGCCGCTCGGCGAGCGACCGCACCTCGTCCATGAGGCTGGGGTCGCGCAACTCCCGGCGGCCGCCGGCGCGCGCGACGGTGGCGTCTCGTGCGACGAGGCGCCACGCGTCGATGAGGGAGCGAGCGGCCTCGCGTCGTTCGGATGCGGGGGCGCGACGCTTGCGGTCGGGTCCGGCCTCGTCCTCCGCGGGCGACGTCGCCGCCTCCGTCTCGCCGTCGCCCGCGGCCGCCTCGGGTCCGGCCTGCGCCGCGGTCGCCTCCGTGTCCGCCTTCCCGCGCCCGCGCCC
>JAKAJU010000061.1 GCA_021813655.1 Chloroflexota bacterium | reverse complement strand
TGCAGTCCGGGGAGATCCTGCGGGCGATCCCGGTCCACGCCGCGGCCGTCCGCGTGCTCGTCGACCGCTTCATCATCGCGCCGAGTTACGGGCGCCGGACGCCGCGCGACCCCGCCTGGTGGGTCGTGGCGGCAGCGGTCGCGGCGGCCGGCCTCTTCGCGCTCGCCGCGCTCACGGCGTATCTCGCCGAGAGCCGCGATCCGCTGGTCCTCACCGGCGGCCTCGTGTGGCAGGTGGGCGGACCGATCGCGATGATGTCCGCCTGGATCGCCGCGTCGCACCTGGTGGCCGGGCGGAGCCGCCCGCTCACCCTCGTCGTCCTCGGCACGACCGTCGTCGCGTGCCTCCTCGCCCTGGCGGCGTGGACGGGGCTCCCCGGCGCGGGCATGTTCACGTTCACGCCGATCGTCGAGGGCGGCCGCCTCGGCGCCCTCGGCTACCCGACGCCCACGGCGATGGGCCTGGCGACCGTCCTGCCGCTCGCGGCGGTGGCGGCCTGGCGCATCCGGTGGTGGCTCGTGATCCCGGTCGTGGGCCTCGTCCTCGTCACGCTCGTCCTCACGTGGTCGCGCGGTCCGCTGCTCGCGGTCGTCGTCGGGACCGTCCTCGCGGCCCTCGCGAGCGGCCGCGTGGATCGCCGGCTCGCGATCGCCGGGGCAGCGGCGGGCGCGGTGGCCTTGGCGGGCCTCGTCGCCATCCGCTACGGGACGAACGTCGACGCGATCATCGCGACGATCGGCGCGAGCACGGGCAGCGACAGCGACCGGATCCGGTCCTGGATCGCCGCGGTCGCGATCGCGGCCTCGAACCCGCTGTTCGGCGCCGGGTGGGCGAGCCTCGCGCGCATCCCGGAGTTCGCGGCGCTCCGCATCGCGAACGCGCACGACCTGCTGCTCGATGCGTTCGCGGCCGGCGGGCTCCCCCTCGGGATCAGCCTGTCGATCGTCGTCCTCTACAGCGGCTGGCGGACCTGGGTCCGCCGCCACACCATGGCCCCGTATCTCATCGCCGCCGTCGTGACCTTCCTCGTCTGCTCCGTCTGGGACATTCCGCAGGTCCGGGCCTACGCCGCCGTCATGGGCGGCATGGTGCTCGGCATGGCGGCGGGCCCGCTCATCGGGCGCTCGCCGGACGAGGACACAGAGGGGGACGAGGCCGGAGGCAGGGACGGGGACGGGGCGGGCGCATGACCCGCACGGGCATCTCTCCTCCGGCGGGCTCCGCCCGCACCCCCCCGGCAGCGCGCTCCGCCCGCACCCCCCCGGCAGCGCGCTCCGCCCGCACCCCGGCAGCCGCCCTCGCGGGCGCTCTCGCTGGCGCTCGCGAGCGTCTTGCCACCGACCCGGGTGCATGGCTCCTCGTCGTCGCCGGCGCCTGCTGGCTGCTCGCCCACGTCCCGGCGCTGGCCCCGCTCGCGATCCCGGCATGGGTGGCGACGGGCCTGGCGCTCGGCCTCGTCCGCCCCTGGTACGGCCTCCTCCTCACGGTCGTGACCGTCCCGTTCCTCAGCGGCGCGATCGAGCAGATGACCGGCGAGCCGCTCCGCGTCGTCCCGATCTTCGGCGCGGCCGTCCGCGTCCTGGTGGATCGCTTCATCGTCGCCCCGAGCTACCGGCGCCGGACGCCGCGCGACCCGGCCTGGTGGGTCGTTGCCGCAGCCCTCGCGTCGGCCGGCCTCTATGCCCTGACCGCCCTCACCGCGGCCAACCTCGAGGGCCGGGACACCGTGCTCCTCTTCGGGTCGCTCCAGTGGCTCCTCGGCGGGCCGATCGCGATGATGGCCGCCTGGATCGCCGCGTCGCATCTCGTCGCGGGCCGGGATCGGACCCTCACGGCGGTCGCCCTCGGCACCACGGTCGTCGCCTCGGCTCTCGCCCTCCTCGCCTGGACCGGGCTTCCGGGCGTGGACCTCATCACCTTCCCGCGCCTCGTCGAGGGCGGTCGTCTCGGCGCGCTGGGCTATCCCACGCCCACGGCGATGGGCCTCGCCACCGTCCTGCCGCTCGCGGTCGCCGCCGCCTACCGGATCCGGCGCTGGCTCGTCGTCCCGGTCGTCGTGCTCGTCCTGCTCACGATCGTCCTCACGTGGTCCCGCGGACCGCTCGTCGCGGTCTTCGTCGGGGCCGCCCTCGCCACCCTCGCGAGTGGCCGCGTGGATCGCCGCCTCGCGGCCGCCGGGATGGCCGCCGCGGCCGTCGCGCTCGCGGGCCTCGTCGCGGTCCGGTACGGCACGAACGTCGACGCGATCGTCGCGACGATCAATGCGAGCCTCGGCAGCGACGGGATCCGCGTGAGCTCGTGGGCAGCCGCGGTCACGATCGCGGCGAGCAACCCGCTCCTCGGCGGCGGCTGGCACGCCCTCGCGCACCACGCCGAGTTCGACCAGCGCAACGTCGTCTACTCGCACAGCCTCATCCTCGACGCGCTCGCGTCGGGCGGGCTGCCGCTCGGGATCGCCAACGCTATCGTGGTGCTCTACAGCGCGTGGAAGACCTGGGTCCGCCGCCACACGATGGCCGTCTACCTGATCGCGGCGGTCGTGACGTTCCTCGTCTGCGGCCTGTGGGACATCCCGCAGGTGCGCTCCTACGCGGCGGTCATGGGCGGGATCGTCCTCGGGATGGCCGCGGGTCCGCTCATCGCCCGGCCGGGCGCCGAGGATGCCGAAGAGGCGCAGGTGCCGGACGAGATGCAGGAGGCTGACGAGGACGTCGGGGACGAGGAGGAGGACCCGGACGAGGAGCCGGAGGCGGCCTGACCTCTGCCGGCGCGGACGGCCCGCTGCCCCGCATCGGCTCCAGGAGCGCCGGCCCGGCGCGGCCGGCCGGCGCGGGGCGGCCCTTGTCGGACGGCACGTGAGTATCATTCCGGCTGGATATTGAGTGCCTTGACTGCTCGATATTGAGTGCTTAACCTCCTTCATCTCTCGCGGCCGCAGCCCTGGATGCGAACCCGACGCGGCTTCTTGCGGATCCGGAAACCTTCGGTCTGCTGTTCGAGTCCATGGTCATCCGTGACCTGCGCGTCTACGCCCAGGCGCTCGACGCCTCGGTCTTCCACTACCGAGAGGACTCCGGGCTGGAGGCGGACGCGATCATCCAGACCCTGGACGGTTCATGGGCCGCGATCGAAGTGAAGCTCGCGCAGACGGACATCGAGGACGGAGCGGCCGCGCTCAGGCGGGTAGCCGCGCACGTAGACACCGATCGGCACGGCAAGCCGGCATGCCTCGCGGTCGTGACCGGCTGGGGATATGCGTACCGACGCGCCGACGGCGTGTTCATCATCCCGATCGGAACCATGGCAGCCTGACCTCGGCCGGCCGGCCACTCGCCACCGGGAGCCGCGGCGCCCGACCCGTCAGTCCGGCGCCATGAGACCCGGATCCGCCCCGTTCCGCAGGAGCAGCTCGCGCATCCGCGCCCGGAAGACCGGCGTCGCGAACCTCTCCGCGTGCGCGCGCACGGCAGCGCGGTCGAGCGCGAGCGCATCCACCCGCGCGATCGCCTCCGCGAGCGCGTCGGGCGTCGCTTCGTCGAAGAAGACGCCCGTCACGCCGTCCACGATCGTCTCGGTCGCACCGCCGCGCCGGAACGCGACGACCGGCCTCCCCGCCGCCATCGCTTCCACCGGCGCGATCCCGAAATCCTCGATGCCCGGCACCAGGTACGCGTGGCAGCGGCCGAACAGGTCCACGAGCGTCGGCCGATCCACCGTCCCGAGGAAGCGGACGGTGGGACCTGCCGCAGCCCGCAGCCGGGCCGCCTCCGGTCCGTCGCCCACGACGACCAGGTCGCGGCCGAGCGCCCCCGCCGCCGCGACCGCCACGTCGATCCGCCGGTACGCGAGCAGCCGCGCCGCGACGAGGAGGAAGCCATCGTCGCGTGCCGAGAGCGCGATCCCCGCCACGTCCACCGGCGGGTGGATCACCTCCGCGTCGCGCCCCCACAGCCGCCGGATCCGCTCGCGGACCGTCGCGGAGTTCGCCACGAGGACATCCGGCCTGCTCGCGGCCCACCGGTCCCATCGTCGCAGCGCCGGACGGATCGACCGGGCGCCGGCCCGTGCGATCGCGGAGGCGCCCGATCCCGCGAGGTAGGCGTCGAGCTCCCACGCGTACCGCATGGGGGTGTGGACGTAGCTCACGTGGAGCGCGTCGGGCCGCGTCCGGACCGCGTTCGTGAACGCGACCGAGCTGCCCACGACGAGGTCGGCGCCGCGGAGGTCGAGGACGGAGAACCAGGCGGGGTAGAGGGGGAGGAGGGAGCGGAAGCGCCTGGTGGGGCCGAGCACGCGCTGGAGCGGCCAGGGGTGCACCCGGGCGGGGTCGATCCGGCTCCCGTACCGCCCGGCGTCGAAGAAGCTCGTGTGCACCGACGCGGACGGCAGGAGTCGCGCGAGCTCCACCGCGACAGCCTCCCCGCCGCCCTCGGCGACGAAGAAGTCGTGGACGACGGCCGATCGACCCGGCATCGCGACTGGTGCCACCTCGGGTGGTGCGGCCGCGCGTCGCGCGGGCCGCGTTGACGCGGCGGTCCGGCTGCCGCCACAGTGACCGTCATGCTAGACCACGAGGGCGGGGCGCCGACCTCCGCGCCCGCTCCGGACGCCACCGGCGCCGTCGCACGGGATCCGGCCTCCGCTCCCGTGCGGGATGCCCCGGACGCCGCCGCCGCCGGCGCCGCGACGATCGTCCTCGACTGCCGCTGGCTCGGCATCGGCGGGGCCGGCCGCGTCACCGAGCTGCTCCTCGCCGGGCTCCGCGCCGCGCCCCCGGCGGGCACGTGGCTCCTCTGGGGCGATCCGGACCGCCTGCGTGCGCACTTCGTCCCTGGTGCGACGGTCATCCCGTGGCGCGGCAGCCCGACCCGCCTGCTCGGCCAGGCCGACCTGTTCCGCGTCCCGCGCGGCGACGTCGTCGTCTACCTCCACCAGGTCCGACCCCTTCGGCCCGGTCGGTCCGTCACCGTCATCCACGACACGATCCCGCTTCGCTTCGGCGCCAACAGGCCGGTCCGCTGGCTGAAGCGCCTGTACCTGCGGCTGTCGGCCCGCCTGAGCGACCGCGTCGTCACCGACTCGCCGGCCGCACGCGACGCGATCGCGCGCGACCTGCGGGTCCCCGCCGTCCGCGTCACCGTCACCTCGCTCGGGGTGGACCCGTCGCGCGTGGCGCGCATCCGTGCGCTGCGCGCGCGCGGCGTGCGCGAGGACGTGGCGGTGTTCGTGGGTCGATACGCGGCCCACAAGAACCTCCACCGCCTGTGCCGGGCCTTCACGACCACCGCCTTCCGGGCGACCGGGGGACGCCTCGTCCTCGTCGGCGGCGCACCGGACGAGGCGGCCCGCCTCGCCGCGTGGGTCGACGCAGAGCACCTCCACGGAATCGACGTTCGTGGCGCGTGCCCGGAGGACGAACTCGACCGCCTCCTCGCCACCTGCCGGACCCTCGTCCAGCCCTCGCTCGAGGAGGGTTACGGCCTGCCCGCGGTGGAGGCGGCCGCCGTCGGCGTGCAGGTGGTGGCGTCACGGACCGGCGCGGCTGTCACCATCCCCGACGACCGCGTGACGTTCATCGACCCCCTTGACGAGGTGTCCATCGCGGACGCGATCGACGCGGCCGTGAGCCGGCCGGAGCCGGCCACGGAGTGGCTCCCACGCGCGACCGTGGCGGAGGACGTGGTCGCGGCGGTGCGGGCGGCCCTCGACGGTGGCGCGCACGACAGCACGCCGAGCGACCCGGACTCAGGGCGCGCGAGGGCCTGACGCGCGGGGCCGGCGCCGGCGACGCGCGTGGCGCCCGGGGGTCCTTCCTTCTGACCTACGCCAGGTCGAGCACGAAGGCGAGCGCCTTCTCGAGCGCGGTCAGCTTCACCGCCGACAGGATCCCGGTGCGCTGCGACAGCTCCGCAACGGGCAGCGTGAAGACCTGGTCCGCGTGGATGAAGCCGCCCCACGAAAGGCCGATGTCCCTCGCGGTCACCTCGACGAGGTACTCGGGCTTCAGGGCCGCACTCGCGGCTCTGGACGTGATCGGCACCAGGAGCGTCGTCGACGAACGGCTCATCACGTTCGCCTGCACGACGACGCAGTGATGCGGACCTGAGAGGACGTTGCCGCCGATGTCGCGCAGGTCGATGCGGTAGATCTCGCCGCGCCTGGGCCCCGACGCGATCGGGCGGTTACCGATGCTCACTCGACGCCCGCTTGCGGAGGACGCGCGCCGTGGTCGGGATCGTCTCGCGGGCGAATGCGAGGTTGTCCTCCGCGTCGAGCGCGAGGGCCGCGTCGAGTCGAGCCTGACGCTCGGCGGTCATCTCATTGCGGATCGACTCGGCGATGGCCGAGCTCAGTGACCCGCCACGTTCGCGCTGACGCTGAACGACGAACGTGTGCACGTCTGCCGGGAGGCTGATGTGCAGCTTCATCGTTCGAGGGCTCTGCGAGGTCATTCGGGGCTCCTTGTGGTGCTACCAGATGGTGGCATCGTCGGTGGCCCACGTCAAGTGACTCGACCTGTCCCTGGTCCTTGACCGTTCCGCGCCCCTCAATCGACGAGCGCCGAGAGGACCGGCTCCCAGCCCGTCCCGGTCCCGAGCGCGATCGGGGTGCGCGCCGGACGGGTCGCGATCACGTCCGTGATGAGGGCGGCAAGAGACGTCGGGTCCGTCGGGTCGAAGAGGGCGTACGTGCCATCGGGGAGCCCGTCCCGCGGGATCGTGGACGACATCAGGGTGGGGATCCCCCGCACCACGCTCTCGCGGGCCGGCAGGCCGAACCCCTCCGCCCACGACGCATGGACGGTCGCGAGGCAGTCGCGATAGAGGGCGTCCACCTGTGCGTCGGTGAGGTGGTCCAGCCGGACGATGCCCAGCCGCTCGCCGTCACGTGCGATCCGGGACTCGAGGTCCTCCGTCTTCCATCCGCGCCGCCCGGCGATGACGAGCCGCACGCCGGAGGTCCGCGGATCCGCGCGGACGATCCGCCACGCGTCGAGGATCGCGCCGACGTTCTTCCGCGGCTCCACGGTGGAGAGGGCGAGGACGAACGGGCCGTCCACGGGGGAGGGGACCTCCGCCCTGTCGGGTGCGGGGCGCGGTGCGTGGGCCTCCAGGGTGGGAACGGCGACGCGGAGGCGCCCTGCCATGGCCGGGTACCTGTCGACGACCTGGTCGGCGACCTCCTGGCTGAGGGTGACGATGCGGTCAGCGACGGGCATGATCAGGTCGAACGCTTCGGCGAACCCGCGATCCATCCCGGGGACGACCCACTCGGGGTGGGTCATTGGGAAGAAGTCGTAGACGATCACCCGCGGCCGAAGTCCCTCGTCGGCCAGGCGACGCAGACGCGCTGCGGTGTCCCGGCTCCCCACGTAGCCCGGCGCGAGGAGGATGTCCGGCTCGATCTCCGCCTCGTCCCGCTCGATGACGCCGATCCCGCCGACGCGCAGCGCAAGGCGAACGTACGTCTCCTTCACGGTCCGGCGGACGCGCCAGGGGATGGGGGCGCGCGCGATTGCGGCGCGCGACCTCCTCAGGGCCCGGAGCTTCCAGCTCGGGCCGCCGCGGTGGACCTCCCACCGAAGCGAGTCGCGTGAGACCTCGGAGATGAAGAGGCGCTCGCCCGGCTTCAGGCCGCCGATCGACACCGCCGCCCATGCCCGGATGTCCGTTCGTGCGTACGCCGTGTCGAGCAGCTCGGAGACGACCCGCTGGATCCCTGTCGGCTGGAGCCCGCCCACAACCCAGGTCGCGAGGTCGTCCACGAGGATCGCGACGGATGGTCGCGGATCCGCCGCCTGCCCCACTGCGGTCGTCCGTGCGCTGGCCGGATTGGCGTCGCCGGGGGCGTCCGCCGCCGATGTCCCGGTCACCGCCCTGCACCGTCCGGGTCGGCCATGATGTCCGCGAGGGTCTGCTCGAGCGGAATCTCGGGCGCCCACCCGGTGAGCGCGGTGAGGCGCGTCGCGTCTCCGGCGACGACCGGCGGGTCGTCCGGCCGGACGAGGGCGGGGTCCACGACGAGGTCGGCCGTGCACCCGCACAGGCGCATCAGGGTCTCGGCGATCCATCGGATCGAGACCGCGCGTCCGGAGGCCACGTTGACCACCGTGCGCGTTTCGGGGAGGCCGCCGGCCGCCGACGCCTCGAGGAGGAGGCGGTACGCGCGCACGACGTCGCGGACGTCGGTGAAGTCGCGGCGGACATCCGCGTTGCCGATCCGGATGGAGGTCGCCCGACCGGCCAGGACGGCGGCGATCCGTCCGGCCACGGCAGGCACGACGAAGTCGGCGCGCTGGCCGGGCCCGATGTGGTTGAAGGGCCGCGTCACGACGAGCCGCAGGTCATGCGCGCCTGCGATCTCGAGTGCGACCGCCTCCTGGGCCAGCTTGGAGAGGCCGTACGGCGCGGTCGGCAGGAGGGGGGCATCCTCGCGCAGCGGGAGGTCCTCGGGGCGCGGAGGGCCGTATTCCTCGGCTGAGCCGGTGACGAGGACGACCGGCGGCCGCGGGAGCCGTCGGACGGCGTCGAGGAGGACGGCCGTGCCGCCGACATTCACGCGCAGGGCCTCGCCGGGATCTCGTCGCGCGTCCCCGGCGAACGAGACGCCCGCGAGGTGGACGACCGCGTCGGGCGCGGCCGCGCCCACGAGCGAGCGCACGCCGACCGTGTCGGCGATGTCCAGGTCCGCGCTCCCGGGCGCCGCGACGACCTGGTGTCGGTGGGCCTCGAGCTCACGCGCGAGCCAGCGGCCCGCGAACCCCGTGGCGCCGGTGACGAGGACCCTCACGTGGGTCGGGCCGGGACCTCCGGCCGCGAGGGCGACGCGATCTCGCGCTCCACCCTCGCCATGTCCGCGTCCACCATCATGCCGATGAGCCCCTCGAAGTCGACCGTCGGCTCCCAGCCGAGCTCGGCGCGGGCGCGGGACGCGTCGCCGCGGAGATGGTCCACCTCGGCGGGTCGGTAGTAGATCGGGTCCGTGTCCACGTGCTTCTCGTAGTCGAGCCCCACGTGGGCGAAGGCGACCTGGCAGAGGTCGCGCACGGAGTGGGTGATGCCGGTGGCCACCACGTAGTCGCGTGGCTCGTCGCGCTGGAGCATGAGCCACATCGCGCGGACGTAGTCGCCGGCGTACCCCCAGTCGCGCTCCGCGTCCAGGTTGCCGAGCGGGAGCCGGTCGGTGAGACCGTGCGCCACGCGCGCCACGCCGTCGGTCACCTTGCGCGTGA
This sequence comes from Chloroflexota bacterium, assembly GCA_021813655.1. Taxonomy (GTDB): domain Bacteria; phylum Chloroflexota; class Limnocylindria; order Limnocylindrales; family CSP1-4; genus CAIYQJ01. The sequence goes on along the minus strand of JAKAJU010000061.1, from coordinate 22,496 downwards.
CGAACTCGAGGCCGCGCCGCGGCGACTCGTGGTTGAAGAGGATCCCCGAGACGGCGAACATCCCGTAGCTCTCGCGGTAGTTGACCGTGAGGAAGTGACCGTACGCCTTCGCCACCCCGTACGGGCTCCGCGGGTGGAACGGCGTCCGCTCGTCCTGCGGGACCTCGCGGACCTTCCCGAACATCTCGCTCGATGACGCCTGGTAGAAGCGGACCGACGGATCCACCTGCCGGATCGCCTCGAGCATCCGCGTCACGCCCAGCCCGGTGAACTCGCCCGTGAGGACCGGCTGGTTCCAGCTGGTGGGGACGAAGCTCTGCGCCGCGAGGTTGTAGACCTCGTCGGGTCGGACGTCGCTCAGGGCCGCGACCAGGGAGGCCTGGTCGAGGAGGTCGCCCTGGACCAGCTCCAGGCTGTCGCGGAGGTGCGCGATCCGCTCGTTCGTCGCCGTGCTGGACCGTCGCGTCATCCCCACGACGCGGTAGCCCTTCTCGATGAGGAGCTCCGCGAGATACGAGCCGTCCTGCCCGGTGATGCCAGTGATGAGGGCCGTGCGTGCCATGGCCGGAGTATATCGATCGGTCCGTCGCGCCCTGCGTGGCCGCCGTGCTAGTGTCGCGATCGGTCCGGGTCTCTGCCGACGCCCGTCACCGACCCGTCATGTAAGGCCCTATCCAGACGATGCACGCACCGGTCTTCTTCTCGATCGTCTCCGCGAACTACCTCGCGTATGCGCGCACGCTCATGGAGTCCGTCCGCCGACACCACCCGGACGCCGCGCGGTACGTGGTGCTTGCCGACGAGGACCCGGGGGACCTGGGGCTCGACCCGGACCTCTTCACGCTCATCTTCGCCCGCGATCTGCCGATCCCGCACTTCGAGCACATGGCGCTTCGGTACTCGATCCTCGAGCTCAACACGGCGGTCAAGCCGTACGCGTTCCAGTGGCTCGCGGCGCGGCATCCCGAGCAGCTCGTGGCATGTCTCGACCCCGACATCATCGTTCTCGCGCCCCTTGACGAGGTCGTCGCGGCCTCTGCCGACGGAGCGCTCGCCGTCGTCACCCCGCACCTCACCGCGCCTCTCGAGGACGGCAGGCAGCCGGACGAACTCGCGATCATGCGGGTGGGTGCGTACAACCTCGGGTTCATCGCCATGGGTCCGCACCCGGACCGGCCGGAGCTCGCCGCGTGGTGGGGGCGGAAGCTCGAGTTCGGTGCGCTCATCGATCCCGAGGGCGGGACGTTCACGGACCAGAAATGGGTGGACCTGATCCCCGGGATGTTCCCGGACGTGAGGATCCTCCGGCATCCGGGATACAACCTCGCGTACTGGAACCTCGCCCTCCGGACCATCACGCGCGCGTCGGACGGCTCGCTCCTCGCGGATGGGCTGCCGGTCTCGTTCGTCCACTTCTCCGGCGTCGATCCTGTGGACCCGGACCTCTTCTCCAAGTACCAGGACAGGTTCGATGTCGACGGGATCGGCGTCCTGCGCGAGACGCACCTGGCGTACCTCAGGCAGCTCCAGGACAACGGGCAGGCCCGCTACGCAAGGGTTCCGTACCACTACGGGCGTCTTCGCGACGGGACCGTCCTCACCGCCGAGATGCGAGCGGTCTTCCGGTACTGCTTCGACATCGACCGACCACAGGAGTGCGCCGACCCGTTCGGCCTCATGCGGCGCGACCTCACCGGCGTGGACCTCCCAGCGAGCTACCGTCGCACCGTCCCCCCGCGGAGGTTCCGGCGCCTTCGCGACCAGCCGATCGTGGCGGCTGCGGAGGCGCGGCTCATCCCGCCGGGCTCGCCCGCCCGCCGCGCGGTGAAGCGCCTCGTCGCGCGTCCGTCGAGACCGCGGTTCGTCCCGCCCGAGCCGGACGCCGTTCGCCAGGCTCGGACCCCGTATGAGATCACCCGGCCCACGGGGCTCGAGTCGATCGCGCGGGCCAACGTCGTGGGCTACGTGAAGGGCGAGTTCGGCGTCGCCGAGGGCGCGCGCAACCTCGTCCGCGCCGCGCGAGCCCGAGGGGTGGACGTCGCGCTCATCGGCGTGGGGGCCGCGAGCACGGCACGAGAGGCCGACCTCCGGATGGCGGACGCCGTGACGGACGTGGCCGTCCATCCCGTGACCATCCTCTGCGTGAACGCGGATCAGACGCCGCACGTCATGGCGGAGCTCGGCAGCGCGACCGTCGATGGGCGATACACAGTGGGCTACTGGTTCTGGGAGCTCGCTCGCTTCCCCGACACTTGGCACCGGTCGATCGACCTCCTGGATGAGATCTGGGTGGCGTCGGGGTTCGTGGCTGACGGCGTCCGAGCGGTCACGGACAAGCCCGTGCGCGACATCCGCATGGCGGTGGACGCGACCCCATCCCGCCTCTACACGCGCGCCGAGCTCGGGCTCCCCGACGACCGCTTCGTCTTCCTCTTCACGATGGACTTCCACTCCTACGTCACGCGCAAGAACCCGGAGGGGGTCATCGACGCCTTCCGGAGGGCCTTCCCACGCGGTGACGAGAAGGTCACGCTGCTCGTCAAGACGACGAACGGTGACCGAAGGCCCGACGACCTGCACAAGCTCGCCGCCGCCGCGGCCGCGGACCCACGGGTGGAGGTTCGCGACGGGTTCCTCTCGCGCGACGAGGTCTTCGGCCTCATGAGCGTCGCCGACTGCTACGCGTCGCTCCATCGATCGGAAGGCTTCGGGCTCGGACTCGCCGAATCCATGTCGCTCGGGAAGCCGGTGATCGGCACCGCGTACTCGGGGAACATGGAGTTCATGGACGCTGGGAACAGCTGCCTGGTGGGCTATCGGCTCGTCGACGTCGGCGCAGACGAGTACCCGTTCCCTGAGGGCCAGGTCTGGGCCGACCCCGACGTGGAGCAAGCGGCTTTCCACATGCGCCGGCTTGCCGGCGATCCCGCATACGCGGCCGACCTCGGTGAGCGGGCGCGAGCGCACATGCGGCGCGAGTTCTCCTTCGATGCCGTAGGAGAGAGGATCGAGCGCGAGCTGGCACGGATCCTGGAGGCTCGCGCATGAACGTGCGCCCGACTGAGCCGCCTGTCGTCGTCATTGAGGCGGCGCGCGGCTGGTGGCGCCTGGGCCTCGTCGACCTCTGGACGCACCGCGAGCTTCTCTACTTCCTCGTCTGGCGCGATCTCAAGATCCGGTACCGGCAGACCTTCTTCGGTGTGGCGTGGGCAGTGCTCCAACCGGTCCTGCTCATGGCGATCTTCTCGGTCTCGCTCGGGCGCATCCCTGGCATCGAGACCAGCGGCGTCCCGTACCCGCTGTTCGTCTTCGCGGGTCTCATCCCGTGGACGATGTTCTCGCAGGGCCTCGCCGGCGCCTCGAACAGCCTCGTGGGAGGCGAGTCGATCATCACGAAGGTCTACTTCCCGCGGCTCCTCCTGCCGGTCTCCGCGATCTGCTCGTTCCTCCCGGACCTTGTCATCGGGCTCGCGATCCTCGCGATCCTCCTCGCCTGGTTCGGCGCCGGGATCAGCGCCACCGCGGTCTGGCTCCCGGTCTTCGCCCTCCTCGCGATCGTCGTCAGCGCCGGCGCCGGCACGTTCCTCGGCGCGGTGAACGTCCGGTACCGGGACGTGAAGCACATGGTTCCGTTCCTCGTCCAGGTCTGGTTCTTCGCGTCGCCGATCGTGTACTCGAGCTCGATCATCCCGGCGCAATGGCGCTGGCTGTACGACCTGAACCCGATGACGGGGGTCGTGGAGGGCTTCCGGTGGGCCGTCCTCGGCGGTGAGCCGCCCGTCCAGGTGGCGATCGAGTCGGTCGCCGTCGCCGTCATCGTGCTCGTCGTCGCCCTCGTCTACTTCGGGCGCGCCGAGCGCAGCTTCGCGGACGTCATCTGATGGCCGAGATCGCGATCCGCGCGGCGGGCCTCGGGAAGAGGTACCGGATCGGGGTCCGTCGCGACCCGTACTCGCGCCTCACCGAGTCGCTGTGGGACGCCATGGCCCGGCCCCTCCGGCGCGGCGACGGCCAGCCGAAGGGCTCGGACTTCTGGGCGCTTCGCGACGTGAGCTTCGAGATCCCACGCGGCTCGGCCGTGGGTGTGATCGGCCGTAACGGGGCGGGCAAGACCACGCTCCTCAAGATCCTCTCGCGGGTCACCACGCCCACCGAGGGGCGCGCCGAGCTCCACGGGAGGGTGGGGTCGCTTCTCGAGGTGGGAACGGGATTCCATCCCGAGCTCTCCGGCCGGGAGAACATCTTCCTGTCCGGCGCGATCCTCGGCATGCGACGGGCCGAGATCCTGCGGCACTTCGACGCGATCGTGGACTTCGCGGACATCGGCGCGTTCCTCGACACGCCGGTGAAGCGCTACTCGAGCGGGATGAAGGTGCGCCTGGGGTTCGCCGTCGCCGCCTTCCTCGAGCCCGAGATCATGTTCGTGGACGAGGTCCTCGCCGTCGGCGACGCCGAATTCCAGAAGAAGTGCCTCGGAAAGATGTCGGAGATCGGCGCGGGCGGCCGGACCGTCATCTTCGTGAGCCACAGCATGCCGGCGGTGCTCCGGCTGTGCGACCGGGCGATCCTGCTCGACCGCGGGCGAGTCGTGACCGACGGGTCTACCAACCACGTTGTGCGCACGTATCTGGAGTCGGACATGGGCCGGACGGGCGAACGGCGGTGGGAGGATCCGTCGGAGGCCCCCGGAGACGCGGTGGCGCGCCTCAAGTCAGTCCGCGTCGTACCGGCACGCGGTGGCACGAGCGACGAGGTGGACATCCGGGAGCCGATCGACATCGAGGTGGAGTACTCGAGCGAGGCGCCCAGGGACCTGAGACCGTCGGTCAACCTCCACTTCTTCAATGAGGAGGGCGTTTGCCTCTTCGTGACCAACGACTGGAACGACCAGGTGTGGTGGGTGCGATCTCGCCGACCGGGGATTGTGCGGGCGGTCTGTCGCATCCCGGGCGACTTCCTCGCCGAGGGACGGGTGACGGTGACCGCCGCGGTGAGCACGTATGACCCGACGGTCGTGCACGCGGTCGAGTGGGAAGCCGTGTCGTTCCAGGTCGTCGATCGCACTGACGGCACAGGCGTCAGGGGGATCTACGCAGGCGACTGGCCCGGCGTCGTCCGGCCGATGCTCGAGTGGCATGTAGCACTGGCGGAGCGCGACACTCCCGACCCGTCAGAGCCGGAATGACGGTCGTAACACTTGCCGCTGAGAAACGGCAGGAGCGAACTCGCCCGGCCGGCCCGGTATCAGGAACCGGCCTCGGTCGCAGGCTCTTGCGGCGCTGCCTCGGACGGCTGATACCTGTCGCCCCACGCGAGGTGCCCCAGATGCCGGCGTGCCGCGTCCGACCCGGCGAAGTAGTCGCGTGTCCGGTTGTCGGCCACCATCAGGTTGGCCTGGTCGCGATACCGGAACGTGGCGCTTTCCGGCCATTCGTCAGATCCGTATTCAGTCCCATCACGACCGACGACGAGGTTCCGGAGCCCGGCTTCCGCAGCCTGTCTGCTCAATCCCGATCGCCCTGACTCCGTGCGATGTGCGTCGGTCTTCCTGCGGAGAGGTCCCCAATCGAGCGCCAGGGCCAGAGCCCGTGAGAGCATGAATGCGTTCGTCCGGACATGCGGATTCGGAAACGGCGCGAAGTCTCCATGGAGCGCCCGCACGCGGAACCAGTCGCGGATGTGGGCTGAACGCGGAAGTCGGACAGGGGCCGCTCCACGCCGTGGCAGCGCGGAAGAGTACATGCTCTCCCAGGAGCCGGTCGCACCCACGAGGCCTGCACGCTCGAGGTGCGCGGCGCGATGCAGGTTGGCGAGCCAGCCGTCGCACAACACCTCGCTGAACGTGTTCAGGAAGCAGAACTCGTCGGCCGACGACCTCCGCGCAGCTTCTCGGTAGGCGCCGAGATCGAAGCCGTCGTCCGCGACGTCCATTGGATCGTATCGGACGTGGTGCTCTTCGAACGCCTCAGCGTAGATGCTCCACTCCTCGTTCGAGGCGAACCCTCTCCTGAGGACAATGAGCCGGTGCGGCAAGCCGGAGTCGTGGGACGAATAGGCTCGTAGGAACCGCTGGACAGGTGCCAGTCCCTCGTTGATCCGCGCCAGGTACACCACGCAGGTGCCCGAGAGCATTATCAGCGGATCTCAGCGACGCCGATCCCGAGCGGGATCGAGGTGCCGACGTACTCGGCTACCGGCTTCATGGAGCTGGACCTGAGGCACTCGAGCCACGCCTTCTCCACCCCGGGGGCCGCGACGGTGTCGTGGAGGATGAGCAGACTCCCGGGTCGACAGAAGCCGCGCACGAGGTGGATGTCCTGCGCGACTCCCTCGTAGCTGTGGTCGCCGTCGACGAAGGCCACATCGATCGGGCGCTTGAGCTCGGCTTCAAGGAATGCGGCCGCCCCCGGGGCATGGCTGTCGCCGATGTACTGGCGAATTCCCGGAATCTGGGCCAGGTTCGCCGGTTGCTCAGGCGCTCTCGGATGGCCGCCATCGTCGATGGACACCACCAGCTCGAAAGCGAGCCTGCGGTAAAGGAACAGGCACGCCCCACCACTGGCCGAGCCGATTTCGACGTATGTACGGTGAGGCCCCCGTTCTTCGAGGAACGCGCACAGAGCGGCGAACTCGTCGGGGTTCTGCTGGAGGCTGAGCCCGCCTTCGAATGCGTACTCGTTCCCGAAGTGACCAAGGCTGTCTGTGCCGGCCGCGCGGATCGCATCGCGCAGCGTCGAGAATTCGGGGTTCCGAGTCTGGATGGCCTGGATCGAGTCGGCGCGAGCCAGTCGGACGCGGCGGTACGCTCGACCGATCACCGAGCTCCGACCGCCTCCGACGAGGCGATGAAGGCGTCGAGACGCGCGACCGATCGGGCGGAGAGCGTCGTCGCGGATCGGCACTGGCTCCCCCACTCATGCTGGGCACCGCATATGTCCGTCAAGCGGCGGTAGTCTCCCTGGAACAGTATCGGATGCGGCAGGTCCCGTGGTTCGGCGCCCCCGTTCCGTCCTGGTTTCGTGAGGAAGAGGACCGGCCGCAACGTCCACGGACTACGTCCGAGTACCTCGCAACCTTACATCTGAGTGCCTTGACGCATTACATCTGAGTGTCCAGACTGCCGCCATGGCAGATGACCGCCAGGATTCGGCCATCTCCGGCCGCATCCGCGATTACATGCCCCGGCTCGCGGACGGAGAGCTGGCCGAACGGCTGCGCGCGACCGGCGCGGTCCTCATCGAGGGGGCACGAGGTTGTGGCAAGACCCAGACGGCGCTGCGCGCTGCCCGGAGCGCCGTCCGGCTCGACCGCGACAGGGCCGCCCGAGCCGCCGGCACTCTCGATCCCACGCTCCTGCTGGCGGGCGAGCACCCTCGCCTCATCGATGAGTGGCAGTTGGTGCCGGATGTCTGGAACGAGGTCCGGGGCGACGTCGACGACCATCCCGACCGCGTGGGCCGATTCATCCTGACCGGCTCCGCCGTGCCCGATGACGACGCGACCCGCCACACCGGGGCGATGCGTTTCACCCGGCTGCGGATGCGTCCGATGTCATTGGCGGAGAGCGGCCATTCGTCGGGCGATGTCTCCCTCGCCGCGCTGTTCGCCGGGGAGGAACCGCACGCTCCTGACCCCGGACTGGGCATCCGCGACATCGCCGAGCGGATCGTCGTCGGCGGATGGCCCGCGCTCATCCATCGGGATCCCCCGGACGCGCTGATCGCGACGCGCGGGTATCTCGACGAGACACGGCGCGTGGATCTCCAGCGGCTGGATGGCGTCCGACGCGACCCCGAGAACGTGGCCCGCGTGCTGCGCTCGCTTGCCCGGAACACCGCGACCGAGGCGTCTGCCAGGACGATCGCGACCGACGCTGCCGGCTTCGACGGCCGAGTGGACTACCACACGGTGATCGGCTACGTGGATGCTCTCTCGCGCGTCTTCGTCGTCGAGAACCAGCCCGCGTGGGCACCGGGCCTCCGCTCGAGGTCCGTTCTTCGAGGGACACCGAAGCGTCACTTCGTGGACCCGTCACTCGCGGCGGCCGCTCTCGACGCGACGCCGATCCGACTGCTGGACGACCCGGAGACCCTCGGGCTCCTCTTCGAATCCCTCGTCGCTCGGGATCTGCGCATCTATGGCCAGGCGATCGGGGCGTCGCTCTTCCACTACCGCGAGAACACGGGCCTCGAGGTCGATGCCATCCTGGAGCGTCGCGACGGCTCCTGGGCCGGGCTCGAGGTGAAGCTCGGCCAGCAAGAGATCGACGACGGCGCTGCGTCGCTGCTCCGCCTAGCCAGGCGGGTCGATGCGGATCGCCATGGCGATCCGGCCTTCCTTGCGGTCGTCACCGGCTGGGGTTTCGCCTATCGCCGATCTGACGGCGTGTTCGTGGTCCCGATCGGGTCGCTCGCCGCCTGACCCACGCCGGTCATGCCCCGGCCGTTCGAGGGTCCCGCGCCCAGTAGTCGATGGCGTCCCGCAGGCCGGCCGTGAGGCCCACCGCTGGCCTCCATCCGGTCGCGGACAACGGTGACGGATCCCCCGTGGGCGGGAAGTGACGCTGGTCGGACCGGCGCGCCCCGTACCGGATGAGGTCGGGCCTCCCCGTCTCTTCGCCGAGGATCTCGAAGATGTCGCGCAGTCGCACGGTCCGCCCCGTGCAGATGTCCACGTGGGTCCCGGGATCCGCATCCACGAGACGACAGAACGCGGCAGCAACGTCAGTGACGTTCAGGTAGTCCCGTGTCTCGGTTCCCTCGCCGACTTCGATCGGCTCGCCGCGCAACAGCGACCGGACCACCGACGGGACCACCCGACGGGGATCCTCTCCCCGCCCGTACAGGTAGAACACGTGGGCGCACGTCGCGGAGACACCCGCCTGCGCGAGCCCGGCGGCAGCCGCATGGGCGGCCGCCTTGGCGGCCGCGTAGATCGTCAGCGGTGCCTGCGCCTCGAGGCAGGTCCCCGCGAGCACGAGCCGCGGGCATCGCGCGTTGACGAGGGATTCGAGCAGGACCGCGGTGGCGGCGAGCGACTGCAGATTCTCGGGGGCCGCGTGCAGATACCGTCCCGGCTCGGCGTACCACGCGAGATGGATGGCGGCCTGTGGACCGATCGCCCGCACCGTGCCATCGACCGCGTTGCGGTCCGTCGCGTCGACCGAGTGCCATTCGATCGTTCCGTCGCCCGGGAGTCGTCGCGCCCGCGACGACGAGGTTCTCGTCAGCGCATAGACCTCATCGCCGCGAGCCGCAAGCTGGCGGACGACGTGCGACCCGATGAAGCCCGTGGCGCCTGTGACGAGGACGCGCATCAGTGCTGACGGACGCCCCAGTCGTACGGGATGTCGTTGTCGAAGGGGTCCAGGCGGACGGAAGAGCTCGGATCGTGGGGGTGCGTCGCGCAGTTGGCGACGATCGCCATCTCACTTCCGAGACCCTTGAACCCATTCCAGATGCCCGGTGGGATCTGGACCAGGCTGTGGTTCTCCGGCCCCAGGAAGACCTCCATCAGCTCGCCCTTCGTCGGCGAGCCGTCGCGATCGTCGAACAGGACGAGCTTGATCCGACCATGGATGCACGCGTAGCTGAGGGTCATCACCGCGTGCTTGTGCCATCCCTTAACGACACCGGGGTAGATCTTCGAGAAGTAGATCTCGCCAAACTCGATGAAGTGCGGATCCGTCCGGCGCAGCATGTGCATGACGGTCCCTCGCTCGTCCGCGATGCGGGCGAGCGGCACGATCACGACTCCGTCGATCATCGTCACACCACCGTGGGTTTGGGCGCTGGCAGGATGAACCGTCCGCCGCGACGCCGATACTCGGCCTGTTGCTCCAGGATCTCGTCGGCGAAGTTCCACGCGAGGAGCAGGCAGAGATCCGGCGCTCGCTCCACCAGGCGCTCGACGGGGACGATCGGCACGTGGACGCCGGGCATGTACCGACCCTGCTTGTGGGGGCTGCGGTCGGCCACGAAGTCGATGGTATCGGCGCCGATCCCGAACGCGTTCAGCAGGACCGTCCCCTTCGCCGCCGCACCATACGCCGCGATGGAGCGACCCGCCGCCTTGTCGTCCGAGAGCAGCGCGAGCAGCTCGGTGCGGAGGGCATCCACGCGCTGTGCGAAATCGCGCAGGTACGCGGTCGTGCACATTCCAAGGCGTGCCTCCTCTCCGAGGATGGCTTCGACCGATCCGCTCGGCGCGAGCCGGCCCGCAAGCGTCGCGTGGATCCGGAGCGAGCCGCCGTGGATGCGGATCCGCTCGACGTCCGTGACCGCCAGTCCGTGCTGCTCGAAGATCATCGAGATCGCGCTGAGCGAGTAGTAGAAGACGTGCTCGTGGTAGATCGTGTCGAACTCCAGCCGCTCGATGAGCTCCCGGAGATACGGCGTCTCGATGACCGCGACGCCGCTCGGCTTGAGGATCCTCGCGATCCCCTCGACGAACCCGTGGACGTCGGGGACGTGGGCGAGGACGTTGTTGGCATGGACGACGTCGGCGAGCCGTCCATCCGCCCTGAGCTCGTCGGCCATCGCCATGTCGAAGAAGCGCGCGAGGGTGGGCACCCCGCGTTCGTTGGCCGCCACAGCTACGTTCTCGGCCGGATCGATGCCGAGGATCGGGATGCCGCGCCGTGCGTAGTGCTGAAGCAGGTACCCGTCGTTGCTGGCCAGCTCGATCACGAGGCTGTCCGGCCCGAGCGATCGTTCCACGATCAGCCGCTCCGCGAGCGTCCGCGCGTGTTCCACCATCTCGTCGGAAACCGACGAGAAGTAGGCGTACTCGCGGAACATCAGTTCCGGATCCACCGCGTGGGTGATCTGGGCGAGGCAGCACCGCGGACAGAACCCGAGGCCCAGGGGATACCGCGATTCCGGGAGCTGCAGGTCCGCCTCGGTGAGGTAGGCGTTCGCGAGGGGCTGCTCGCCGAGCGACAGGACTTCCTCGAGGGTCGCGTCGCCACAGCTGCGACAGGTCGGTGTCACCTGATCACCTCGGGATGGATCCGGTACCAGTCGATCGTCTCCTCTAGACCGTCGGAGAGCCGCACCTCCGGACGCCACGACAGCTCCCGGCGGGCCCTGGCGGACGAGACGCGCTGCTCGACGATCTCGAACCTCGCCGTGTCGAGGATCTCGGGCTCGAGCGGAGACCGCATGAGATCGAGGATCCGCCGGACGATCTGGAGCACGGACAGCCGGCTCCCACCGGAGAGGTTGAACGCGGCACCGCGGAGGTCGTCGCGTCTCCCAACCGCTTCCGCGAGGCGTAGCACTCCCTCGGTCGCATCTCGGACGTGCAGGTAGTCCCGTACGAGGCTCCCGTCCGAGCGGATCACCGGCCGTTGGCCCACGAGGACGGATCTGATTGTGCCCGGGACGATTCGGCTCCAGTTCAAGTCGCCGCCTCCGTAGAGGTTGCCGCAGCGGCTGATGGCGACTGGCAGACGATACGTGTGGGCGTATGTCTGCGCGAGGATGTCGGCGGCGGCCTTCGAGGCGTCGTACGGATGGACGGCGCGGAGCGCCATCTCCTCGCGATAGGGTCGGCCGCCCGCATCGCCGTACGCCTTGTCGGAGGACGCCACGACCACTCGGCGGACCGCGGCCGCGCCGCGGCACGCCTCCAGGACGGACCACGTGCCCTCGATGTTGTGCCGGAAGGTTTCGACAGGATCGGCCACCGCAGGGCCGACGAGGGTCTGGGCGGCGAGGTGGATGATGGTGTCCGCGCCCGTCTCGTTGAGGATGCGCCTCACGAATGCCATGTCGCGCACGTCCGCGTGGACCGCGGCGAGGCCGTCGGGCACGCCGACCGATCTCGATCCGCCCCAGTCGATGTCGAGGCCGTGGACTGACGCGCCGGCGGTGAGAAGGGCTCGCGACACCCATCCGCCCAGGAACCCCGCAGCACCCGTGACAACGACTCGGCTTCCCGTCCACGGGGCGGTCGGCGCGCCTGTCACTCCCAGGTCACCCAGGGAGCAGCCTGCTGGTCCCAGAGCGCCCGGAGGTAGCGGACGTCACGGAGGGTGTCCATGCACTGCCAGAAGCCTTCGTGCCGGTACGCGGCGAGCTGGCCCTCGGCGGAAAGGCGCTCGAGCACGTTCGCCTCGAGGCTTGTACCGTCCCCCTCGACGTAGTCGAGCACGCTCGGCTCCAGAACCATGAACCCCCCGTTGATCCAGCCCTCGCCGATCTGCGGCTTCTCGGTGAAGCTGACGGAGCCCGCGTCGTCGAAGACGAGTCCGCCGAACCGCGACGGAGGACGCACGGCCGTGATCGTCGCGAGGCGACCCGCAACCCGGTGGAACGCGAGGACCTGTCCGACGTCGACGTCGGATACGCCGTCGCCATACGTCAGGAGGAACGGGCCGCCGGCGAGCATGGGTGCGAGCCGGCCGAGGCGTCCCCCGGTCTGCGTCTGCAGCCCCGTGTCCATCAGGTGGATCGTCCAGCGGTCGGGTTCCGGTCGGTGGTGCTCCGTCGTGCCGTCTCCGAGCCGGACGGTCAGGTCACCATTGAGCGCGAGGTAGTCGACGAAGTACTTCTTGATCTCGTCGCCCTTGTATCCCAGGGCAACGACGAACTCATCGAAGCCGCACTGCGCGTAGTGCTTCATGATGTGCCAGAGCAACGGGCGGCCCCCGACCTCCACCATCGGTTTCGGGCGGACCTCCGTCTCCTCCGACAGGCGTGTGCCTTGCCCTCCGGCGAGAATGACCACCTTCATGCGACCCATTATGCCCGGCGGTACCCTAGGCGACCCGTGGCGAGTGCCTCACAGGGTGGAGTAGGTGACTGCGAATCATCCCCTCGTCAGCATTGGGCTTCCGACGTACAACGGCGCGCGGTACATCCGCGAAGCGCTCGATTCTCTTGTCGCCCAGGACTACCCGAGCCTCGAGATCCTCGTCTCCGACAACGCCTCGACGGACGGGACGCCCGCCATTGTTGAGGAATACGCAGCCCGAGACGCGCGGATCCGGGTGTTTCGGCAGGAACGGAATATCGGCGCTCCGGCCAACTTCAACTTCGTCTTCCGGGAGACAACTGGGCCCCTCTTCATGTGGGCAGCCGACGATGACCGGTGGGAACCGAGCTACGTCAGTGAATGCGTCGCGGCGCTCCTCGGATCCCCGTCGGCCGTGCTCGCGTGTACCCGCGTCGTGTTCCTGGACCCGAGTGGGATGCCAAGAGCGGGCGTGCCGCCATTGATCGACAACCCTGACCTCTCGTCGCCGGCCGTCGAGAGACGCGTTCACATCCTCCTCTCGCGTGGCGGCTGGTACACCATCTACGGTGTCATTCGCCGCGAGGCGCTGGCCTCGACCCGCCTGTATCTGGAAGGTTTCGGGGCCGACGTGGTCCTCACCCTCGAGTTGGCGCTTCTCGGGCCGTTCGTCCGCGTGCCGGAGCCTCTCCACCAGATCCGACTCTTCGAGACGAGGACGGATGACGATCGCGGGACCTGGCACAACGCGATCCCGGATCGGGAGAGGATCAGGGCTGCGCCCTGGACGCACCTGCAGGAGGCGTTCTCGAAGGCGATCGCCGCCTCGCCGATCGGGCAGAGAGCCAAGGCGGGTGCCCGGCTGGGCATGGTCAGAGCGATGTACCTCACACCGACGCCGATGCGTGGGTCGATCGTGGCGGAGGCCGACGTCAGGCTCGGCATCGCCATCCGGGATCGTGACGTCTATCACGTCCTCAAGTACGCGGGCCTCAAGGCCGCGGTGTTCGGGCACCACCTGGTGCCGCGGGCGGCCAGGCGGGCCGGTTCACGGCTGGGTCGGCACAGATGACGACGTACGCCCCCCGCCTCCGCTACCGTCCCTCCAGCGCTGCCGGGATCGTCTTCGCCATGATCTTGACGTCCAGCCAGAGCGACCACCGGTCGATGTAGTCGAGGTCCAGGCTCGCGCGCCGCTCGAACGAGTCGTCCTGCCGCGCGGTCACCTGCCAGAGCCCGGTGAGCCCCGGCTTCATCGACAGCCGGCGGCGGTGCCAGACGTCGTACCCCTCCACCTCGCGCGGCGGCGCCGGCCGCGGTCCCACGAGCGACATCTGGCCGCGGAGGACGTTCCAGAGCTGCGGCAGCTCGTCGAGGCTCGTCCGGCGGAGGAAGCGCCCGGGCGGCGTGATGCGCGGGTCGTCGGTCAGCTTGAATGCCCGCGGGTCCGCCAGGCCCACCACCTCGTCGTAGCGCGACTCGGCGTCCTTCACCATGGTCCGGAACTTGAGGGCCGTGAACGGCCGGCCGTGGAGGCCGACGCGCACCTGGCGGAACATCACCGGCGGCCCGTCGTGCGACCGGATCCACAGCGCGATGACCAGGGCAAGCGGCGCGAGGACGACGAGCGCCAGCGCCGACACGACGATGTCCAGCGCCCGCTTGACCGCGAGCCCCACGAGCCGGTCCGGGCCCGACACGAGCGAGAAGACGGGCACCCCGTCGAGGTCCTCCATGTGGCCCGACGCGAACGCGCGCTCGAGGACGTCCATGGGGACCCGGACGATCTTGCCTTCCTCCATCGCGATCCCGGCGATCGCGTCGACCTTGTCCCAGAGCGAGAACGGCAGGCAGACGGCCACCTCGTCCACCACCTGGTGGTGGAGGACGTCCTCGAGGTCCTCCAGACGGCCCAGGTACGGCCAGTCGGGGCGGAGGGGCTGGCCCGGGTCGTCATCGAGGAACCCCGCCACCCGGAGCCCGAGCGCGGCGTTCCCCACGACCTGCTCCGCGAACCTCCGTCCGCGCGGGCCCGAACCCACGACGAGGACGAACCGGGCGTTCAGGCCGCGCAGCCGGAGCGACTCGAAGACCCGCCGAAGGACCCCGCGCATGACGAGCGTGAGGATCGCCAGGACCGGGAAGAGGAACAGGAGGAAGAGGCGGCTGACGTCGGGGAGCTTGAAGAAGAAGAGGAACGAGAGCGACACGAGCGCCATGACGAGCGTGGCCCGGACGATGTCCCACGCCTCCGACGCGATCGACCAGCGCGCGCGCAGCCGGTAGAGCCCATGGAACCAGAGGACGACCACCCAGGCGGCGGCGAAGAGGGCGAGGAAGACGAGCGGCTCGCGGACCGCCTCGCGCCAGTAGACAGCCCAGTCCGCCCCGAACCGGAGGTACGAGAGCCCGAGGAGGACGGCGGCGGCGAGCGCCCCGTCCACCGCGACGAGGAGGACCTGGAGCGCGCGGCCGTGGCGTCTGATCATCGGCGTCGGTCATCGTAGCCGACGCGCGTGGCGATCCGGACCGCGCTCAGTAGTTCTCGTTGTTGTGCGCCTGGCCGTGGCACGTCAGCGTGCAGGTGCCGCTCACCCCGGCGGACGCCCGCTGCCAGCGCAGAACGCCGCCGTTCGGCGTCACGTCAGGCGCGAAGTTCACGAGGCGGTCGGCGACGTTCCCACTCGTCGGTGCGGTGTACGTGCCGAATCGGAAGACGTTGGAATGGGTCCGGAAGTGGCACTCGGAGCAGGTCGCGTTCCCGGACCCGGCGCCCGGCGTGTCGATGTCGGAGTTCGTGGACGACCCGGCGCCGGGGATGCTGAACACGTGGAAGCCGTGGTACCGGAAGTTCGTGTCGGTCCGCGACCCGGTCCCGGCCGTGAACGGCTCGATCGCGTGGCACATGTAGCAGAGCGAGAAGTCGGTCGCGGTGTAGGACGGCGAGTCCGTGCGGAGGTGAAGGACCCGGTCGCGGTAGGTGGCGCGGAGGATGCCGCGGTTCGGGCTGACATGCGTGTCAAGCCGGATGCCGCTGCTTGCGTTCGGCCCGGTCGGCGTCTGCGTCGGGGTCCCGTGGCACATCTCGCAACGGATCGTGGACGCGACCGTGAGCGTCCATTTCCGATAGGTGGTGTTCGCGCCCGCCAGCGGGGTCAGGCTGTTGCCCATCGCGGTCGTGTTGTTCGATCCCGGTCCCTCGACCGGGTGGACGCCCTTGTTCGCCGGGTTGAACTCGATCCCCGCGTCCAGCGCCCACCACGACGGGTGGGACGAGATCGGGACCCCGCTCGTCGCGAGGAGTGTGGTGTAGCCGGAATGGCACTTGAGGCAGAGCTCGTACTCGTACGCGATCTGGCCGACCGGCTGCGGGAAGTCGTCCGCGGTCTCGTCGCCCGGGCGCGTGCTCAGCCAGCCGTACGTGGGCGCGCCGCCCGCGCCGCCGTTGGTCACACGGACACCCGACGCGTTCCGCAGTGCGCCGGAGACCTGCCAGCCGGCGCTGGTGCTCGCGGCGAGGAGGTTCGTCGCCGTGGGGTTGTGCGGGTTGTGGCAGTCGGAGCATTCAGCATGGCGGTCGCTGACGCCCGCGAACTCGGTGCTCAGCGCGTTCGTGTGGCCGCTGTTGGCCGCGGTGGCCGGATGCTGGTAGTAGGAGGCGGTCGAGGGGTCGTTCGCCGTGGCGGTCGCGTACTGGCCCTGGATGTCGGTGGAGGCGCCCAGGCCGTTGTGACACGTGAAGCACGCCGTGCTCTGCGGGAGCGGGACGGCCTGGAGGTACCGCTCCTGTGCCGAGTGGGACCGATGGCATGCCGCGCACGAGTCGGTGGTCATCGAGAGGTCGCCGTGTGGGGACGTGACGGCCGCGGCGTTCACCCCGGCCGCGCGCATCGTCGCGGGCGCGGTGCCCGCACCCGCGGCCGCCACGAGCGGATACGCGGCACCCGTCAGCGTGTACGGGCCCTTGGTCGGCCACGGGGCGTACGGGCCGACCCCGCCGTCGCCCGTGTCGGCGGACCCCACCTTGCCTGCGTCCGGGTTGGGCTCGATCGCGAGGCTCGCGAGGACGGACGGCTCGATCGCGATCCCGCCGTCGGTCAGGCGCAGGTCGTACGCCGTGGACCAGTCGGTCCAGCCGGTGGCCCGGACGCTGAACTCGACCTCGGTCCAGCCGTCGCCGGCGATCGAGATCGTGGGGGCCGGGTTCTCGCCCATCGAGTGCTCGCCCGGGGTGTAGGCCCCGTGGCCCGCGGTCGCCTGGGCTGCGGCGTACATCCCGGTGCCCGCCTGTGCGTCGTCGTCGTGCGTCTTCGTCTCGGCGCCGTCGATCTCGTCGACCTGTTTCCTGTGGTCCTCGGACTCAGCGGCGACGTAGAACTTCGCCTTCCCATGCTCCGCGTCCGATGCCGGCAGAGTCACCCAGGACTCCGTCGCGGCACCGGGCAGTGCGAGGATCCCCGGCATCGGGACCGGCGCGAACGTGGACGAGGCCTGCCCGCTCGATGGCTTGTCGAGGTACTGGATGAGGGGCGTGATGGAGACCGGCACCGAGTCCGGGTTCTCCACCCGGAACCGGACGCGGATGACGGTGAACAGTTTCGCGACGGGGAGGTCCGTGTCCTCGCTCTCGTACTGGAGGACGTGCGTCTCGCGATCGATCTTCCCGACGACCTTGTGCTGGATCACGAGTCGTGGCGCGACGAGGACGGCGACCGGATCGGCCCGGTACACGGGCGACCGCTTCTGTGTCACCCGCGCGGTGAAGGTCCCGGTGTACTCGTAGTGCTTCGAGTCGGACGCGATCGACGGCGCGGTGAGGACGAGGTGGCGGGTGAAGGTGGGGGCGTCGGCGATGGCGTCCGGCCCCCAGGCGAGCTGGCCCGTCTGCGGGTCGATCGTGCCGCCGTCCGCGTCCACGAGCGTCCAGTCGGTGGGGACGCCGACGTACAGCGTCGCGGTGGACATCGGGCCGGTGGCGGTCGCCATGACGGTGACATGGACCGTGGAGCCCGGATCCACGCGATGCCGGCCGGCCGACGGTGCGTCGGTCGTGATCGACAGGTCCACGGTGGGCGCCTGCGACTTCCCGACGACGCCGAAGGTGCCCGGGCCGTTGATCGTGGCGGAGAGCAGGTCGGTTCCCTGGTGGGTGGGGAGGACGTCCCACGTCCCGTCGTCGGCGAGCCGCGCGATCCGCAGGCTCCCGAGGGCGAGGCCCGTCAGGTCGAGCGTCTCGGTGTGGACCGCGAGCACCCCCGGGACGCCGAACATCGTGATGTCGGACTTGGTCCCGAGGCTGACGCCGCGGAGCGCGAAGTCCTCGACCGGCGCGATCCCCGCGTAGTCGGGCCCGTTCGCGGGCGCGAGGGAGAAGCGGGTCTCGAACTGGAGCGCGCCGGGCTGGAGCGTGAGGTCCACGTGGCCGAGCGTGATCGTGCCGCCCTTGTCGTCGAGGACGTTGCCCGGGAGGGGCGTGGTCCCCGTCGACGTCGTGGTCGTCGTGGTCGTGTCGGTGGTGGTCGTCGTGTCGGTCGTGGTGGTGGTCGTGGTCGTATCGGTCGTCGTGGACGTCGTCGTCGTGTCGACCGTCGTATCGGTCGTCGTCGTGGTGGTGTCGGTCGTCGTCGTGTCCGTCGTGGTGGTGTCCGTGGTCGTCGTCGTGGCGGCGGCGGTCACGGTCATGTCGCCGGGCAGCGGGCCGGGGGCCGTGGGCGCGGCGCCTGGTGCGGTGCTCGGTGACGGTGCGCCGCCCGCGGCGGCGACGAGCGGGGACGGGCCAACCGGTCCGAAGGCGAGCGTGAAGCTCGCGACCAGCGTGATCGCGATGACGGCCGTCCGCGTGGCGTTCCCCCCCACGTGTCCGCGTCGAGTCATGATCTCCGATCCGATCCTGGTGGTGAGCCGGGACGCTCGTGTGGCGGGTGGCCGGTGGTGGCCGCCGGAGCGGCCACCACGGACCAACGAAGTGCTACGGAGTTGCGGGTGTCGGGAGCGGGCCGATGTACGTGCCCGCCGTGATCGTGCCGGTCGGGTCGTGGCACTCCTGGCACGTCCCGCGGTTGTCGACCTTCAGCAGGAAGCTGTCGGCGCCCGTGCTCGACGCGATGACCGGGGAGACAGAGAAGTTGCTCGAGTACGGCCCGGTCATGGCCGCGCTGGTGCCGTGAGCCACGTGGCATGTCGTGCACGCGGTCCCGCGTCCACTGACGTTCGTGCCGTGCCGGTACTTGAAGACCGCGTCGCCGCTGTCGGTTGCGTACGGGGTGCCCGTCGAGGCGAGGAGCCTCTGGTGGCACGTCGCGCACCACGCGTCGATCTGGTCGTCGAACGTGGTGGGGTTGCCGTTCGGTGCGTCCAGCTGGTACGTGCCGCCGGTGGTCGCGTCCCACGGGACGACGCGGTGGAAGTAATCGCCGCTCCAGGACGTCGTGCCGACCTGAGCCTGCGAGAGCAGGAGCATGCCGTTCGTCGACCCGGACTTGGTCTGATGGATGGTGTAGTTGCGGGTGTCGCCGGCAGGTGGGAGCGCCGCGTCGGTGACATAGACGGCTGTCCCGGTGGACCAGGTGCCCGAGACGACCGCAGCGGGGACCGGGAGCGGATTCAGGATCCGGTAGTTCCCGTTGCCGTGCGGGTTGTGGCACGTGGTGCACTCGATCGTGACGGTCGCGCCGAGGTCGGCGGTCGCGCTGATCGGGCCATTGCCCCAGGCGATCCCCGTTCCGGCGTTGTTGAGGTGGGTGGACGTCACCGCGGTCGCCCCGGACGTGGCCGCGACGAGCGGGCGCTGGCGGACATGCGTAGGATCGGCCTGGTACGCGAGCCGGGCGCCCTGGGACGTCCAGATGTGCGTGCTGACGAAGCCGCCGTTGCGCAGGGCACCGACGACTGCCGTGCCGCGCACGTTCGGGGACCCGAGCGCGTACTGGACGCCACCCTGGACGTCCGTCGTCGCGCCGAGGCCGCTGCTGCCGTGGCACGTGAAGCACAGGGCCTCCGTGTCCGCGGCATTGAGGAGGAGCGGACCCTGCGCTGTGTGGGCGCGGTGGCACCCGGCGCAGGAATCGGCCGTGAGGCCGCTTGTGCCGCTGTTGAGGGCGGCGATGTGCGGTCCGCCGTCCGCGAAGACGGGGATCGCGGCAAGGAACAGCCAGACGGCGCCGCCTGCGAGCAGGAGCGTCAGTCGCCTCACTGTCCTCACCTCCTTTCGAGCTGCGGTAATGGACGGTGTGAGCCGCATGGGCAGCGGCGACATCGTGGTCGTTCTGCGGCTTCCCCCTCTCTCCCTTCCGATCTGCATCGTCTGCTCCTGAACGTGGTCAGTGCCGCCGGCCCGCGCCGACGGCGTCGTGATCAGGGCGCGGCGGTCGGCGAGGTCACGCCGACGGTCGTGATCGTCCCCGTTGGGTCGTGGCACATCTGGCAGGTCCCGCGGTTGTCCACCTTGAGGAGCCTGCTGTCCGTGCTGGCCGTCGCGTTGAACGGCGCGTACGTGCCGCCCGTCCCGTCCGCGTTCGGATACGAGACGTGCGTGCTGTTCCACCCTGTCATCTGGGCGTTGGACCCGTGCGACACGTGACACTGCGTGCACTGCGGGAACACGGTCGTGGTGTGCCGGTAGGTGTAGAGCGCGTCGGACGATGGGGTCTCCGCCGAGCCGCCGCCGGCCAGGTAGCGCGTGTGGCACGCGGCGCACCACGCGCTGATCTGGGTCGCGAAGGTCGAGGCGTTGAGGCCGTTGGGCTTCTCGCCGCGGGTCGCCCCGCTGCAGCTGTTCCACGTCGGTGCGCAGTACCGCCAGTAGTCGCGGGGGTTCGTGTCGGCCGCGAGCTGCGAGAGGTACTGGGCGGGCGGGTTGGTGTAGTTGCGCGTCTCGCCGCTCGGGACGGGAGAGGCGTCCGTCACGTTCGCCGCGGCGGCTGCCGGGACGAACGACGCTCCCGGCGCCACGGTGGGAGCCGGGACCGGGATGAGGATCCGGTACTTGCCATTGCCGTGCGGGTTGTGGCACGTGGTGCACGTGATGCTCACGGCGGGCCCGGGGTAGATCGTCGCCGACTCGGGGCCGTTGCCCCACGCGACGCTCGGGCCCCAGGCGGACCCGTCGGCGTTCATGTGCGCGGACGTGACCGGCGCGCCGGTCGACGCCACCGGGATGATCCCGGTGAAGCCGCGGCCGAAGGCGATCGGCGTCGAGTACGAGTACCGTGTCGCCGCGCCGGAACCGATCCGGGCCTGCACGAAGCCACCACCGCGGAGCGCGCCGGCGACCGCCGAGTGATCCATGGCGGTGTACTGGATGCCGTCCACGACATCGGTCGTCGCCCCCGCGCCGGACGCGCCGTGGCACACGAGGCAGCTGGGCGACATCCCCGGGATGAGGAGCGGTTCCGCCGCCGCCGTGTGCGCCCGATGGCATCCGGCACATGTGTCCGCGTTGATCCCCGCCGTCCCGTTGTTGAGGTCCTGGACGTGCGGTCCGTTGTCGGCGAGGACGGGGATCGCGGCAAGGAACAGCCAGACGGCGCCGCCTGCGAGCAGGAGCGTCAGTCGCCTCACTGTCCTTACCTCCCTTCACTTTCCCGTGCGTGGTCGAGTGGATGACCGCCCGACGGCGGATCCCCCCATCTGCGCTCTGAGCCTGGGCCGCCTCCTCTCTCCCTTCCGACTCAATAGCTCCAGACCTGGACGCGGTTGTTCGCCATGTCCGTCACGTAGACTCGGCCACGCGCGTCCACGGCGATGCCGTTGGGGAATTCGAATGCGCCGTCCTGCGTGCCCTGGACGCCGAAGCGCGTCAGGAACAGGGGCTTCCGGTCGTCCGGCCCGAGGACCTTGTAGAGGTTCACGCCGTGGGCGGAGGTGTCCACGACGAAGACGCGGCCGCTGTCGTCGATCGCGACACCGCGCGGAAGGCCGAGATCGCCCTCGCGCGCGCCCCGCGGGATCCCGCCGAGCTCGCGCCCGTCGGACGCGAAGATCCGCAGGCGGCCGTTGTTGCTGTCGGTGACGTAGATGTTGCCGCTGCCGTCGGGCCAGACGCCGTTGGGGAAGTTGAGCGGGTCCTTCTCGGGCCGGATCGTCCGCACGATCTTGCCGTCCGGTCCGAAGACATGGACGCTCGCGGGGGCGCTCAGGTCCGTGACGTACATCGTCCCGTCGCGCCCGAAGCCGATCCCCATGGGGAGCCACCCGGTGTCGGCGATCTCCTTGCCGGGGTCGAACGTGCGGCGGTAGATGCCCTCCGCCGAGTACACGTAGACCTTCCCGGTCATCCGGTCGGTCACGTAGACATCCTGGGTGACCGGGTCGACGGCGACGTACACCGGCGTGTGGCCCGACGGCTCGGAGGCGGGCGGCTTGAGCTCGCCGATCTTCCCGCCCTTGCTGTCGAGGATGACGACCGTCTTCGTGCCGCCCGACTGGGCGACGTAGATCCGGCTGCCGTCTGCCGCGGCCGCGACGCCCGTGGGCGACCCGAGGCCGCCTGTCTTGCCGCCATACATGCTGAACGAGTAGGCAGGGGCCTGGTCCTGGCTGACCGGCGGGATGATCGGGAGCTCGCTGATGGGCTTACGCGTCACCAGGTACCAGCCGGTGAAGAGCGCCACCATCCCGAGCAGGATGAGCAGCAGGACGAGGATCGCGATCCGGCGCCGGCGCCGGCGGGGCGGCACGGGACCGGCGACGACGTCGCCCGTCCCGACCACGGCGCCCGCGGCGCCACCGGCGGCTGCGCCGGCCAGGGCGAGCCCGGC
>JAKAJU010000125.1 GCA_021813655.1 Chloroflexota bacterium | reverse complement strand
CGACACGGCCGGCCGCGGGGAGCGCGGGCGAGGCCCCGACGCGGCGGCGGACACCCGACCTCGCGGCCCTCGTCGGGCTCCTCGACGGGAGCGCGCCGTTCGCTCGCCTGCGGGGGACCCTCGGACGACCGGGCGAACCGGTCCCCGCAGCCGGCCGCCACGCGGCGCTCGCGGGGATCCCGCACGGGGCGAAGACGTACCTCGCCGCGGCGCTTGCTCTCGACGGGCCGGGCGAGCGGATCTGCTGGATCGCCCGGGACGCGGAGATCGGCGACCGCGTCGCCGAGGAGCTGGGCGTCTGGCTCGGCGACCCCGGCGCCGTCGTGGTCCTCGAACCGCGCACGGCCCTCGCGTACGAGCGAAGCGAGCTGGTCCGCGACGAGAGCTCGGCGCGCGTCGCCGCCCTGGCCCGCTGGCGCGACGGAAGCGCACGGGTCCTCATCGCATCGGTCCAGGCGCTCCTCCAGCGGACGATCGCGCCCGAGGCGCTCCCCGAGGCACCTCGCCGTCTCGCGGTCGGGGCCCGGGTCCGTCCGGACGATCTCGTGCGCGACCTCATCGGACTCGGCTATGACCCTGTGACCGAGGTCGCCGGCCGTGGGGAGACCGCGCGGCGCGGCGGGATCGTGGACGTCTTCCCGGCCGGGAGCGCCCTCCCGGTGCGCATCGAGTGGTTCGGTGACGAGATCGAGTCGCTCCGTTCCTTCGACCCGACCGACCAGCGCTCGGTGGGCGCCGCGGGTGAGGTGGCGCTCCTCCCGGCGTCCGAGTTCCTGCGGCCGGTCGGGGGTGGCGACGAGATCGCCGGTCGCCTGGGACGGCTGGCCGACCGCCTCCCCGAACGACTCGCGGCGGATCTCGCCCGTCTCGTCGAGGGTGGCGACGGGCGGGCCCTCGCCGTGGGGGACGCCGCCGAGGTCTGGGCGCCGATCCTCGCGCCGGCCACCGGCCTCGAGCACCTCGGTGCCGGGACCGTCCTCATCGTGGACGAGCCTGCCGAGGTCGCCGACGCCGCGGAATTCCTCTGGCGCCAGGCCGACGAGCGTCGGACGGAGCTCGTCTCGTCGGGCGAGCTCCCGGAGCGGTGGCCGGAGACGTTCCCGGGCCGTCGGACGTGGAAGTCGGCGCTCGTGAAGGCGCGGACGCTCGAGATGACCTGGGAGTCGGCTCTGCCCGCGGCGCTCTCCGGCAGGCCCGCCGAGGACGACCCCTTCGGTTGGCGCGTACCGGAGCTCCCGCCGGGACGGACAGACGCGCTCGGGCGGGCAGTGGGCGCGTGGGCGGCCGACGGCCGCCGCGTCGTCGTCTCGAGCGACCAGGCCCCGCGCCTCGCCGAGATCCTCGCGGAAGCCGGGCATCCGGCCGCGGTGGTCGCGGACGTCACGGAGGCGCCGCCGCCCGGCGCTGTCGTGATCGTCGAGCGCAGCCTCAACGCAGGGTTCGCCGGCGGGCCGGACGGGCTCGTGCTCCTGACGGACCGCGAGCTGTTCGGGACCGTCCGCGTCCGACGGCCCAAGGCGCTCCGCCGCGTCGTCCCGCGCGACATCCTCGACCGTCTCAATCCGGGCGACCTCGTGGTCCATGTCGACCACGGCGTCGCGCGGTACGAGCGGATGCTGCGGCGCGGCGAGCCCGGCGAGGAGCGCGACTACCTCGAGCTTGCGTTCGCCGGCGACGGGCGGATCTTCGTGCCCGTCGAGCAGATCGCCCGGATCACGCGCTACGCCGGCGGCGAGCGGCCGGCGCTTTCCCGGCTCGGCGGCGGCGAATGGGCCCGCACGAAGGCGCGCGTCCGCAAGGCTGTCGCGGACCTCGCCGACGAGCTGCTCGCGCTGTACGCGGCGCGTGAGACGGCCGAGGGCTTCGCGTTCGCCGCGGACACGCCCTGGCAGGGCGAGCTGGAGGCCTCCTTCCCGTACGAGGAGACCGACGACCAGCTCCGCGCGACCGCCGAGGTGAAGCTGGACATGGAGGCGCGTCGCCCCATGGACCGCCTCGTCGTGGGCGACGTGGGTTACGGCAAGACCGAGGTCGCCCTTCGGGCGGTGTTCAAGGCGATCCAGGACGAGCGCCAGGTCGCGATCCTCGTCCCCACGACCGTCCTTGCCGCGCAGCACTACGAGACCTTCCGGCGGCGCTTCGCCCCGTTCCCCATCGTCGTCCGCCACCTGTCGCGCTCCGTCCCCTCGCGGGAGCAGGGCGTGACGCTCGCGGGGCTCCGCGACGGCACCGTGGACGTCGTCGTCGGGACCCACCGGCTCCTCTCGAAGGACGTCGCGTTCAGCGAGCTCGGCCTCGTCGTCGTCGACGAGGAGCAGCGCTTCGGCGTCGCCGCGAAGGAGCGACTCAAGCGGCTCAGGACGTCGGTCGACGTCCTGACGCTCTCGGCGACGCCGATCCCCCGCACGCTCAACCTGGCCCTGGCGGGGATCCGGGACATGAGCGTCATCGAGACGCCGCCGGAGGACCGTCTCCCGATCCAGACGCGCGTCGCCGAGGCGTCGGCCGGGCTCGTGCGCGACGCGATCCTCCGCGAGCTCGATCGCGGCGGCCAGGTCTTCTACGTCCACAACCGCATCGAGACGATCGAGGCTCAGGCGGAGCAGCTGCGCGCTCTTCTGCCGGGGGCGCGGATCGTCGTCGGCCATGGGCAGATGGACGAGACGCTCCTGGGCCGGGTGATGGAGCGCTTCGCCTCCGGTGAGGCCGATGTCCTCGTGTGCACGACGATCATCGAGTCCGGCCTCGACATCCCGAACGCGAACACGATCGTCATCGACCGGGCGGACGCGCTCGGGCTGGCCCAGCTCTACCAGCTGCGCGGGCGCGTGGGCCGGAGCAGCCGCCGGGCGTACGCGTACCTGCTCTACCGGCGACGGGAGCGCCTGTCGGACGATGCCCGCAAGCGCCTTCAGGCGATCTTCAACGCGAGCGAGCTCGGGGCGGGGTTCCAGATCGCGCTCGCGGACCTCGAGATCCGCGGGGCGGGCAACATCCTCGGGGCGGAGCAGCACGGCCACATGGCCGCTGTCGGGTTCGACCTCTACACGCGGATGCTCGCCGAGGCCGTCGAGCACGCTCGCGCCCGCCGCGAGTCCCGGCCGGCGGTGGTGGCGCGACCGGGTGCGACGGTGGACCTCCCGGTGGACGCCCACCTGCCGGACGACTACGTCCCCGACGAGGGGCAGAAGCTCGAGGTATACAGGCGCCTCGCGAAGGTCGGGTCCGGCGGCGCGCTCGCCGCGCTCCGCCAGGAGATCGTCGACCGCTTCGGTCCGATGCCCGCGCCCGTCGTCCGGCTCACCGAGGTCGTCGAGCTCCGGCTCGCCGCCGAGGCGGTGGGGATCGGCAGCATCTCCCGCGAGGAGGGCGAGCTCGTCGTCCGGTTCGCGACCCTCGACCGCGCGACGGCGGCCCACGCGCTCGCGAACGTGGGAGCGCCGGTCCGCCTCGCCTCGAACCAGGCCCGGATCCGGCTCCCGCGCGACCCGGAGCGGGCATGGGCGCTGGCGGGAGCCGTCGTCGCGCGGCTCGCCGAGATGACGCCGGCCGCCGGGAGCCGTGCGCCGGAGGGCGCCGACGACGGCGGCAGGGGGGCTGGCCCGGCCCCGGCGCTGCGGTAGACTGCGACGGCGGCGCGAGCGTTCGCCGCTTCCCCTGGAGGACCTGACGGACATGCCTGCCGAGGATCTCCGCGCGCGGATCCGGGAGGTCCCGGACTTCCCGAAGCCCGGCATCCTCTTCTACGACATCACGACGCTGCTCAAGCACGGGCCATCGTTCCGCGAGGCGGTCTCGCTCATGCTCGAGCCGTATCGCGAGCAGACGATCGACCTCGTCGTCGGGATGGAGTCACGCGGCTTCATCTTCAGCGCGCCGATGGCGTTCGAGCTCGGCGTGGGCCTCGTGCCCGTGCGCAAGCTCGGCAAGCTGCCGCACGAGACCCTGAGCGTCGAGTACGCGCTCGAATACGGATCGAACACACTCGAGATCCACCGGGACGCGATCTCGCCGGGCCAGCGGGTGCTCATCGTCGACGACCTCCTCGCGACGGGCGGGACCGTCCGCGGGACGGTGGACCTCGTCCAGCGCCTCGGCGCCGAGATCGTGGGCCTCTCGTTCCTCGTCGAGCTCGTCTTCCTCAAGGGGCGCGAGCGCCTCGGCGGCATCGCCGTCTCGAGCGTCATCGAGTACTGACGCCGGGGGGCGCGAGTGACCGACGACGGCGGGCGGACGCCGCCCAGCAACGCGCCCGGACCGGCCCCGGCGCCGGCCCCCGGATCGGAGCCGGCCGCCCCCGAGGTCCCCGACGTCGGGCGGCGGCGGTTCTTCCGCCTCCTCGCCGCCGACGCGATCCAGACCGCCGCGCAGGTCGTCGGCGTCGCGGCGGCGCTCCAGCGCACCTCGGCCGAGGCTGCCGCTGCGCTTCTCGAGGACGGCACGGCCGCCGGCAGGCCCGCGGACGTCGTCCCGATGCCCCCGTCGGCGCACCGGAGCCCGTTCCGGATGGAGACCGATGCCCTCCACGTGCTCGACCAGGGCCGCTTCCCGTTCGAGTCGGTCGAGGTCGAGTGCGTCACCGGTGCCGAGGCGTCCCGCGCGATCCGCGAGATGAACGTCCGCGGCGGGCCGGCGATCGCGCAGGTGGCCGCCTACGCCCTCGCGCTGACGGCCCACAAGACGCGCGACGCGAAGCCGTACGTCCGGCTCGCGACGCTCCGCGGGACCGCGAACTCGCTCGCCCACGCCCGCACGGCCCCGTACGCGCTGCGTGCCGCGGTGGATCGGATGCTCGCGCGGATGGCCGCCGTGGGGGAGCTGACCGACGACGGTGGCGCGGTCGCCGACGCGCTTCGAGCCGAGGCGGACGCGATCGCGACGGAGGCCACCCTCGACCACGCCCGCCTCGTGGAGGCCGGGCGCGCCGAGCTCCAGACGTACGTGCGGCGCGCCGAGCTCGCGGTCGGCGGGGAGTCGCTCGGTGGCGAGCCGACGACGCCGGCCGAGAGGCCGCTCGGCGTGCTCACGCTCGGGTCCACCGGTGCGCTCTCGGGTGGACAGATCGGCACCGCGCTCGGCGTCGCGATCGCGTACCACGCGACGGGGCGTCCGATCCACGTCTACGTCCTCGAGTCGCGCCCGGGCCTCGACGGCGCCCGCCTCGCGGCGTGGGAGCTCGCCCAGTCCGGCGTCATGCACACGGTCCTCGCCGACGCCTCGGTGGGCTGGCTCCTCTCGCGCGGCGGGATCGACGCGATCCTTGTCGGCGCGGACCGCATCGCGATGGACGGCTCGATCCTCGCTCCGCTCGGGACCCTTCCGCTCGCGCTCGCGGGCGCGTCCGCGCACGTCCCCGTCCTCGTGTGCGCTCCCGGCACGGCGATCGACCCGGGGGCCGAGGATCTTGCCGCGCTCCCCGAAGAGACCCGCCCGCCGATCGAGCTGATGCGCCTGCGCGGCGTCGAGCTCGCCGCACCTGGGACGCCGTGGCTGGACCCCGTCGTCGACGTGACGCCGGGCGACGTGATCGACGCGTTCGTCACGGAGGCCGGCGTCCTCCGGCGTCCGTTCGCGCCCGCCCTCGCCGACCGTGCCGCCGCGGTCGCTGCCCGATGGCCGGAGCCGGGGCCCACGGGCCGCGACGCGCGCGCGCGGCCGTCGGCGGATGGCGGTGGGAACCGGCCGTGACGACGGTCATGCACGTCCGCCGCCGGACGCTGGCCGTCGCCGAGTGCACGGACCGCGACGTCCTGCGCGCCTTCCTGGAGCGTGACCGGATCTTCTCCGCGTACGCGCTCTGCGATCTCGACGATCGCGAGTTCGCCCGCACTCGCTGGGGGATCGCCACGAGCGACGCCGGGCCGATCGCGGTCGTCCTCGAGTATGCGGGTCTCTCGCCGCAGCCCGTCTTCGTCCTCGGTGAGCGGGACGGGATCGCCGAGATCCTGCGTCGCGTCATCCGGCCGCGGGTCGCGTATGTCGCCGCGCTGTCGGAGAGTCTCCCCGCCGTCGGCGACCTCTACCGGATCGACCCGGGACCGCCGATGGTGCGGATGTGGGTCGATCGGTCCTCGTTCCGCCCGTACCCGTCCGAGTCTCGCCGGCTGTACCCGGGCGACACGGGGGACCTCAACCGGCTCTACCAGCTCGGGTTCACCGCATGGCTCCCGTCCTCGTCGGTCGCCGAGGGGGTCTACTACGGGATCCACGTCGGCGGCCGCCTCGTCGCCGCCGCCGGCACGCACGTCATCAGCCGCACCGCCGGGATCGGTGTCGTGGGCAACGTCATGACCGCGGCGGAGTACCGGGGTCGCGGCTACGCGAAGGCCACGACCGCCGCCGTGACCGCCGAGCTGCTCCGCTCGTGCGACCTCGTCGTCCTCAACGTCCGGGCGGACAACCCGCCCGCGATCGCCGCTTACC
>JAKAJU010000085.1 GCA_021813655.1 Chloroflexota bacterium | reverse complement strand
CCGCGTGCTTCGGTGGGCGGTTCGGCGGTGGCGCCGGGTCCGCCGCGTGCTTCGGTGGGCGGTTCGGCGGTGGCGCCGGGTCCGCCGCGTGCTTCGGTGGGCGGTTCGGCGGTGGAACCCGGCGGGCCGGTGATCGGCAGATCCGCGTGCGTTTCGATCTCAGCGCCTCCCCACCGGGCGAGCGCCGCCTCCACGTCGCCGCGCGAGGGCAGGAGCCACTCGCGGACGGCATCGCCGGTCGCGGGGGCGGTGCCGCGCAGCGCGAGGTCGCGGTGCAGATCGGCGAAGACCGCGCCCGGCAGATGGCGCCGGTTGTAGACACGACGGGTCGGTGACACGTGAACGAGCAGGAGGTCGGAGTCGCCCAGGTGGTCGCGGAGCCAGGCGGCCGACACGAGGGGGCCGGGGCTCCCGGCGGCCGCGGTCGGCAGGCTGCGAGCCTCGGTCGCAGGCTCGCCGGCACGGGCGCGGGCGCGGTGCGTCATGGCCGGCATCGTAATCGGGTGATGACCGAGGGGTGAGGCGTCGGTGGACGGCGACCACGAGACTACGCGCATGGCGGGTCGAGAGCGAGCCGTCGATCGGGGCGCTGCGCGCGGCAGAGCGATCGCGTTCGACCTCGCGCGCGAGCTGAGAGACGCACGCCTGGATCGGGGGCTGAGCCAGGAGGCGGTCGGCCGTGCCGTCGGCCTCTCGGGAGCGCAGGTGAGTCGCGTCGAGCGCGGGATCGCCGGGTCGCTCTCGATCGAGCAGGTCGCACGCCTCCTCGCCACGGTGGGCCTCGAGCTCTCGGCTCGGGCTTATCCGTCCGGCACGCCGGTACGGGACGAGGCGCACTCGGCACTGCTCGCGCGCCTGCGGGGACGCCTCCATCGGTCCCTCCGGTGGATGATCGAAGTGCCGCTGGCGATCCCGGGCGACCCGAGGGCGTGGGACGCGGTCATCCAGGGTGCGTCCTGGCGCGTCGGAGTGGAGGCGGAAACACGACCCCGGGATACCCAGGCGCTCATCCGAAGGATCTCCCTGAAGGCGCGAGATGACGATGTGGACGCGGTGCTGCTCCTGCTCGCCGACACGCGCCACTGTCGCCGGCTCGTCGGTTCGACCGAGAGCGGCCTCCGGACCCGCTTCCCGACCGACGGGCGGCGATCCCTCGAGCTGCTCGGTGCCGGCCTGATGCCGGAGGGCGACCCACTCGTGCTCCTCTGAGAACGCCGAGACCGTCGACGCGACGGCTCACGGCGCGAGAGGCACGGGCTGAAGGTCGAGGGGCGCGGGTCGGCGGGGCGCGCGCCTGGTAGCAGGTCGATCGGCCCGGACCGACTGTGAAGCCCTTGGGGTGCGGCGTGTCCTGGGACCTGCGTCACGCGCAAGAACGGGCAGGAACCCGGTCGACCTGCAGCTACGGGACGTCGAGACCTTTCATGGCGCGCATGGCGACGACCGAGATGCCAGCTGACGAGGCACCGGGCGGCTCAGGCGCCCGCCTCGATCACCTCGCAACCCCGCCGCGGGCGATCGGGAGGTCCCGAGCTTGCACGTGGCGCAAGCGGCCGTTGTGTTGGTGCATCAGGTGCAAGTCCCTGTCAGGGGCCGAACCTGACAGGGGCCGAGCGCGCCGGGGCCGAACCTGACAGGGGCCGAGCGCGCCGGGGCCGAACGGCTCGCCCTCGCCCTCGCCCGAGCCTCGCTCTCGCCGCACGCGCCCCGCGGCCGGGGGCGCGAGGTCCCGGCGCTGCACCGCGCCCCGTGGACCCTCCCCTACTCCAGGTAGTCCTTGAGCTTGCGGCTGCGGCTCGGGTGGCGCAGCTTGCGCAGGGCCTTCGCCTCGATCTGCCGGATCCGCTCGCGGGTGACGTTGAACTCCTTGCCGACCTCCTCGAGAGTCCGGGCACGCCCGTCCTCCAGGCCGAAGCGGAGCTGAAGGACCCGCCGCTCACGGCCGGTGAGCGAGTCGAGGACCGCCTCGACCTGCTCCTTGAGGAGCTGGTGGCTCGCGGCCTCGGCCGGGGCGAGCGCCCCGCGGTCCTCGATGAAGTCGCCGAGATGGCTGTCCTCCTCCTCGCCGATCGGGGTCTCGAGGCTCACAGGCTCCTGGCTGACCTTGATGATCTCGCGGACCTTCTCGGGGGTGACGAGGAGCTCCGGCGTGGACATCGCGTTCGCGATCTCCTCGACGGTGGGCTCGCGGCCGAGCTCCTGGAGAAGCTGCCGGCTGACGCGGATGAGCCGGTTGATCGTCTCCACCATGTGGACCGGGATGCGGATCGTCCGCGCCTGGTCGGCGATGGCACGCGTGATCGCCTGCCGGATCCACCACGTCGCGTACGTGGAGAACTTGAAGCCCTTCTCGTAGTCGAACTTCTCGACCGCCCGGATGAGACCGATGTTCCCCTCCTGGATCAGGTCGAGGAAGCTCATGCCGCGGCCGATGTACTTCTTCGCGATCGAGACGACGAGCCGCAGGTTCGCGCTCGTGAGCTGCTCGCGGGCGTCGCGGCCGATGACGACGATGACGCCCTTGCGGTGCGCGAGCTTCGTCGTGGACGGCAGCTCGGGGTCGTAGCCGAGGAACTTGAGGAAGTCGGCCTCGTACCCGGCGTCCACCCAGCGGCGGAGCGCCGGCAGGGCGACGTCGTCGCGGGTCCAGTCGTAGACGGCCCGGAGGCCGGGGTTGTCGCGCGCGTCGAGGTTCGTCGTGTGGACCGAGAGGTAGGACCAGTCGAGCAGCGTGATGAACGCGTCGACCGCAGCGGGGTCGGCCTCGGCGAGGCTTGCGTTGTACGCGGCGACGAGCTCCTTCGCCTTCTTCAGGAGCGCCTTCGCATCGTCGGTCTGCGCCTCTCGCGCCGCCTTGGTGAACTTGAAGTCCGGCGTCGGGACGAGGAGATCGCGGGCGCCGTCCCACGAGAGGCCCTCGCGGACCAGCCGATGGGCATCGGCGCCATGCGGCAGGGCGTGCTGGCGCTTCGTCGTCCGGGTCTTGCGCTCGGTGTCGTGGAGCGTCCACTCGTGGAGACTGACGAGCGCCTTCCACGGCTCCTCCGCCATCTGCTCGCCGAGCTCGATCGCCTTGGCGAGGACGACCTCCTCCTCCGCCGTCAGCAGGGCGACCTTCCCGATCTCCTTCAGGTACATCCGGACCGGGTCGTCGATCCCGATCATGTCGGCCGAGAGGGCCTCGAGCTCCTCCGCGGTGGGCTCCTCGAGCTCCTTCGCGTCGAGCTTCACGGGGGCGTCGATGACCGCGACCGCGTCGATCGGCCGGCCGTCGCCGTTCGAGAGCCGCAGGCCGACGTCCTCGCCGAGGTCGGCGACCGCGATGCCCGCCCCGACCTCGACCTCCGCCTCGAGCTCCACGTCCGCGTCGGCGACGACCGACGGGCCGGGCTCCTCGTCGTCGCCCGGCGCTGCGAGCGCGTCGTCGATCGAGGTCTCGTCGTCGGCGTCGGGTACGGGCCGCCCGGTCGCGGGCGCGGCGTCCTGCGCACCGCGCTTCCCTCGGCGGCGCGGCGCCAGCACCGCCTCCACCAGCTGCTCGTCGAGTGCGTCCTTGGTCACGGTCTTCCTCCGGCGGTCCTTGCGAGGAGGCTCGCCTGCTCGATGCGCCTGTGCAGCGACAGTCGGGCCTCGTTCAGTTGTCGTTCGTCATCCATCAGTCGGGAGATCGCGTCGGCGTCTCCGCGCAGCTCCGCGTCGGCGAGCTCGCCGCGCGTCCATGCCCCCCGCTCGTCGAGCCGGTCGAGCTCCAGGCGGAGCAGGCACTGCTCGACGCCCTGGTCGACGAGCTCGAGGTCGACCGTGCCCCCGTCGCCGCCGTCCCCCATCCCGGGGATCGGGGCGCGGCTCGCGTACAGCGCGATCGCGAGCGCCCGCGACTCCTCGTCGAGCGAGGCGAGGAAGCGGCCACGATCGAAGCGCCCCGGCTCGCCGGGATGCGCGGCCCCGGCCGGGCCCGCCGCCGCGTCGCGCACCACCGCGTCCGCCTCGCGGTCGGCGAGCATCGCCCGCCAGAGCCCGCGCGCCAGCTCGGACGAGAACATCGCCGGCGCCAGCCGGTCCGCGACCCGCAGCTGCTCGTCCGGGACCACGAGCAGGAGGTGGAGGAGCTCGGCCTCGACGAGATCCACGCCCCGCAGGAGCTCCTCGGGATCCGGCAGGTCCCGTGCCGCGATGACGGCGTCCGCGGTGATCCGGCCGGCGGCGGGATCCTGCCCGCCGCCCGGACCGGCCGTCCCCCCCGCACCGGGCCGGCCGCCGGTCCCCGGGCTCCCTGCGCCGTGCCGTCCCCCGTCCACCCGCGCGGATCGGCCGCCCTGGTGGAGCGCCTCGAGGAGCACCCGCTCCTCGACGCCGCTGCGCTTCGCGAGCACCTGGAGGTAGCTGTCGCGGAGGATCGGGTCGGTCACGCGGCGGAGTGTGGGGAGGACCGCGTCGACGAGGCGCTTGCGGCCCTCCGGCGTCCTGAGGTCCACGCGCTCCGCCTGCGTGTCGATCAGGTACGCGAGGATCGGCTGCGGCGTGCGGACCGCCTCGCGCCAGAGGTCGGGCGTCTCCCGGATCACCTCGTCGGGGTCGCGTCCCTCCGGCAGCCGGACGACGCCGACCTCCGTCAGCCGGAGTCCCTTGCCGTCGGGGCCCGTGCCGGCCGCCGCGCCCTGCGCGAGCTCGCTGATGAGGTTGGACAGCTCGGTGATCCCGAACGTGCCCGCCTTCTGGCCGGCCGGATCGACGTCATAGGCCAGCGCGACCTTCTCCGCGTAGCGCGTGACGAGCGCGACCTGGCCCGCCGTGAGGGCCGTCCCGAGGCTCGCGACGACGTCGGTGAAGCCCGCCTGGTGCGCCATGAGGGCATCCGTGTAGCCCTCGACGATCACCGCCTGGCCGCTCTTGCGGAGCGAGGTCTTGGCGTGGTCGATGAGGTAGAGGGTGCGCGACTTGTCGAAGAGCGGCGTCGCCGGCGAGTTGAGGTACTTGGGGCCGCGGTCGGGGGCCGCGGTCGGGCCGCCCGCTGGGGTGGCCGCGCCGGGGCCGCCCTGGCCGCTCGTGCCGTTCCCATGCGCGCCGCCAGCCGCCCCCTCCACCACCGGCAGGATCCGCCCGCCCAGGCCGATCGCCCCGCCCGAGGCGTCCCGGATCGGGAAGATGATCCGCTCCCGGAATCGGTCGTAGGCACCGCGCCCCGAGGCCCGCGGCGTTGTGAGGCCGACCTCGGCCAGCTCCGCCGGCGCGATCCCCCGGCGCTCCTGGAGGGTCCGGCTCATCGTGTCCCAGCCGCCCGGGGCATACCCGAGCTGGAAGCGCTCGATCGTCTCGTCCGTGAAGCCTCGGCCCCGCAGGTAGTCGAGCGCCGCCTGCCCCGTCCGATGCTGCAGGACCGTGTGGTAGAAGGCGATCGACGTCTCGAGGACCTCGCGGAGCCTGGCCTTGCGGGCGTCCTCCCTGCGGGTCCTGTCGTCGATCTCCACGCCCGCCTTCGCGGCGAGCAGCCGGAGCGCCTCCGGGAACGTGATCCCGTCGCGCTTCATGACGAAGCTGAAGACGTCCCCGCCCTCGCCGCATCCGAAGCAGTGCCACGTGTCGCGGGCGGGCGTCACGATGAAGCTCGGCGTCTTCTCCGCGTGGAACGGGCACAGGCCCTTGAGGGTGGTTCCCGCCTTCTTCAGCTGCACCGATTCGCCGACGACCTCGGCGATCGTGAGCCTGCTCTTCACTTCTGCGGCGACGCCGACGGCCAATCGATCTCCCGAAGGACCCACGCGGGTGCCTGGCCCGCGCATCGTGCCCGGGCGCCGCGGTCAGCCCCCGCCCGGCCTGCGGAGGCCGGCACCCGCGGGTGCCGGACGTGACGAGAGGCGTGTCAAGTCTTGACACGCCGTCGAGGCCTGAATCGTGCCCCCGAGAGGGCGACTTGTCAAGGGGTTTGTCAATACCCGGGAGGGGTATGGGGAGGGGTGAGTCGCGTGGGGCGCAACTTGGTGACTGCCCCTCGTTCACTCGCCGCGGGTGAGTTGGGCAACCCCGGCGCTGTCGAGCGCGATGCTTCGTTGCTCCGCAGCGATGGCCTCAATTCGAGCCGCCCTGGCTGCATCGAGAGCCTCGAAGACCTCGCGAACCTGCGCTTGGACGGTGTCCGACTTCGCGCAAGCGTTAGCCAGGGCGTACTGGAAAGTGCCAAACGGGACGTTGTGAACGCCGAGCATGTCGAACAGGCGATGCAGCAACTGCTTCCCTCGGAAGGCGGTGCGATAGGAGCCGTCCGCAAGTGCGCTGTCAACTTCATTCGCGGCGCGAGCCACGACGTCGGACACCCTGGCGTCATCACCGTATGCTGAGTGGAGTCCCGCCACCGCTGCGGCGAAGTCGTCTCGGACCTGGCTGAGCGACGTCCCGCCGACGCGGATCGTGCGAGGACCTAGATAGTCCTGAACACGAATCCTGATCTCGTCCTCCCGCAACGAGGACGCAGCACTCGCCAGCGCTTCGTCGACCTGCCGAGTCGACGGAGTGACGCCACCGGATACCTCTCCGACAGCGCGGGCGATGGCGCGCGAGTCACCTAGGAGCAGGTTTTCGATCATCGTGAATGGCCAAGGAACCACGCCATCCTCGTGGTCCGTCCCGCGGTCACGATCGACGATACCCAGCACGTTAATGCCGAACCTGGCCTCGGAGACCTCTCGACGGAGGCCGCGCACTGCGCTCACGACGGTGCCTCGCCCGCCCATTGGGACGAACGTGTATCTCGTTGCGCTCGGATGGATGCGGTCAAGGAGATGGACGTCGGTGTTGCCACCGCCGCCAGGGGGCCCCTCGACCAGCACGACGGTCCGACCTGTGGTAACGACATACGGGTTCCCGACGAGCTCCCTCAGTGCATCCAGCCGCTCCTTGGAGTCTGCGACCCGGTGGAGCTGGTTGCGATCGCCATCCGGACGCCGCAGAACGTAGAGCTCCGTGTCGGTCGCCAAGTCCAGCAGCGCAGGCGAGTGTGTCGCGAGGATTGCCTGAAGCCCTGTGGTCGCTGCTTCAGACCGCAGGTACGCCAAGACTCGTCCCTGTAGCTCTGGGTGGAGGTGTTGCTCCGGTTCATCGATGAGCATGACCCTTGACATCGGGGCGTTCGGCTCCGCGACCAATCCGCCCAGCGACCGGAGCAGCCCGTCGATCTCGGACTCGACTAGCGGCATGAACAGCAAGAGGATGGCCTTCTCGCCCGAGCTCAGGTCGTTGAGGTCGATGTCCGACGCTGCACTGTCCGCGCCGACCCGGAACGTAAGGCGGATGTCATCTTCGTTGTCGAATGAGATGCCGCGGAAGTCCAGGTGC
Organism: Chloroflexota bacterium; assembly: GCA_021813655.1. Taxonomy (GTDB): domain Bacteria; phylum Chloroflexota; class Limnocylindria; order Limnocylindrales; family CSP1-4; genus CAIYQJ01. The sequence goes on along the minus strand of JAKAJU010000085.1, from coordinate 25,405 downwards.
GGGACCAGCGTCGACACAAGCCGCTTGAGTGGCCCGTAGACGTCGGGAAGTGCCGTGGTATCGAGCGGACGACCGTCGGCCCGCGCGGCATCCACGAGTGAGGCAAGCACACCTTGGCGACGGTTCTCGACGCGCCCGAGCGAGTACTTCAGCGTCGATCCGCTCTCATCCACGTTGTCGGGTGCTCGTTGCGGGAACTGGATGTTGAGGCCCTCGAAGCCGCCGACATCGTCGCCCGCCAACAACTCGGTGAACCCGCGCATCTGCGTCTGGACCCAGCGCCGCCGAACCTGTTGTCGTCGAATCGCCCGGTGAGGTGGCTGGTACAGGACTTGGGTATCCGGCGGCGTATACACAGTCCCTTCGCGACGCTTCAGTGCGTACAGCAGCGAGGACTTCCCGACTCCGTTCGGCCCAGTGACAACCATGAGCGACGGCACGCTCGTGCACTCAGCGAGCACGAGCGACTTCTGGTTCGCTACTCGAAAGGACTCCAGCGCCAACTCCGTTACCTCACCGCGGGCAACCGTGGGCGCCACGCGGCCAATCCCGGCCCGTGGGCCGATGCTTCCTCACGCCGCCGCCCACGCCTCCGACAGTACCTCGGCCTGCTCGATCACGAGCTGGGTGGCCTTCTCCTGGCGGTCCGGCGGGTAGCCGTGCTTGCGGAGGATCCGCTTCACGAGGACGCGCAGCTGGGCGCGGACGTTCTCCCGGACTGTCCAGTCGATGGTGACGTTGGCCCGGACCTGCTCGGTCAGCTCGCGGGCGATCGCGAGGAGCTCGGGTTCGCCGAGGACGGCGACGGCGGAGTCGTTGGCGCCGAGGGCGTCGTAGAAGGCGAGCTCGTCCTCGGTCAGGCCGAGGGCCTCGCCGCGCGCGGTCGCCTCCCGCATCTCCCTCGCGAGCTCGATCAGCTCCTCGATGACCTGGGCGGTCTCCACGGCACGGTTCTGGTAGCGCCGAAGCGCCTGCTCGAGCAGGTCGGCAAACGAGCGAGCCTGCACGACATTCCGGCGGCCCCGCGCCCGGATCTCCCCGGCGAGGAGCTTCCGCAGCAGCTCCACGGCCACGTTGCGCTGGGGTAGGCCGCGGACCTCGGCGAGGAACTCGTCGGAGAGGATCGAGATGTCCGGTTTGCGCAGGCCTGCCGCCGCGAAGACGTCCACGACCTCGTCGCTCACGATCGCGGCGCTGACGATCTGGCGGATCGCGTGGTCCAGCTCCTCGTCGCTCCGCCGCTCGCCCGGCACACCCTTGGCCAGGACGGTCCGGACCGCCTGGTAGAAGCCGACGTCGTCGCGGATCGCGAGCGCCTCGTCGGCGGGGACGGCCAGCGCGAAGGCGGCCGACAGCTCGCTGACCGCCCGGAGCAGTCGGGCCTTCCCGTCCTCCTGCGCGAGGATGTGCTCCTGGGCGCGCGGGAGCAGCTCCAGGCGGGCCTCGGCCGTGCCCATCGTCCACGGAGAGTGGTCGAAGCCGTGGAATAGCCCGGCGCAGACCTCGTGCTTCTCGAGCATGATCGCAACCGCCTCGGCCTGGTCGATCGCGGTCTGCCCTTGGCCGCCCGACTCGGTGTACGCCGCCATTGCCTGGCGCAGCTCGTCCGCGAGCCCGAGGTAGTCCACCACGAGGCCGCCGGGCTTGTCGCGGAAGACGCGGTTCACGCGCGCGATCGCCTGCATGAGCCCGTGCCCGCGCATCGGCTTGTCCACGTACATGGTGTGGAGGCTCGGGGCGTCGAACCCGGTGAGCCACATGTCGCGGACGATCACGACGCGGAAGCGATCGGCCGGGTCGCGGAACCGCGCGGCGAGCGCCTCGCGCCGGGGCTTGCTCCGGATGTGCTCCTGCCAGTCGAGGCGGTCGGAGGCCGAGCCGGTCATGACGACCTTCAGCGCACCGGCGTCGTCCGCAGGACTCACCCACTCCGGGCGGAGCGCGGCGATCTCGCGATACAGCTCCACGGCGATGCGGCGGCTCATCGTGACGACCATCGCCTTGCCGTCCATCGCGGCGAGGCGGTCGTCGAAGTGGGCGACCAGGTCGGCGGCAACCAGACGAAGGCGCTGCTCCGAGCCGACGACAGCCTCCAGCTGCGCCCAGCGGGTCTTGAGCCGCTCCTTGCGCTCGACCTCCTCGCCCTCGGTGACTTCCTCGAAGGCTGGGTCGATGCGCGGGCGGGCGTCCTCCGCCAGGGAGAGCTTCGCGAGCCGGCTCTCGTAGTAGATCGGGACGGTCGCGCCGTCGCGCACGGAGCGCTCGATGTCGTAGACGCTGATGTAGTCGCCGAAGACGGCGCGAGTGTTCGCATCGGTCAGCTCGATCGGCGTCCCGGTGAAGCCGATGAAGGAGGCTCCCGGGAGCGCGTCGCGCAGGTGGCGTGCGAAGCCATCGACGAAGTCGTACTGGCTGCGGTGCGCCTCGTCGGCGATGACGACGACGTTGCGCCGGTCCGAGAGCACCGGGTGGGCGTCGCCCTTCTCGTCGGGCAGGAACTTCTGGATCGTCGTGAAGACGACCCCGCCCGACCCGACCGCCAGCCTCGCGCGCAGGTCGGCCCGGTCGGCCGCCTGGACGGGATCCTGGCGCAGGAGGTCGCGACAGCGGGCGAAGGTCCCGAAGAGCTGGTCGTCGAGGTCGTTCCGGTCGGTGAGGACGACAACGGTCGGGTTGGCCATCGCGGGCTCGAGGATGATCCGTCCCGCGTAGTAGGCCATCGTCAGGCTCTTGCCCGAGCCCTGGGTGTGCCAGATGACGCCGACCCGACGGTCGCCCGGGGTGCCGCCCGGCCGCGCCGGGATTTCATACAGCCCGTGCGCCTCCGCCGCCTTCAGGTGCACGGGCGTCAGGGCACCGGTCGCCCGGAGCGTCTCCTCGACTGCCGCGTTCACAGCGTGGAACTGGTGGTACCCCGCGAGCTTCTTCGCGACCGTGGCCGCGCCGAAGTCCTCGAAGACGACGAAGTGGCGGACGAGGTCGAGGAACCGACGATGGTCGAAGACCCCCTCGAGGAGGACCCGAAGCTCGAGCATCGACGCCGGGGCGTCCTCCCCGCCCTCGATCGTCCGCCACGGCTTGAACCACTCCTCCCCTCCCCCGACGACCCCGATCCGCGCGCTCGTCCCGTCCGACGCGACGAGGACAGCGTTCGCCTCGAAGAGGGCGGGGATCTGCGCCTGGTACGTCTGGAGCTGCCGGTACGCGGTGTGGACACTCGCCTTCTCATCGGCGGGGTTCTTCAGCTCGATCACGCCGAGCGGGAGGCCGTTGACGAAGAGGACGATGTCCGGTCGCCGTTCGATGCTGCCCTCGACGACGGTGAACTGGTTGACCGCGAGCCAGTCGTTCGCCTCCGGGTCGTCGAAGTCGAGCACGCGCGCCTGGGCGCCCGCGATCGAGCCATCGGGCCGACGGTGTTCGACCGTCACGCCGTCGACGAGCATCCGGTGCAGCGCCCGGTTCCGCTCGATGAGCGTCGGGCTGGCGACTCGCGTGACCTTCCGGAAGGCGTCCTCGACCGCGGCCGGCGGGAGCCCGGGGTTCCGCCGGGCGAGCGCGTCGCGGAGGCGGCCTTCGAGGATGACGTCGCGGTACCCCGGATCCGACCGCTCCGCCGCCGGTTGGCCGACCGCGATCTCCGGGCCGTGGAGCACCTCCCAGCCGATCGCCGCGAGCCAGCTGAGGGCCGCTTCCTCGACGAGGGACTCGGTGAAGTGCGTCACCCCGCCTCCTCCAGGAGCCATCGAGCGGCCGGTACCCACGTGATGGCGGGCGGCAGCGGTCGGGACGGCGGCGCGGCGTCGAGGGTCAGGATCACGGCCCTGGCATCGGGATAGCGAGGAGCGGCTTCGACAAGCGCTCGAAGCTCCCGGTCCCAGGTGGCGTCCCCTTCGGTCTCCAGCGACACCTGGAGCAGGAGCGGTGGGTCGCCGGCCCGCCTGGCGATGAAGTCGACCTCGAACCCCGCGCGCGTGTGCACGTAAGCGGCCTCGTACCCGCGGCGCTCGAGCTCGAGAAGCACGACGGTCTCGAGGGCGGCGCCTCCGGCCTCGTGTCCGGTGCGCTCGAACGGCGCACTGAGCGCCGGGTCCACCGGGTACGCCTTGCGTGGGTTCGTCATCCGCTGGCGCTCAGACGCGCTGTCCATGGCGAGCGTTCGGACGAGGAACGCGTCCTCGAGGTAGGCCAGGTAGGCGTGGAGCGTGTCCTTGCCCACGGGGATCCCCTGGCTGCGCAGTACATCGTGCTGCTTGTTGACCGTGAACGGCCCCCCCGGCTGGGCGAGCAACTGACGCTCGATCCAGCGGAGCGCGACCGGGTTACTGACGGCATGGCGTTCGATGACATCCCTGAGCACGACGATGTCCACGTAGCCCCGAACAAGGGCGGCGCGATCCGCGGCGCTCAACCCCTGGGCCTCCGGGAAGCCTCCCTCGATCAGGTAGCGGCGCAGCCGCTCGTCCAAGGCCGTGCGCTCGACGGGCCCGAGGTGCTCGTAGGAGCCCGTCGGCTCCGCGCCGGCATGACGTAGCGCCTCCCGGAAGCTGAACGGGTGGACGAGCACCTCCATGGCGCGCCCACGCAAGCTCGTGGCGATCTCGCGCGACAGCAGCCGCGCCGACGATCCCGACACCAGGATGTCCTGCTGCCCGGAGTCGATGAGCCGCCGCACCAGCCCGTCCCAGCCGGGGACCGCCTGCGCCTCGTCCAGGTACAGCGATCGGCTTCCGGCCAGGTCCGGAAACCGCCGGGCGTGCTCATCGAGCAGCCAGCCAAGATCCGCGATGTCCATGCCCGCGAGGCGTTCATCCTCCAGGGTCAGAAGCAGCTGCGACTCGGACGGCCGGCCGGCGTCGATCCGCTCCTGGCGTCGCCGGGCCATGAACGAGGTCTTCCCACTGCGCCGCACGCCGATCACCGCGAGCGCCTTGCCGGGCACGGCGGGCACGCGCACGTCGCGAGGGGTCAGAGCCACGGTGGGGGTGGCCAACGCCTCGGCGAGCTTGAGCCGGAGGAGGTCGTGCGATACTGTCATTGCTAGAGGGACAGTATGTCGTCATTCTGTCCTTCTAGCAAGGACAGTGTGGGAGTGGCGCTCAGACCTGGCCCCACCACCCATGCTTGCGTGAGAGCCCGGCAGCGCCACACCAACTGCTGGCGCCCCTGGAGGCGCTCGCAGGAGCGTCCTGACCCGGTGAAGGCGGTCACCGCCGTCCCTGATCTGACCGAGCACGCGACCGCGTCCGGCCGGGCTCCGTCCGCTCGTACTCCAGGTCCGCCGCGTACAGGTCGCGCAGCGTCACGGGCGTCACGTCGGGCTCGGCCGCGACGTTGCGGTCGAATCCCGAGCGGCTGTAGAGGAACAGCCGGGGCCGGTCGCCCGGCGCGACGATCCCCGCGTCCCGGCGCAGGTCGGCCAGATCCCCGGGCTTCATGACCTCCCGCGTCCACTTGGCGGACCCGGCGGCCGTCAGCCGCGGGCCGGTCATGGCCGCGGCGTCGATATCCCCACCGCTGAACCACCAGAACCCTACGGTAGTGAACGGCCCGACGGCGCCGGTCCCGGCGAGGCGCCGGAGATGCTGGCGCGCGACGTCCTCGAACGTCCGGCTGACGAACCGGTCGAGCTCCTCGCCCCAGGTCTCTGTCAGGACCTCGGCTCCCTGTCCCTGCTGGATCGCGCTGCGCCACGGATCCACGAGCGCGAAGTAGAAGCGGAGGTACGGGTCGGCGATCACGTACTGGCTGGTGCGCGAGCGCGGCTGCCCTGCCTCGGGCGGCGGGACGCGTCGCTCGACCAGGTCCAGATCGATGAGCCTGTCCAGGTACGGCGTCACGCGGTTCGCGCCCGCGAGCCCCGCCTGTGTGGCGATCTCACCCGGTGTCACATATCCGTTCGCGATCCCGCGAAGGACGGTCTCGTAGGTGCGAGGCTCGGTGAACTCGGACCGCAGCAGGTCCGGTGCCTCGCGGAACAACCTGCCGGCCGGCGAGTACGCGACCCTGAGGAGCTCGTCGCGGAGGGGCCGTGAGGTGTCGAACTCCTCGAGGTAGTCCGGGATGCCCCCGGCCACCGCGTACAGCCGGATCCTGTCCTCCGGAGCCCATGCGGATGCGAAGCGGCCGGCGTAGTAGTAGTCGAACGGTCGGAGGTGGTGCGCGCGCGTGGGGCGTCCGTACAGCGCGCCTTCGGACGAGACGAGCGAGCGCATCATCGACTGCTGCGAGCCCGCGAGGATGACGACGACGTTGGATCGCGAGCCCACCGCGTCCCACCAGCGCTGGATGAGCGACGGCAGGGCCCGATCCGCGGCGACAAGGTACGGGAACTCGTCGAGGACGAGCCCGACTCGGCGCGTCGCGGCGGCGTCGGCCACGGCCGCCAGAGCCTCGTCCCAGTCTCGGAAGGCAAGACGCGGCGGCCGACCGCGGCGGAACCCCACGGACATCGGCCCGAGCACACGGCCCAGGTCCGTCAGCTGGTCGCGCTCCAGCTGCTCGGCGGCCACGTAGTACGAGATCGGCTTGCCGGAGGCGAAACGCGCGAGGAGCGCCGACTTCCCGACGCGGCGGCGGCCATGGACGACCACCAGCTCGGGCCGGTCAGAGGCCCAGGCGTCCTCCAGGTCGGCTCGCTCCCGGTACCGATCGACGAACGGGTGCCTCACGCCAATCCCTATCTAAGACCGTTTCGACTAAGTCATCTTAGACTAAGGGCCGTGGCCGTCAACCAGCGAGGCCTGGCCGCGGGTGCGCTCGATCCACCCTCCGCCGATCGTCCGTTCACGCGAGCACCCAGTGACTCGCCGGCTTCGCGAGGAACTCCTCCAGGGCGATACCATCGCCGCCCACGAGGAGCGTCCGATCGGGATCGAACGCGGCAACGAAGGCGGCCATGCCGGGAAGAGCCTCCGGCGAGCGGCCGCTCTTCACCTCGATGGCCGTGAGCCGCCTTGCCGACCGGACGACGAAGTCGACCTCCCGATTGCGCTCGCGCCAGTAGAAGAGCTCGAACTCGCCGGATGCCGCCGCGTTCGCCAGGTGGGCTCCGACCGCGGACTCCACGAGCCGACCCCAGAAGGTCGGGTCCGCCCGCGCGTCCCCCGGCCGCAGGCCGGCGGGTGCGGTGAGCAGCGCAGTGTTCAGGACCTGCAGCTTGGGACTCGATCCGCGCTGGCGGACGACCTGGCCGGCGAACTTCGGGAGTCCCGCGATCAGGCCGGCGCCGGCGAGCAGGTCGAGGTAGTGCGCGAGCGTCGTGGTGTTGCCTGCGTCCTGGAGCTGCCCGAGCATCTTCGTGTACGAGAGCACCCGCCCCGAGTATCGCGAGCCCAGCTCGAACAGCCGGCGCAGGAGCGCGGGCTTGTCCACGCGCGTGAGCAGGAGGACGTCGCGCGAAATCGCCGTCTCGATGAGTGAGTCGAGCACGTAACGCCGCCAACGCTCCGGCTCCGCCACGAGCGGTGCCGCGCCCGGATAGCCGCCGAAGTACAGGTAGTCGTCGAGTGAGAAGCCGAAGGCCTGGCGCATCTCGTCGAACGCCCAGTGCGACAGGCGCAGTACCTCGAACCGGCCGGTCAGACTCTCGGACAGTCCGCGCTGGATGAGGAGCGGCGCGGATCCCAGCAGCACGACCGCGAGTGGACGTCGCGCCAGCGTGTCCTCGTCCCAGAGGCGCTTCACGGCCTCCGACCAGCCCGGGATCTTCTGGACCTCGTCGAGCGCGAGGATCGCCGAGCCGCCGCCGGCCTCCAGCCGAGCCGCTTCCCACTGCTGCGCGATCCAGTCCGGACCGCGCAGGGTGGGCTCATCCGCGCTCGCGTAGCGCACGGGCACGGCCATGCGCGCGAGGACCTGCTGGACGAGCGTCGTCTTGCCGATCTGCCGCGGTCCCGCGACGACCTGGATGAAGCGCCGCGGCTCCCGCAGCCGGGCCTCCAGCACGGCCGCAGCCGTCCGCTCGAACTGGGGCGTCGACGGATTACTCATAGTGGTGAGTAATCTTACTCAGGGTGTCGAGGAGTCGTCGGGTTCACCTGCCGGCGTCGCGAAGGGCGGATAGGCCGACACTTGGCCATCGGGACGTGTGCGAATGGACCGCGACGCCGTGGCCCCGCGTCAGTTCCCCAGCCCGTACCTCGCGAGGAGCTCTCCCCGGTTCTGCCGCAGGTCCAGTCCCGTGGGAGCTGCCGGATACGGCACGTCGCCCATCACGCCGGCCCAGGTGATCCGGTTGTAGGCGCCGAAGTCCATGCTGTCAGCGGACCCGAAGTCCGTCCCGGCCGTGGCCTTCGTCCACCACGCGGCATCGTGCAGCGGCTTCGGCACCACGAGGCCCGCCGGCTTCGGCGGCAGCGGCAGCTGGGTGTTGTACAGCAGCGCCGACGGGACGGCCGTGAAGTGCCACGGCGTGAGCTTCGTCGTGAAGGCGTCGGCCATCGGCTCCGCGAGCGCGTCGTTGATGTTCAGGGGCGGCAGCCCGAGGACCTCCTCGATCGTGCGGAGGAAGTCGATGGTGTTGTACTCCGTCGAGATCACGGCGCCCTGCTTCACGTAGGCGCCGGCGATGAGGGCGACCGTGCGATGCGAGTCCACGTGGTCGGGGCCGTCCTGCGAGTCGTCCTCGATGACGAAGATCAGCGTGTCGTTCGCGTACCTGCTCTCGGAGATCTTCTGGACCAGCAGGCCCACCGCGTAGTCGTTGTCGGCCTGCTGGAGCTCCGGGGTGTTCACACCGTCGATGGCGGTGGCGAAGTTACCGGTGTGGTCGTTCATGAGCCGGACGAGGCTCAGGTTCGGCAGCTCCTGTCCCCCGTGGACGTACTTGGTGTCGAACTCGCGCGCCCACTCCGTGTACCGCCAGTAGTCCGGGTACGTGGGGTCCCAGCCGCGGAAGTAGGGATCCGTGTACGGGGCAAGGGCGACGTTCGTGGAGAAGGCCGTCTGCGTGTGGGTGGCCGCCGGATCGTGGGCGAGGGTGAGGCTGTACGCGGAGCTCTGGGGGAAGGTGTAGCGGGTCGTGTCCACGAAGAAGCCGTAGTCGCGGACGGTGAGGTTCGCCCGCAGCGCCGCGTCCCACAGGAAGCCCGCGTTCGGCTGGCCGCCGGGTCCGTCGGGCGCACTGACATCCACCTGGCCCGGCAGCACGTCCGGATCGCTCGGAGTCAGGGGGTTGGCAGCCTGGCGCTGTGCGACGGTGGGGAGGGACACGTTCACGCTGCGGTTCAGGCCGCCATCCAGGCTCAGCCCGCGGCCGGCGTACATGACCGGCTCCTGCTTCTCCACGACGTCCGGGGCCTGCGCTGCCGTGGACCACGACCAGCCGTCGTAGCTGACCTCGGCGGTGGCGTAGGTGTTGTCCAGCGTGACGAACGTCTGCGCAAGGTTGTGCTGGTTGGGCGTGAGCGGGAGGCCGAACTCCGCCAGTGACGGGTCGCCGTTGCCCTGCTTCGCGTCGCCCAGGACCTGGTCGTACGTTCGGTTCTCCTTGATGATGAAGATCACGTGCTTCACGCCCGCCCGGACCTTGGCCATGGTCGCGGCGTCGCTCGCGCTCTCCGTGTGGGCGAAGTGGTTGTTCGTGGCGACCTGCGACGTCAGCGTCGCGAGCTGGGCGCGGTTCGGGAGCGGGAAGCTCTGGAGCCCGGCCTTGACCAGCTGTGGGTTGTACTCGTTGGACGCGTAGCCGTTCTTGTGCGTGGGCGGACCGTAGCTGTAGTACATGTCCGGGTTGGCGCCCGTCGGCGACTTCCCATTGACCACGTAGGCCCAGGTACCGGCGCCGTTGAAGCTCACCGAGTTGGGGTACCAGCCGGTGGGGATGAGCCCGGTGACCTGGTCACCGGCGTTCGCGCCGCCGAGCGACACCACCGCCACAGCGTTCATGGTGCCCAGCGTCACGTACAGCTGCTTCTCGTCGGGCGTGAGGGTCACGCTGTTGGGATTGGCGCCCTTGTACGGCGCGAGCATGGAGGGCAGCGCAGTCGAGGTGGCGAGGACCGGGATCGTCTCGAGGATGGCGTTCGTCTTCGTGTCGATGACATCCACGGTGTCCGTCATGTCTTCTGCGACGTACAGGAGTGACTGCGCCTTGTTCAGGGTCATCTTGAGCGGCTGGCCCTTGACGGGGATCCGGGCCGTCACCCTGGGAGCGGCCGCAAGGCTGACGACGACGATCTCGCGGTCGCGGATGCTCGAGACGTACGCCGTGGCGGTGGATCCGCTGCCCTTCACGGCCACCCAGAACGGGTACTCGCCGCCCGGCGTGCCCGCCTTCGTGGCGTCGCTCATGCCGGGGCGCAGGTCCAGCTCGGTGCCCGTTGACCAGTGGCCCAGGCCGCCCGTGAACATCGTGATCGAGTCGTTGTAGTAGTTGGCCACCACGAGCGTCTGGCCATCGTCGGAGACGGCCACCCCGGCGGCGCATGGGGCGACCGCGACGGCCTCGTTGGGCTGGAGCTGCTGCTGGCCGGCGGGCGCCTGGACGTCGAGACCGTTCCCCGCGGCATGCCCGAGCAGGAGCTGCTGCGACTGCGCCCAGGCGCCTGTGGCATCGTCCCGCGTGTAGACGTGGACGTTGTCGCCCGCGCTCGCGGCGGGATCCACCGCGCCGGTGCTGCTGAACGGAACATCGCCCACGCCGCTCGACACGTAGAACCCCTTCCCGGACGGGTCCCAGGCGATGCCGTTGTACGTGTTCGGGACCGGGATCACCTGCTTCTGGACCGGCGTGTTCCCGGAGATGTCGTAGACGAACACGTACTCCATGGAGTCCGGCCAGTTGAAGTACGTCCCCAGCGCATCCGGCTGGAGGTTCCCGTTGACGAGGTTGGTCCGGTAGACGCGGTTGTAGCCGCTCGTCAGGACGAGCAGGGTCTTGCGGTCCGGGCTCACGACGGTGCTGACCGCCTGTCCCGCGAGCCAGTCGGGGTTGTCCGCCAGGCCGGGGTTCAGACCCACGAACTGGGAGCCCGCGGGCGCCAGCGGCGTGATCTGCGTGCCCATGTTGGGCAGAGCCTGGGCCGCCGGGCCGGTCGTCGCGGCCGCCTGCGTGGGCGCCGGTGCGACGTCGGGACGCGTGGAGCCTCCGCCGCACGCGGCCAGCTGCAGGAGGAGCACCCCGACGACGGCCAGCGTGAGCAGGTGCCGCGAGGCGGGGTGGCGCATGCGATGGGCCTCCTTGGGGACGCGTCTCGGCGGGCGGGGTGGACCCCTGAGCGCGCGGCCACTCACCGCGTGTGCCGGAGCGCGACGTCCGGTCGCCCGCCGAGGGCCCGCCGCGCGATGCGGCGCGCCGAACGGCCCCTCGCGCCTCCTGCTCGACCGCCACGGTCGTCCCGGCATGCGTTCCGCGACAGTGCGCAGTGGTACGGACGGCGTGAGCCCTTGGTCAGTGCCGACCTCATGCATCTGGACCACGCCCCCACGCCGGCCGAAGCATAGTCGGCGGGGCGTTGCCCCGGTGAGGCGCTGGGCGTCAGCCCTGCGGCCGGCGGACCCTGGTCCCGCCGTTGCCGACCGGCCCTTGACCCGGTGCGAGCGGCCGTCGACGATGGGAGCAGATCCCGCAACTCCATCGTCGCGGCGGTCGCCGCGATGCGGGGCCGGACCGTTCGATCGCTCCACCGGGGAGCCTCGTCGGGGCGGGCGCCGTCGCGCGGACGTGGGTGGCGTCCGGGGGAGGACGGGGACTCCGATGATCTCGCGAGCGTTACTCACCGGCAACGCCCACGCGCCGCATCGCGCGGACACGACCGCTGCGCTGGCCTGCCTCGCGCTGGCGGCCGCCGTCGCCGTCGGTGCGTGTGCGTCGCCTGCCGCCGGTGCCGGCGACCAGGCGACGACTCTCACGGCATCCGCGAGCGGCACGGTCGTGCTCCCCGGCGGTCCCGGCGGCGGATGGGTGAACGGCGGCCGACCGGGCTACCCCGGTGGCACCGCGCCGGGCAGCGGCGAGCTCACGCCAGGCGGGTCGGGTGGTGGCGGGAGCACCGCCGCGAGCACGTACCGCTTCGTCTGGATCGCCGACAGCCGCGGGACCGAGCAGGGCGACCCGGTCGACACGCCGGTCCTGACCGCGATCATCGCGGCGGTCGGCAAGCTGTCGCCGGCACCCGCCTTCGTGATGTTCGGCGGCGACATGAGCTTCCGCGGCTACATCGGCACCTCGTACACGTACCAGGCGTGGACGGACCTCTTCGCGCCCCTCACGAACGCGGGCATCCCGCTGTACACCGCCCTCGGCAACCACGAGCTGTACCGCGAGCACCAGCAGGGGTTCTTCCTTGCCAACCAGCAGGAGTACCAGCGCGAGTTCTCGACCAACCCGGACAACGGGCCGGCGGGCTACGACAATCTCGTCTACTCGTTCACCTCGCCCGACGGGAACTCCTTCTTCGCCGTGCTCGACCCCTACTACCTGACCGGTGACACCGACCCGTCGGGCCTGGGCGGGCACATCGACGCCGCCCAGATGTCCTGGCTCACCGCGCAGGTGGCCGCGACCCATGCGACGCACAAGTTCCTCTTCATCCACACGCCGTACTACTACATGAACGAGGACCCTTCCGAGCCGTCGGCGGCCGACACGTCGTACACGAACCTGTGGGCCTTCCTCGACGCCAACCGCTTCGACGTGTACGCCTGCGGCCACTCGCACCTCTTCTCGCGAAAGACGATCGACGCCTCCGTCGCCCCCGAGCCGCAGGTCTCCCCGCCGGTCACCTGGCACAACGGCGTGGTACAGCTGCTCAACGGCGCCGCCGGCGCAGGCCCCGGCACCGGGCCGACCGAGCGCGACGCGAGCTGGAACGTCCACAACGCGCCGCAGACCTACTACTTCAGCGTCTTCGACGTGGCCGGCCCCACCGTCACGGTGAACAGCTACGCCGGCGACACCGGCGCCTACAGCGTGATCGACAGCTTCACGGTCACGCGGTAGCGCGGCCTCCGTCGGGCCGGGACATTCCGGCGATACCTGCCCCGCCGCTTCGCGTGGTTCCGTTCGTGGTGGCGGGCGGCGGTCCGACGGGGATCGAGCCTGCCGGGTGACTCACGGTGAACGCGCCGCGCTCGCTATGCTCCGTGCACGTCGCAGGGGGGGTTCCATGGCGAAGGTCGCGGTCGTCCAGGCTGGGTCGGTCGGGTTCGACGCCGGCGCCACCACGGAGAAGCTCGTCGGACTGCTCGAGGAGGCGGCCGCGGCCGGTGCGGTGCTCGCGGTCTTCCCCGAGGCGTTCGTCGGCGGCTACCCGAAGGGCCTGACGTTCGGGGCGCCGGTCGGACGCCGGACCGACGCGGGCCGTGACGAGTACCTGCGGTACGCGAAGGGTGCGGTGGACCTCGATGGCCCGGAGGTGGGGACGATCGTCGAGGCGAGCGCCCGGACCGGCACCTTCGCCGTGGTCGGCGTCATCGAGCGGCACGGGACGACGCTGTACTGCTCCGCGCTGTACGTCGATCCGGAGCGTGGCCTCGTCGGACTGCGCCGCAAGCTCATGCCGACGGCCGCGGAGCGCCTCATCTGGGGGTTCGGCGACGGCTCGACGCTCCCCGTCGTCGACTCGCCGGCCGGGCGCGTCGGTGCGGTGATCTGCTGGGAGAACTACATGCCGATGCTCCGCGAGGCGATGTACGCGCAGGGTGTCGAGGTCTACTGCGCGCCCACGGTCGACGACCGCGACGCCTGGCAGCACACGATGCGGCACATCGCCCTCGAGGGCCGCTGCTTCGTGCTCTCCGCCTGCCAGACGATGCGCCGGTCCGACTACCCCGCCGACTACGCGAGCGCCGTCGAGCCGGACTCCGAGGGCTGGCTCATCCGCGGTGGCAGCGTCATCGTCGGCCCGCTCGGCGACGTGCTCGCGGGCCCCGTCTACGGGCAGGAGACGATCCTCTACGCGGACGTCGACCTCGATCGGCGCACCCGGGCCCTCATGGACCTCGACGTGGTCGGCCATTACGCGCGGCCCGACGTGTTCCGGCTCGAGGTGGACACGCGCGCTCGCCCGGCGGTCCGCTTCGAGGGCGGCGACCGGGCCTGATCCGGCGACCCGCCCTGCGCGACGGGTCGGCCCGGGATCGGTCGACCCACGGATCGGTCGACCCGGGGACCGTCAGTCCTCCGCCTCTCGCTCCGGCCCGGCGTCCGTCCCCGCGATCTCACGCAGCGCATCCCCCGTCGCGCGCAGGAGGTCGGCGCGGTCGACGACGCCGAGGAGGCGCCCCTCGACATCGACCACGCAGGCGACCTTCACCCGCGCCTCGGTCATCCGACGCGCGGCCTCGGCGATGGTCGTCCCCGGCAGGAGCGTGAGGCCGGCCCGGCCCGCCAGCGACCCGGCCGTCGTCCCCCCGCCGGGGGCTCGTCCCGCGCCCCGCATGAGGGCGCCGACGACGCCGCTCGAGGCCTCCGGGTCGACGGAGCGCAGGACGTCCGCGTCGGTGACGACGCCGAGGACCCGCCGCTCCGCGTCGACCACGATCGCCTGGTTCAGCCGGGTCGACGTGACCGCGTCGAGCACGGCGGAGAGGTCCGCGTCGGAGGCGACGACGGGAGCGTCCGGGCGCATGAGCTCCCCGATCGTGAGGGCGCCGGGGTGCTCGGCTGCGGCCTGCACGTCCCGCGGGAAGGTCTCGCCGGCGGCGCGCAGGACGTCGGCTCGGGAGACGATGCCGACGAGGCGGCCGTGCTCGTCGACCACGGGCAGCCGCTTGAGCCGTCGTTCCGCCATCAGGTGCGTCGCGGCCGAGAGCCGCTCGGTCGCCAGCACCGAGACCGGGTTCGGCGTCATCACGTCGCCGACCGACCTGGGCTCGAGCCGATCGAGGGACTCCGCCCGCGCGGCGTCGGTCATCGCCGACAGCAGCTCGATCCGTGCCGCGAGCCCGGCGCGGCCGACGAGGTCCCCGCCGCTGAGGACCCCGACCAGGACGCCTGCGTCGTCGACCACGGGGAGCGCGCGGAACGACTCGCCGACGAGCAGCTCGACGGCCGTGCGGACGGAGTCGTCCGTGCGGACCGCGACGACCGGCTTGGTCATCACGTCCCGCAGCTGCAGGTCGAAGCGGAGCTGCTCGAGGCGCCGCCCGCCGTACGCAGCGATCTCGACGTCCTCCACGGTCACGATCCCCGACCCGGCGAGCTCCGTGAGCCCGGGCAGGAGTCGCTCCACCCGCCCGGGGGCGTCGATCCACGTGAGCACCATGGGCAGGTCGAGCGAGAGCCGGAGGATCGCGGCCGTGTGCACGACGCTGTTCGCGCCGAAGCCGGCGACTCCGCGGGTGACGGTCGCGCCGGCAGCGCCCTCGCGGCGGAGGTAGTCGACGAGCGCCTGGTATCGCGGGACGCGCCCCACCTTGTCCGACTCCCCGAAGTAGACCTGGACCCTCTTGCCGCGGCTGTAGGCCACCATCGCGGACTCCTCAGATCAGGCGCGCCAGCGCCGTGCCAGCGTAGACGCCCACGAGCGCCGCCGCGACGCTCACGCCGACGTTCGCGAAGGCCGTGAGAAGAGCCCCGCTCTCCAGGAGGGCGAGAGTCTCGTAGCTGAAGGTCGAGAACGTCGTGTAGGACCCGAGGAAGCCGATCGCGAGGAGCGGTCGGAACCAGTCGGGCGCCAGCCGCTCATTCGCGATGACGAGGACGATCCCGATGAGGAAGGACCCCGTGACGTTGATCACGAGGGTCCCGAACGGGAAGGCCGTGCCGAAACGCTCGGCGATCCAGCCGCCGAGGAGGAAGCGGGCGTTCGCGCCGAGGACGGCCCCGATCGAGATGGCCAGGTAGGTCATGCAGCCTCCGGACGCCGGAGACGACGAAGCCCCCGGCCTGCGAACAGGTCAGGGGCCATCAGCCCGTCCGGGCGGTTCAGACGCTCAACGGCGCCTCGGCGGACACCATCGCCTCGGCGGGATCGTACCGGCGCCGACGCCGACGGTCAAACGATGGCGCGGACGCTCGGAGCGCGGGCGCCTCCCTCACTCCCCCAGCGCTGCGCGGAAGAAGGTCCCCAGGCGCCCCCGGCTCACCGGCGAAGTCGCAGAGCCAGAAGACCCGCTGGCAGGCGAGATGGCCGACGAGCGCCCACAGCGGCCAGCGGTCCGCGCCCGGGCCGCCCGCGAGCTGATCGACGGTGAGGCCCGCGACCGCCTCGCGGAGCCGCCGGTTCACGATGGGCCAGCGGCTGAAGGCCGGCCGGATCGCCCGGTCCTGCATCGGATCCACCTCGCTGCCTCTACGCGAGCACGCGCACGCCCGGACCGAGCCTGATGGCGTAGGCGGGCTGAACGGGCACCCGCTCCGGCAGCGTGAGCCGGATCGCGCCGACGTCGCTCGCGCCGTCGCCCGTCGTCAGCGGCAGGCCCTCGTCGACGCCCAGGAGCACCGGCTCCCGGACGGCCGACAGGTCGATGCCCCGCAGACCGAACGTCCGTCGGCCGGGCAGGTCGAGGAGGATCGCGTAGAGCGTGTCGTCCCGCCGGGTGAATCGGACCTCCGTGTCCTCCGTCGTTCGCGTCGAGGGGATCTCCCACGGCCGCGTCCCGTAGATGGCCTCTCCGTTCGCCACCAGCCACTCGCCGAGGCCCCGCAGGGGCCGCGCCTGCTCATCGGCGATCGCGCCGCGATCGTCCGGGCCGATGCCGATGAGCAGGTTGCCGTTCTTCGAGACGATGTCGCAGAAGGAGCGGACCAGGTCGGTCGCCGTGACGATGTCCTGCGGGCGCTCGTTGCGGTTCGCCCCGAAGGAGTGGCCGACGCCGCGCGTGGCCTCCCACTTGCCGGGCTGGATCGTGTCGAACGACGCGTACTCGGGTGTCCGGAAGTCGAAGTGCTCGGCGGCCGGGAACGACAGCCCGCGCTTCTCCTCGGGGATGTGCTGCCAGAGCAGCTGGACGAGCCCGCCGGCTCCGCGCACGAAGGCGTCCCCGACGCGGCCGCGCGTCCCTTCCGGTTGGCTCCATCGGTCGTTGATCACGCCGTCGGGGACCGTCTCGTAGTAGAACGCGAACAGCTCGGCGAGGTTCCCGCCCGGGGGCCAGCAGATGTCGTTCCAGAGGACGGACGGCCGGTACCGCTCGACGATCTCGCGGATGTGGCCGGTCGCGTACCGCTCGTACTCCGGCGATGCCGGGACGGCGAGGATCGAGTCGGCCGCGTCGCGCATGACGGCGTCGTTGTACGGCCAGTCGTAGCCGCCCGAGTAGTACAGGCCCATGCGCATGCCGCGCGCGCGGACGGCCTCGGTCAGGTCGCCGACGATGTCGCGCCGGGCGTGATAGGCGCCCTTCCGCGGGTGCGGGACCGAGGCCGGCCACAGGATGAAGCCCTCGTGGTGCTTCGTCGTGAGGACGACGTACCGTGCGCCGGCGGACGCGCAGACGTCGGCGATGGCGCCCATGTCGCAGCCGGCGCTGCCGGCGTCGAACGGCTCGATGAAGCCATCGTACGGGAATCCCAGGCCCCAGGCCTCCTCGTGGTGCGTCCAGGTCGGGGAGCCCTCGATCAGCATCGAGTTGCGGTACCACTCGGCGTAGGGGTTGTCGCGGAAGAGGCCGGCCGGACCCTCGGTCCGAAGCACACGCTGGACGTCGTCCACCTGGGGTGCCCAGCCGGGGACCGAGAAGAGCCCCCAGTGGATGAAGATCCCGAGCTTGGCATCGTCGAACCAGGCCGGGAGCGGGTGGCTCCGGACGGACTCCCATGTCGGCGCGTACATCGGGACCTCCATCTCCCCCCGAGCGTGTGCGGCGCCGTGTGCAGATGGCGGGGGCGCCCATCCCTGGGGCAATCTACCCGGACGCGGCCATCTCGCGCAGCCAGTCCATGGCGACCGGGATCGATCGTCATGGGCACGGAGTGTACGGGGCGCGGGCGCGCCGGGCCCCGCGGCGGCGAAGGGCGCCGCGCGCGCCGGGCCCTCGTCAGCTGGGACAATGGGCGCCATGCGCGCGCCCCTCCTCCTGTCGCTCCTCATCGCGGGCTCTCTCGCCGCCTGCGCGCCGGCTCCGTCCGTCCCGCCGGAACCGCCGTCGCCGAACCCGGCCGCATCGGTGCTCGACTTCCCGGCGCGCTCGCCGACGGTCGCGCCGCGACCCACGCCGGCGCCCGTCCCGACCGCATCTCCATCACCCACCCCGAGCCCGGCCCGCGCGCTCGTCCCGGCGCCGCTCACGGGCCTCCTCGTGCCGCAGGCCGCCGCCATCCGCCCGGTGGTCGCGGTGATGCTCGACGACCACGTGGACGCCCGGCCCCAGTCGGGACTCGCGAGCGCCGACGTCGTCTGGCAGGCACCGGCGGAGGGCGGGATCCCGCGGTTCATGGCGCTGTTCTCATCGAAGGCACCGACGTCGATCGGGCCCGTCCGCTCCGCCCGCCTCTACTTCGTCGCCTGGGCGGCGGAGGAAGGCGCGGTCTACGTCCACGCCGGCGGGTCGCCCGGCGCGCTCGGGGAGCTGTACCGGACCGGGAACGGCACGACCGTCTGGAACGTCGAGGGGCTCGCGTACGTCGAGGGCTCCTTCTGGCGCACGACCGACCGTTGGGCGCCCCACAACCTCTACACCTCGAGCGACGCGCTCGCGCGCCTGGCAAGGGACCTCCGCTACGCGCCCACGCCCGCCCGCCCGGCGTTCGCCTTCGCCCCACCCGTCGGCGCACCCGCCCACCGTGCCGCGTTCCGCCTCGCGTTCTCCTACGGCGGGACCGAGGTGTCGTACACCTTCGACCCGGACACGCGGACCTATCCACGGGCCGAGAACGGGATCCCGACGACCGACGCGAGCACGGGAGCTGCTTCCGGGGCTATCGCAGGCGGCCCGGTCGCCCCGACCAATGTCGTCGTGCTCTCGATCCCCTTCTCGCCGCTCAACGACGGCTCGGGCCACGGCCGCCTCGACGCGGGCCTCGTCGGCGAGGGGGACGCGCTCGTCTTCCGCGCGGGCGAGCTCGTGAAGGGCCACTGGCGCAAGACGGCCTTCGACGCACCCACCGAGCTGCTCGCCCCGGGCCCGGACGGGATCCCTGCTCCGATCGCGCTCGTCCGCGGTCAGACGTTCGTCCAGGTCGTCCCCGCCGGGACCCCGATCCAGATCCGCGGTGCCGGCGGCGCGGAGGTGCCACGGCCGACGCCGCGGCCGCCCGGCGCGCCGTACTGAAGCCCACGAGTCGCTCGCGCACGCTATCGTCGGCGGGGTCGCGTCGGGCCAGGGACGCGAGGGCGATGGGCCGGAGAGCTCGGGAGGATCGCGCGTTGCCGAAGCCGAAGATCGTCGTCACCGGGATGTGCAACACGAAGGGGCCCGAGATCCGGCATCTCGCCGGGGCGGTCGCGGATGCGGGTGGCGAGCCGGTCGTCATGGACCTGAGCCTCGGCGCGGCCGTGGACTGGGCGGACGTCTCGCTCCACGAGGTCCTGGCGACGACGGGCACGTCGGTCGAGGAGGTCTTCGCGGCCCCCCGCGCGACGGCGATCGACCTCGTGGGCCGGGCCGGCGCCGCCAAGGTGCTCGAGCTCCGGGCCGACGGCCGGTGCGACGGGATCGTCTCGTGGGCGGGCGCGGTGGGGACGACGACCGCGACGATGGTGATGCGCGCACTCCCCTTCGGCGTCCCGAAGATCATGCTCACGGACATGGCGTCGAGCGACGTCAGCGTCTGGCTGGGGACCAAGGACATCTACATCGTCAACCCGACGGCCGAGCACGGCATCAACGTCGTCACGCGGAAGGCGGTGGCGAACGCGGCCGCCGGGATCGTGGCGATGGCCCGGGTCCCCGAGGTCCCGGCGGGCTCGCGGCCGCTCTGCGCGCTGACGTCGTACGGGTCCACGACGCCGTGCGTCCTTCGATGCACGTCCTTCATGGAGGCCCGCGGCTGGGACACGGCGGGCTTCCATGCGGTCGGCGCCGGCGCGACGATGGAGGACCTCATCCGCTCGGGGCTCATCACCGCGCTCATCGACATCACGCTCGGCGAGCTGACGAACACGATCGTCGGGAGCCCGTGGGGGATCCCGCGCGGGTGGGACGGGCGACGCCTCACGGCGGCGGGGGCGATGGGGATCCCGCAGGTGGTCGTGCCGGGCGGCCTCGACCAGTGCGCCCACGGCGCCCTCGAGCGCGTGCCGCAGGAGTACCTCGACGACACGAAGGCGGAGCGCCGTCGCTCCTTCCGCGGCACGGGCACGCCGTACCGGCACAACGAGGGCGTGACGATCCTCGCCCCGACCCTCGACGAGATCGCGTCGATCTCCGGGTACATCGCCGAGGCTCTCAGCTCGACGACGGGCCCGACCGTCTTCGTCATCCCGATGCGCGGATGGTCCGCGTATGACCAGCCGGCGGAGGCCGCGACCCGCGAGCGCGGGTGGGCGGAGGGCAACGGTGACGGTCCCTGCTGGGAGCCCGACCCGGAGACGCCGCGGTGGTCCCGCCGGGCGACGCTCATGCGCCGGATCGTCGCGGAGCGGATGGACGCGACGAACGACGACCTCGACGTCGTGGCGGCGGACATGCACATCCTCGACGCCGAGTTCGCCGATCTCCTCTGCCGCTGCATGGGCGACATGCTCGACGGCCGATGGCGGAAGGGGCTCTACCGGGACGCCCCCGGCGTGCTGGCGTAGCGGCCCTCACAGACGGGGGGCGAGCTACCCGGCCGCGCCGGGGCGGCGCGATCGGCGCGATCGGCGCGATCGGCCCGGCCGCGCCGGGGCGGGCTACCCCGCCTGGTGCAGCGCGAACAGCGCGCCCTGCGGGTCGCTCACGATGGCGAAGCGTCCCCCCGGGAAGGGGGTCGGAGAGACCATCTCGCGCCCGCCGTTCGCCAGCACCCTCGCGTACGTCGCGTCCACGTCCGCGACGGCGAAGTACACCATCCAGTAGCTCGGAACCTCGGCGGGGACCATCGAGCTCATCTCCATCCCGCCTGCCACCCCGACGCCGCCGAGCTGGAACTCCGTGTAGGCGGGCCCGCCGGGGTTCTCCCGCGTGACGGTCGCCCAGCCGAACACCGTGCGGTAGAAGTCGGCCGCGCGACCGAGGCCGCGCGCGTTGAGCTCGGCCCACTGGTACGTTCCCGGGCCGCCCGAGTGGAAGCCCGGCATCGTGTTCGGCTGCCAGGCGGAGATGAACGCGCCGCTCGGGTCCTGGAAGACCGCCATCCGGCCCACGTCGCCGACGTCGAACGCCGGCGCGACCACGGTGCCTCCGGCGGCCTCCACCTTGCGCCCGAGGGCCGCCGCATCGTCGGTGCCGACGTACAGGGCCCAGAAGGTCGGCGCCCCGGGCTGCGCTGGCCCGATGCCCGCGACGTCGTGCCCGTCGACGCGCGCCATCGCGTAGCCGCCGTGCTGAGGGTCCGGCGAGACGACGACGTCCCAGCCGAAGACGGCGGCGTAGAAGGCGCGGGCCGCGGCCGGGTCGGACGTGGAGAGGTCCACCCATACGGGCCGGCCGATGCCGGCGGACGACTCTGCCATCACGGGTCCTCCGTGTGCCGTCGCCGCGGGGACGTGGCGGCGACCGGTCTGGGGAGTGTGCATCCGATCGCGCCGGCGTGTCATGGTGGCGCCATGATGGTCATCCGGGAGCTCGCGCTCGACGAGCTGGGGCTCGCCGCGGCGATCGACGTCACGGAGGACGGGACCGTCGTCCTCGAGCAGCGCCGTGTCGCGATCGAGGCGCGAGCCGAGGAGTGGCATCGCCCGCCCAGGACGCCGGAGCGCTGGGGCGCCTTCGTCGCCCCGTGGCTCATGTTCATCCCGTCCGCGGGGTGTGCCCTTGGCGCGTTCGACGCGGACCGGCTCGTCGGGATCGCGACTCTCCGCCGCGATGTCCGACCGGGGATCGACCAGCTCGAGGCGCTGTTCGTGGATCGCGGGCATCGCCGGACGGGCGTCGCGTCGGCCCTCGTCGCGGAGGTCGAGCAGCGAGCCCGCGCCGGCGGTGCGCGCCTGCTGTACGTCTCGGCGACGCCGTCGGAGTCCGCGGTCGGCTTCTACGCCGCCCGGGGGTTCGCGCCGACGCCCGACCCGATCCCCGAGCTCCTCGCACTCGAGCCGGAGGACGTCCACATGGTGCTCGGTCTCTGACCGGCCGCTATCGCGGGCGGACGGGCCCCGGCAGCGAGGGGAGGCGGCCGATCATGGCAGGCCGAGTGCCTCGAGGGTCGGCGCGAGACGGTCGAGCGTCTCGCGCGTGAGAGCGGGCAGCGGGCTCGGGTCATCGACGGCGCCCGCGTAGAGCGTCACGTGCGCCATCCCGGCGACGCGGATCGCGCGGAACGTCTCCGCGACCTCGACGGGCGAGCCGCCGATCCAGCCGGGTCGCTCCGCGGCGGACCCGTCGGGCCGGAGAGCGAGGCGCGCCCACCCCGTCAGCGTGAGCGTCACCGGGTCGCGCCCGGCGGCGACGCACGCGGCCGCCACGCGCGTGGCCAGGCGTTCGACATCGGCCGCGCCCGTCACCGGGACGTTGACGTTCACCGCGTCGGCGTGCCGAGCCGCGATCGACAGAGTCCGGTCCCCCTTCGCCGCGACCCAGACCGGCGGTCCACCCGCACGTGGCCCGGCCGGGACGATCTCCGCACCCTCGAGATCGACGAAGCGCCCGTGGTACGTGAGCCGGCCCTCGCGCAGGAGTCGGACGATCGCCTCGACGGCCTCCGCGTGTCGCGTGACGTGGCGCTCCGGCGGATAGCCGAACGCGCGCCACGACTCGTCGGTCGCCGGGACCCCGCTGCCGAGGCCCAGCACGACGCGGCCCCCGCTCACCTCGTCGAGCGTCGTCGCCATGCGGGCCAGCAGCCCGGGGTTGCGGAACGCCGTGGATGCGACGAACGGCCCGATCGCGATCCTCGAGGTGGCCTCGGCAGCCGCGGCGAGGATCGTCCAGCACTCCCAGAAGCCGATCGTCGGGCGGTCCGGGAGGCGGCGCTGGAGGTGATCCGGTACCCACAGCGTATCCACGCCGAGCGCCTCGACATCCCGAGCGAGGGCGCGCATCTGGGACCACGTCGCGTAGCCTCCCCCGGCGAGGGGCCACGTGGGGAGGTTGAGGCCGAGACGCGGCCGTCCGAGGTCCCGGTCCGGCGTGCCCGCGTGCAGGCTGTCGAAGACCTCGGGGCCCGGTGGCGCACCGCCAGGGCGATCGCCTCCGCGGCCGGCGCCGTTCCCGTCGTCGCTCATGACGCCAGCCTACCCGCGCGCGGGCAAGGCGTGTCGCAGCGCGCGCGGTCGCCGCGTGGCATGGGTCGGGTGACGGGCGGGGCGCCTCCGCGTCGGGGCCGGTCCGCCTCGGGCGCCCCGCGGCGCCCAGCCCCGGAGCCCGCGATCGATCCGGGCGACGGCGCGCCGCCCGGAGCCGCCGGCGTCACCGCCGCGAGATGGCGGGCGTCGTCCCGGTCTCCACCATCCGGCGCTCGAGCTTCGCCTTCATCTGGGCGGTCCTGCGCGCGTCGAACCACGGGCTCGTCGGGTCCGCCATGTTGTGCAGCTCGTCCGGGTCGGCCGCGAGGTCGTACAGCTCCCACTCCGACGGCCGCACCCCGTCCGGGTCGAACCACAGCGCGATCTTCATGTCCGCGTCGTGCAGGCAGCGGATGTGGCTCGGCTGCCCGACGATCTTCTCGCCGACGACCTCATCGGTCGTGAAGATGACAGAATCCTGGCCGGCCGCCGTCGGGTGCGTCGGGTGCGTCGGGTGCGCGATCGCGTCGTTCACGACCGGCATCAGGTCCACGCCCTTGAACGCCCACCGGTCGCGCGACGGGACGCCGGCGAGGGTCGCGAGCGTTGGCATGAGGTCGACGAGCGTCGCGAGGGCGACCGTCTCGACCGGCTTCGGGAACCACCTGGGGTTGTAGACCTGGAGCGGGATGTTGAGCGCCTCCTCGTAGGCGGTGTACGCCTTCTGGCGCATCCCGCCGTGCGCGAGACCCATCTCCCCGTGATCGGCGGTGCGGATGACGACGGTCTTGTCACGGACCGCCGGGTTCGCGTCGAGCGCGTCGAGGATCGTCCCGATGTGGCGATCGCTCTCCCGGTGGAGGAAGGCATAGAAGTTCACGTAGTCGAGCTGCTTCTGCGGCGTCGCCAGGGGCCCTAGGCCCTCCGCCCACATGACCACCGAGCGGGCCTGCGCGCCGGGCTTGTGGTTCCGCGTGGTCTCCTCGTCGACGGTGGACGGGAGGTCGATCCCCTGCTCGAGGCAGTCCGGCGTGTCGTCCCCGTAGTTGCTCGACCCCGCGTACGGGGCGACGTCGCTGAGGCTCTTCGCGTCCCACGTCGAGGGGAACCCCATGATGTCGTGCGGGTTCGCGAGCGCGATGACGAGCGCGAACGGCTTCGACGACGTGGAGCGCGCCGCGCGCAGGAATTCGGCGGCCTGGGCGGCGTACTCCGCGTCGTAGTCGGTGACGCCGCCGCCGAAGTGGGAGGCGTCCTGATCCGTGCCGCTGTCGGGCGGTACCCAGCCCTTGAACCCGTACCGCGCGAGGTCGCGCGGGCTCTGCGCGTCGAGGACGCCCGACGGGTCCTTGCTCATGTGCCACTTGCCGCGGTAGTGCACGTCGTAGCCGGCCGACACGAGCATCCGCGCCATGTTCTGCGTCGAGGGCTGGAGCGTGTGCTGGGCGGCGTACTGGGCCCCCGTCTGGAGGACCTCCGTGACGCCGTGCTGCGCCGGGTAGAGGCCCGTGAAGAGCGACGCGCGGCTCGGCGAGCACATCGAGGCGCTGCAGTAGGCGCGCCTGAACGTGAGGGCGTGCGCGGCGAACCGCCTGCGGTTCGGGAGGTTGCGGTCCGCCCACCCGGCGGGCCAGTGGCGCGGGTAGCGCTCCTGGTCCGTGATCAGGATGACGATGTTCTTCTTCGGCGAGGGCTTCGCGGCCGCGGCGACGCCTTCGGCAGACGTCCCATCCGCCTCCGGGAGACCCGCGATCCCCGTGAGGTCGGGGATCGCGGCGGCAGCCGCGAGGGCAGCCGCACTCTGCATGAACCGGCGGCGCGAGAGGCCTGCGGCGGAACGGCGCGGCTCGTCGGAGCGGGTCATGGGCGATCGACCTCACACGCTGCGTGGGACGCGTGATGCACCGGCTCCCCCTGCACACCATAGCGCGCACCGCGGGCTGTCCGCGGCCCTCGGGCGCGCGGCCGTGTCAGGCCCCCGGCGCGCCGACCCGGTCCTCCAGCGCGCTGTGCACGGCATCGCCGAGCGCGTCGGCCGTGAACGGCTTGCCCAGGAACGGGTCATCGCCACCGTGGACAGCGGCCGGCAGCGCGAGCTCTTCCGCGAGGCCCGAGACGTAGAGCACGCGCAGGCCCGGACGCTCGGACCGCGCGCGCATCACGAGCTCGGGGCCGCTCATCCCGGGCATGACGACGTCGGTGACGAGCACGTCCAC
>JAKAJU010000049.1 GCA_021813655.1 Chloroflexota bacterium | reverse complement strand
GGAGGCGAGGTTCCGGCGCGGGCGGAGGGGAGGGTCCGGCGCGGGTGGCCGAGCGCGGCGTGCGGGGCGTCACCTTCGTCGCCGGATATGGCCGGATATGGCCGGATATGGCCGGATATGGCCGGAGGGACTACGCGCGGCGCCATCGTCGCCGGATATCGCCGGAGGGGCCGCCGAGGAGCCCCCGGTGGGCTCATCGTCGCCGGATATCGCCGGAGAGACTACGCGCGGCGCCATCGTCGCCGGATATCGCCGGAGGGACTACGCGGCGACGGGTCGGATGCTCGGCGAGCGCGGGCTGGCGCCGGCTACCCGGTGCAGGCCATCACGGCAGTCCCCGGGGCGATATGTGGCGACGACGCCCCGAACCCCGCGCCCTTCCGGGCCGCGGCGCTGCCGCCCTGGGCCCCGGTGCTCCCCGGTCCCAACCGCCCGGACGGACCGGGCCAGCGCGCCCGGAGCTACATGCTCTCGGGCGCGGAGATCCCCAGGAGCGCGAGGCTGTTCGCGAGCGAGAGTCGGACTGTCTCGACGAGCGTCAGGCGTGCCGCCGACGTCGCCGGATCGTCGGGGTCCACGACGCGGCGGTCCCGGTAGAAGGCGTGGAACGCCGTCGCGAGCTCCGTGGCGTATGCCGTGACACCCTGCGCCTCGTGCGCGGCGGCGGCGTCCTCCACGACCTCCGGCAGGCGAAGCGCGAGGATCGCGAGGCCGCGGGAGATCGCGTCCCCGCCGAGCGCACCCGCGAGCGAGTCGGCCGCACGCATGCCGGAATCCTCCGCCTTTCGGAGGATCGACCGGATCCGCGCGTGGGCGTACTGGACGTAGTACACGGGGTTCTCGTTCGACTGCTTCTTCGCGAGCTCGATGTCGAAATCGATCCCGCTCGTGTGCGCGCGCGACCCGAAGAACCACCGCGCGGCGTCGACGCCGACCTCCGCGAGGAGGTCGTCGAGCGTGATGAACTCGCCCGCCCGCTTGCTCATCGAGACCTCGATGCCGTCGCGGACGAATCGCACCCACGCGACGAGCAGCATCTCGACCGCGTCCCTGTCGAAGCCCATCGCCTCGGCCGCGTTGCGGACCCGCGCGACCGTCCCATGGTGGTCCGCGCCCCAGATATAGATGAGGTGGTCGTAGCCGCGGCCGAACTTCTCGGCCACGTAGCCGATGTCCGAACCGAAGTACGTGTAGTCGCCGCTGGACTTGCGGATGACCCGATCCTTGTCGTCGCCGAAGTCAGTGGACCGGAACCACGTGGCCCCGTCCTGCTCGTATACGTGGCCCGCCGCCCGCAGGCGCGCGACCGCGGCCTCGACCGAGCCGTCGGTGTACAGCGAGCTCTCGCTTTTCCACACGTCGAACCGGACGCCCAGGTAGGCGAGCGAGGCCTCGATCCCGGCGCGGATCCGCTCGGAGGCCCACTCTCCGACGATCCGGTCGGCCTGATCGCCGGACGCGGCCGCCCGTGCGAGGAGCTCCTCCGGCAGCTCGGCGGCGAGCGCGCGCACGTACTCGCCGTGATAGCCGTCCTCGGGGATCGCGGTCCCCAGGCGGATCGCCCGGACCGAAGCCCCGAGGTTCCACACCTGCTGTCCGAAGTCGTTGAAGTAGTACTCGCGCGTGACGCGATGGCCGGCCGCCTCGAGCACCCGGCAGAGGAGGTCGCCCACGAAGGCCCCGCGCGCATTCCCGATGTGGAGGGGACCGGTCGGGTTCGCCGAGACGAACTCCACGTTCACGTGCTGCGGTCGGGACGTGGCGACCCGCCCGAACCCCGGGCCGGCGATCCGCGCCGCGTCCCCGGCCGCCTCGACGAACGACGGGTCCAGGCGGATGTTCAGGAACCCCGGCGGCGCGACCTCGACCGAGCCGATCGGCGAGCCGAGCACCGCGGTCGCGGCATCGGCCGCCTCCGCGGCCGCCGTGCGGTCGCGGCCCCCGTAGGCGCCGCCGGCCTCCGCGTCGCGCTCGAGCTCGGCGGCGATCGCCAGCGCGAGCTCCAGGGGTGCGCGCCGGCACGGTCGTGCGAGCTTCATCGCGAGGTTGGACGAGAGGTCGCCGTGATCGACGTTCGCGGGTCGATCCACCTCCACGGCGATCTCCGCGGCGTCGTCAGGCAGGGCGGGAACCGCGCCGGCCGCCACGGCACGCTCCCACGCGCGCTCGACCGCACGGCGAACGAGCGCGCGCACGGGGGGATGGACGGACGTCGACACGATGCCTCCGGAGCTGTGGTGGACGGCGGTCATCGTACCGGGTACGGGACACGTCCCGATGCGGTGCATCGGATCGGTGCACACGGGCACCGGATCAGAGTCTGGAGGGCCCCTGACAGGGGGCCGAATGTCACTTCTCTCATCCTTTCGTGCTAGACGGCACTGGTACGATGCGTCAGCATTGTCAGGCTGCTAGGTAGGTCATTAGGTCTACCGCGGCACCGGACTCATCACCTTTGTCCGTCTCTATTCGGGGAGTGACTTCCATGGATAGCACAGGCTCCCGCCGCGGGGTCGGGCGGACGCGCCTCTTCCGGGCGTTCGGCTGGCTGGCGGTGGCCGGCATGCTGGGCCTTGCCCTGATCGGGCCATCCACGGGTGCGGCGGCCGCGTCCCAGTACAGGAGCGGGACCGCGACCACGGACGCGCCCGGTGGGAACCCGGGTGCGATCTGGACGACGGACGTCACCTGCGGCGGCGTCGATCTCAACCATTTCGCACTCAAGACCGACGTCTACCTCAACGGCGGACCGAGCGGCGGCGGAAAGAACGGGCTCCCGGACGGCAACTACTGGGTCAAGGTGGAATCGCCCGGTGGCGACCTCCTCGGCCTGAGCCAATCCGCGAACATCCTTGTCGTCGGCGGCAAGATGGATCACTGCTACCAGCTCTGGTCCGTCGTCAAGCAGCCGCCGGACTTCAGGACCCAGGGCTACCTTGACACGACGAACGCCGGCGGTGAGTACAAGGTCACCGTCAGCCAGCTGCCCGACTTCGGCGGCGGCACGAGGAAGTCGGACAACTTCAAGGTCGAGGCGGCGACCACGACGACGACCACCACCACGACGCAACCGACGACGTCGACGACGACCGAGACCACCACCACGACGACCGAGACCACCACCACGACGACCGAGCCCACGACGACCACTGAGTCGACGACGACGACCGAGACCACCACCACGACGACTCAGCCGACGACCACCACAGAGACCACCACCACGACGACGCAGCCGACGACCACGACCACCACCACGACGACGCAGCCGACGACCACGACCACCACCACGACGACGACGGCGCTCACAACGGAGACCTTCCCGACCGAGCCGCCGTTCCCGTCGTTCCCGACCGAGCCGCCGGCCACGCCGCAGACCGCGCCGCCGTCCCCGACCGGGTCGGTCGCGGAGACCACCTCCTCGCCCTCCGGTGAGGTCGCGGGCGTGACGAGCAAGCCGCGCACGACGCCGCCGCCCACCTCGACGGGCGACACCGGGACGCCGAGCGACGGCTCCTGGCGGATCGCGCTCATCGCGATGGCCGGGCTCCTCGCGATGGTCCTCGTCCTCACTCCGGCGACCTCGCGCCGCCGCAGGTAGTCAGTTCGCTCATCCACTCGGCGTCCCCCGAGCGCCGAGTAGACGAGGCGGGGCCCGGGTACCCGGGCCCCGCCTCTTCGCATCTCTGACAGCCCGCCGTCGCGAGCCCTGGCCGCGCGGCGCGACCGGGAGGCGACCGGCGCGACGCGCTGCCGGCGACCCGGCGGCCACGGCCACGCGGTGGCGGCGCATCCCCTGCTGGATCCATCGCCTACTCTGTGCCGGCAGCGTGGCTGGAGGGATCCGTTCGGTGGATGTCACACGATCGACGGGTGGGGCCGCCGCGGCCGAAGGGTCGCGTGCGCCGCGTGCGCCCGCGACCGAAGGTCCGCCGCCGACCACGTCCGCGCCCCCGGCTCCGGATATCGCCCGATGGGGGGCGATCGGCCGTGTGGCGTCGAGGATCTCCTCGAACCCGCTCACCCTGCGCCTGCAGGAGAACCTCGGAGACCCCGGGCAGGCTCTGGCCATCGTCCTTATCGCGGCCTTCGCGGTCCGCATCATCTGGCTGGACCTGCCCCGGGGCAGCCTGGTCTTCGACGAGTCGTATTACGTCAACGCTGCGCGGACGATCCTCGGGTGGGCCGTCCCGGAGGGCGCGCACTACGCCGGCTCGGTCGCCGGCCTCGACCCGAACACGGAGCACCCTCCGCTCGGCAAGGTGCTCATGGCCATCTCGATGCTCGTCTTCGGCGACAACGGGATCGGCTGGAGGCTGCCGAGCCTCATCGCGGGGATGACCACGCTGGTGGCCGTCTACCTGATCGTCCGGGCCGCCGGCGAGTCGGCGTGGCTCGGCGTCCTGGCCGTCGGGCTCGCCGCGTTCGACAACCTCATGCTCGTCCACTCGCGGATCGGGACGCTGGACATGATGGTCCTCGCGCCGATCCTGCTCGCGGCATGGCTCTCGCTCAAAGGTCGATGGCTCGCGGCTGGCGCGCTCGTCGGCGTGGGGATGCTGTTCAAGCTCACCGCCCTCTACGGGCTCCTCGCCCTCCTCGTCTGGGCCGGCCTGCTCCTGCTCGCGGAGTGGTGGACGAGGAGGAAGGTGCGGCTGCGCGACTTCCGACCGGTCGCGTCGCTCGTCGTGGCGTTTTCTGTCGTCACACTCGGCGGGCTCTGGATCCTCGACATGCGGTTCACGGATCAGCCCGGGCCGATCGCGCACCTCCAGCACATGGTCTCGTACGGGACGAACCTGAAGTCCTCGGCGGGCCAGCCCGGCTCGTGCCCCGGGATCGACAGCCCGCCGTGGCTGTGGCTCGTCAACGACTGCGACATCAACTACCTGCGCGTCAACGTCACGGTGAAGTCCGGCGAGCAGATCGTGGCGCAGCGGGCGACGATCGACTTCCGCGGGAAGCTCAACCCGATCCTCATCGGCGCGATGCCGCTCGCCTTCCTGTTCGCGACCTGGCTCGCGGTTCGGAAGCGGCATCGGCTCGCCGCGTGGAGCCTCGTGTGGGCGGGAGCCAGCTTCCTGCCGTACTGCCTGCTCGTCTTCTTCGCCGGTCGGGTCACGTACCTCTACTACTTCCTGCCGGTGGTCCCCGCCATCGCGATCGGCGTCGCCATCCTCCTGCGACGATCCGGGCTCCCGCGGTTCGTGACGTACGGGTTCGTCGTCGTCTACCTCGTCGGCTTCCTCGCGTACTTCCCCTTCCGCCAGATCCCCTGACAGCAGCGCACCGGAGCCGCCGGCGCCCGATGTCCGACGACGAACGGCGGCGGTCAGCGGCCTCGCGCCCCGTGGCACCCGTTGCCGTCGTGCACCACCGAGGCGCGGGCCAGCGGCTGCCGGTTCCGCGTGAAGGCGTTCTGTAAGGCCGAAAGTACTGGACTCGACCGGTACCATCCGGCACCCTTTCGCGGCCGTCCCCCTGGCCGGCATCAATCATCCCCGGGGCGGCGCATGCGGTCCCGGACCGATCCCGAAGGATGCGTATCGATGAAGCCCGCCTCGCGTTCCCCAGGCAGGGTCAACCTCTTCCGCTGGCTCGGCTGGATCGCTGTCGCCGGTCTCGTCGGCCTCGCGCTCGTCGGTCCGGGGACCGGTGGCGTCCTTGCGTCGGGGCGCGTCAACGGAGACGGGGAGAGCTCCTCGACCACGACCCACCACTCGTCGACCGACGGCTGCGGCGAGGATCTCGCGATCCAGGATGCCGGCGGTGGATGCTGCGAGGACGACGGCGCGGTGCATGGCGCCGGGATCCAGAGTCTTACGGACTGCTCTACCTCGTCCTCCACTCACACGACCTCGAGCCAGGAGTCCTCCTCGACGTCGGAGTCCAGCTCGACGAGCGAGTCCACCGAGTCGTCGGACACGACCGAGTCCTCTGGCACCACGTCGGAGTCCAGCTCGACCACCGAGTCGAGCGAGACCACGTCCAGCTCATCCTCGACGGAGACGTCCGACACCACCGAGTCCACCGAGTCCACCGAGACGAGCTCCTCGACGGACACTTCGTCGTCCTCGACGGACACGACCTCCACCACGTCCGACACGACGACGTCCGCCAGCACCACGTCCGACACGACGTCGAGCACGACGGACACCACGTCGAGCACGACGGACACCACGTCGACCACCTCGGGCACGTCGTCGTCGACCACGAGCTCGACCTCGACCACCAGCACGAACCCGCCGACGAACCCGCCGACCGAGCCGCCCTTCCCGTCCTTCCCCACCGAGCCGCCCGCGTCGCCCCAGATCGAGCCGCCGACCGCGACTCCGACCGGTTCCGTCCTCCCGACGCAGACCGCCGGACCGCCTCAGTCCACTCCTGAGGGCGGTGTCGCCGGCGTCACGGGCAAGCCCGGGGCCACGCCGCCGCCCACGTCGGCCGGCTCGATGCTGGGCATGCCGAGCGACGGCGCCTGGCGGCTCGCCCTGATCGTGCTGGCCGGCCTCCTCGGCGTGGTCCTGGTCCTCACACCAGCGGCGTCGCGCCGCCGGTAGCGAGCACTCGATCCGGATCCGGCGCCGTCGGCGCCGGGGCAGCGGAGGTCGGGTCCGGGCACACGCGGACCCGACCTCCGGGCATTTCGGGGGGTCACAGCGGGTACCCAGGTACCGCTCACGGGGAGTACCGGGGAGCGCCGGTGGTCAGCCGGTCCACCGGTACCAGGGTCCCGGTTCGTTGACGCCGCGCACCGCCCTGGCCCCGTTCGTTGACAGGTGTCGACGGAACGGACGTCCCGTGGCCCCGAAGTCATGGACCCGACCGGTACTTACGGGCATCCTTAACGCGCCGGTCGGCTGATCGGCCACGAAGCTCCAGGGCCGCGCAAGCGTCCCGCATCCGCTCTCGGGGGGTGGATACGGTGAACACTCGCTCCCGGTCGCCGCGCAACGCGACCGTCTTCCGAACCATCGGCTGGGTGGCCGTCGCCGGCATGATCGGGCTCGCCCTCGTGGGCCCGGGCGCCGCGACGGTCGCCGCGACAGCCAACTACGCCACCGTCACAGGCCACGAGGCGTTCTCGAACGACGCCAACCAGGTCTCGTACTGGTGTGCCACCGGCTCCAAGCTCGATGAGCCCGGCGGCAGCTCGTACGTGCTCCAGGCGAACTACAGCAAGGTCATCGTGAAGTCGGGCTCCGGGACCTACGCGAACACGATCTTCGGCGCGAGCCCGCAGGCCGGCCAGACCGTCTGGGCAGACACGAACGGGAACAACGCGTACGACCCGGGTGGCCCGGGCGGCGACAAGCAGATCAGCCACATCATCTTCTGCGACCCGGCCGAGACGACGTCGACGACCACGTCGGACACCACGACGTCGGACACCACGACGTCGGACACCACGACGTCGGACACGACGACGTCGGACACCACGACGTCGGACACGACGACGTCGGACACCACGACCTCGGACACGACCACCAGCGCCACGACGACGTCGGACACCACGACCTCGGACACGACGACGTCCGACACGACGACGTCCGACACGACGACCTCGGACACGACCACCAGCGCCACGACGACGTCGGACACGACCACCAGCGCCACGACGACGTCGGACACGACCACCAGCGAGACGACCCAGACGACGACGGCCACCACGACGACGGCCTCGACCGAGACCTTCCCGACCGAGCCGCCGTTCCCGTCCTTCCCGACGGAGCCGCCGGCCACGCCGGCCACGCAGCCCCCGTCGGTCCCGCCGACCGGATCGGTGCTCCCGACCCAGGGCACGCCTGAGGCCTCCTCCCCCGAGGGAAGTGTCGAAGCGATCACGTCCGCCCCCCACGTGACCCCGCCGCCGACCTCCACCGGCGGCACGACCGGGACCCCGAGCGACGGAACGTGGCGGATCGTCCTCCTGGCCATGGCCGCGATCCTCGGGACGCTCCTGGTCCTCACGCCGGTGACGGCCCGCCGCCGCTAGCGCCCGGCGCCGGCGAACGCAGCTCGGCGACCCCCGAGCGCCGAGTCGAAGAGACGGGGCCCGGTCATCCGGGCCCCGTCTCTTCATGTCCGTCGGTCCCAGGTACGTCCCGGCCGACGCCCGGTCAGACCGGGATGAGGTCTCCGGGCGCGACGGCCCGCACGTCCCCGGCGAACCCCGCGCGTACGCTGGCCACCACCGCGTCGGGATCGTACGTCCCGAGGATGTGCGTGAGGAGGACGCGCCCGGCTCCGCCCGCGCTCGCGGCACGTGTGACGGCCGCGGCGTCGAGGTGCAGATCGCCGACGGGGACGGGACCCGTCCCGAACGACGCCTCGACGAGCAGCGCGTCGCCCGTCCGGATGAGCGGCACGAGGTCGTCCCCCCTGCCGCAGTCCCCGCTGTAGACGAGGCCGGGCGACGCCGGCCGGGCCACCGCGGTGACGCGGAATGCGTAGCTGTCGTCGGTGTGCGTGACGCGGCGCGCCTCAACGGCGAATGGCCCGATCGTCCTCACGCCCGGTTGCAGCACCTCCACGTCGAGCGTCTCGGCGGAGAAGCCGGGCTCGCCATGAAGATCATCGAGGCGCCGGTCGAGACCGAGCGGGGCCACGACACGCACGCGGCGCGGCGGCTCGAACTCGTACCGGAGGTAATGGCGGAGTGGCACGAGATCGACGAAGTGGTCCGGGTGGAGGTGGCTCACGATGACCGCGTCGAGCGTGCTGGGCTCACGGGCGCCGGCGAGCCGGGCGTATGCGCCGTGCCCCAGGTCGAGGACGATCGCGTGCCCGTCCTCGGTGAGCAGGTACGCGGCGCCGACGGCGCCCGGCCGCGCCGTGTACGCGGGCCCGGCGCCCGCGACGAAGAGATCCACTGCGCGATGCTACCCGCTCGCGGCGGTCGGCACCGGGCGGGGGTTCGGGATCGCGACGGCCTCGCCGCCCCGCGATCGCGTCCCGCCGCGCCGGAAGGCCACCTCGCGGAACCCTGACGCCGCCGCGACATCGTAGCCGCGCCCGAGCCCGAACGCGAACGACCGCGCGAGGTGCGCATCCGACCCGACAGTCACGCGCGTGCCCCCGAGCTCGCGATACCGCTCCACGACCCACGGCGCCGGGTACGTCTCGCCGGCTGCCTGCCGGAGGCCGCTCGTGTTGACCTCGAGGCCGGTCCCCGTCTCGGCGAGGGCGCGGAGGATGGGCTCGTAGACCTCGGGCGCCGCCGCGAAGGCGGTCGGCGGGACGTGCGGCGCGAGATACCGCTTCACGAAGTCCATGTGCCCGAGGGTGTCGAAGAGCCCGCTCCGGACGGCCGCGAGAACCTCGGTGAAGTACGGGGCCACGATCTCGGCGAAGGAACGGCCGTCCACCCACGCCGCGACGCGCTCCGCCGTGTACGGGTCGTCCCGCATCACGTGCACGGACCCGATCGCGTAGTCGTACGCATGGCGCGCGAGATGGCTCCGGATCTCCGTCGCGTAGCGGGCCTGGAAGGTGATCTCCACGCCGAAGGCGATCGCGAGGCCGCGGTCGGCCCAGCGCGCGGCCGCATCGCGGACGTACCGCTCACGCGTCGCGAAGTCGGCGTGCGCGAACGCGGGAGCACCGGGTTCGAAGTCCAGGTGGTCCGTGATCGCGATCGCCGGGATGCCGCGGGCGATCGCGGCCTCCGCGTAGGTGTCGATGGCCACGTTCGCATCGGGCGACATCACCGTGTGCAGGTGGCCGTCGAGGGGGAGGTCGCGGTCGTCGATGCGGCCCTCCACCGCCCCGATGACCGCCGGGTCGGCCGGGTCGCGGCTCACGGTGCCCGGTGGCGGCCCGCGGCCGCGACGGGGTGCATGCAGCGGGAGCAGCGTCGGGGGCGGCGGCCCGAGACGCCGCTCGGGGCCGCCGGCTCCGGGCGAAGCTTCGGCGCGAGGGCTCCGGACCGGACGCTGCTCAGCGTCATCCGCGGATGACGCCCATCGAGCGCCCGACCCGGAAGAACGCCGCGACGCATCGCTCGAGGTGCGCGTCGGTGTGGGCCGCCGTCACGATCGTCCGGATCCGCGCTCGATCGAGGGCCACCGTCGGGTAGACGACCGACGGCGCGAAGACGCCTTCGGCGAACAGCCGGTCCGCGAACTCGATCGCCGCCGCCGAATCGCCGACGATCACCGGGGTGATCGGCGTCTCCGACGCGCCGGTGTCGAAGCCGAGCCGCGCGAGCTCCGCCTTGAAGAAGCGGGTGTTCGCCCAGAGGCGCTCGAGCAGCTCGGGCTCCTCCTCCATCACGCGGATCGCCTCGAGACACGCGGCGGCGACAGCCGGCGGATGCGACGTGGAGAAGAGGAACGGCCGTGCACGCTGGATGAGCAGGTCGCGCAGCACCTGCGACCCGGCGACGTATCCGCCGAGGACGCCCATCGCCTTGGACAGCGTCCCGACCTGGATCGCGACCCGCCCGTGGAGATCGAAGTGGTCGACGCTCCCGCGGCCCTCGCGGCCGAGGACGCCCGACGCGTGGGCGTCGTCCACCATGACGGCGGCGTCGTGAGCCTCGGCCGCCTCGACGATCGCGGGGAGCGGGGCGATGTCGCCGTCCATGCTGAACACGCCATCGGTCACCACGAGGATCGACCGGTACGGGCGCCCGTCCGCGTCGCCCTCGCGGCGCGCGCGCTCGAGGATCGATCGCAGCGCCTCGATGTCCCGGTGCGGATAGACCTCCCGCGGCGCCTTCGACAGGCGCATCCCGTCGATGATCGAGGCGTGGTTGAGCTGGTCGCTCACGATGAGGTCGCGCTCGCCGGTCACGACCGGGATGACCCCGGTGTTGCAGGTGAAGCCGGACTGGAACGTGAGGACGGCCTCGACGCGCTTGAACCGGGCGAGGTGCGCCTCGAGCGCCTCGTGGAGCGTCATCGTGCCGGCGATCGTCCGCACGGCCCCGCTCCCCGCGCCGAAGTCCGCGACGGCCGCGACCGCCGCCGCCTTCAGGCGTGGGTGGTCGGCGAGACCCAGGTAGTTGTTCGAGGAGAGGCTGATGACCGGGCGCCCATCCACGACGACCTCGGGGCCCTGCGCGGTGCTCATGACCTTCAGCGGACGGTAGAGGTGGGCGGCGCGCAGCTCATCGAGCTCGGTCGCGAGGTGGGCGAGGGGGTCCGATCGCGTCGCCATCTCGGCCTCCTTGGGTTTGCCGCCGGTCAGCGGGTCCAGTCGAGGATCACCTTGCCCGAATCGCCCGACCGTGCGGCGGCGAAGGCCGCCGGGAAGTCGCGGAACCCGAACCGGTGGGTGATCGCCGGTGTGATGTCCAGCCCCGACTGGAGCATGACCGTCATCTTGTACCAGGTCTCGTACATCTCCCGGCCGTAGATGCCGCGGAGCGTGAGCATCTTGAAGACGATCTCGTTCACATCGAGCGAGATCTCTGCGGTAGGGATCCCCAGGATCGCGATCCGCCCGCCGTGCGCCATCGACGCGATCGCATTCCGCAGCGCCGTCGCGTTCCCGGACATCTCGAGGGCGACGTCCCAGCCCTCCGTCATCCCGAGGTCGCGCTGGACGTCGGCAAGGGCGCGCTCGCGCGGATCCACGACAGCCGTCGCGCCCATCCGCGTCGCGATCGCCCTGCGGACCGGGTTCGGCTCCGAGACGACGACGTACCGGGCGCCCGCGTGGCGGACGATCGCCGTCGCCATGAGCCCGATGGGCCCGGCCCCGGAGACGAGGACGTCCTCGCCGAGCACGGGGAACGCGAGCGCGGTGTGCACGGCGTTGCCGAAGGGGTCGAAGATCGCCGCCACGTCCTCATCCACTCCCGGCCAGTGGTGCCAGACGTTCGTCATCGGCAGCGCGACGTACTCGGCGAACGCCCCGTCCCGGCCCACCCCGAGTCCGACGGTGTGCGCGCACAGGTGGCGATTCCCCGCCATGCAGTGCCGGCACCGCCCGCACACGACGTGGCCCTCGCCGCTCACGATGTCACCCGGGCGAAAGTCGCTGACGTTCGATCCGACGTCCACGATCTCCCCGACGAACTCGTGCCCGACGACGAGCGGCGGGTGGATGGTCTTCGCCGCCCACGGATCCCACGACTCGATATGGAGGTCCGTCCCGCAGATCCCCGTCTTCCGGACGCGGATGAGCACGTCGTTGATGCCGATGACGGGCGTCGCGACCTCGCGGAGCTCGAGGCCGGGCGCGGGACCGGGCTTGACGATCGCGAGCATCCGAGCACCCCGCTGGTCGGTCATTCGACGGTCATGCGATCGCCGGCCGTTCGCCGGCGAGGAGGCGGGCGGCCGGGGTCCAGGCGGGTGCGGTCCCGTCGGCGGCGACGATGGGATTGGCGAGGCGCCCGATCCCCTCCACCTCGACGACGGCCACGTCGCCCGGCTGGAGGAACACGGGCGGGTCGCGGAAGACGCCCACGCCGGACGGCGTGCCCGTGAGCACGACATCCCCCGGCTCGAGCGTGATCGCGTCGCTGATGAACGCGAGGAGGTGGGCGATGTCGAAGATCATGTCGTCCGTCCGGGCGTCCTGCATGGGGATCGGCATCCCGGCGCCGGTACCGGTCCCCGGCACCCGCCAGGACCGGAGCCCGAGGTTCCCTGGGTCGGGGATCTCCGAGGGCGTCACGATCGCCGGCCCCAGCGGGCAGAACGTGTCCGATCCCTTGGCGCGAAGCCACTGGCCGTCGCCGCGCTCGCCTTCGGCGAGAGCCGGCTTCGACCCCTGGAGGTCGCGCGCCGAGACGTCGTTCGCGACGGCGTAGCCGGCGACGTGGGCCAGCGCGTCCCCGGGGGCGACCCTGCGCATCCGGCGTCCCACGACCACCGCGAGCTCGGCCTCGAGATCGAGGGCGTGCGTGCCGGCATGGCGGATGACGGGCTCGCCATCCCCGATCACGGCGTTCGCGAACTTCGCGAACAGCATCGGCCGGTCCGGCATCGCGGCGTGCTGCTCGCGGACATGGGCCGCGTAGTTCTGGCCGACGCAGACGATCTTGCCCGGCTCGGGGATCGGCGCCGCGAGGCGGACCTCGTCGAGGCCGAGGGAGGGTGGCTCTGCCCCGCCGGACACTGCCGCGTCGAGCGCGACCTCCGTCCGGCGCAGTCCGGGGTCGGCCCGGAGGAGGTGCCGAAGGTCGAGGGCCGCCATGGCGGCGTCGAGCGCGACCGGACCCAGGTGCGCATCCGCGAGCGCTGCGAGCGGGATGATCCGCCCGGGATCGCCGGGGCCGTCGGAGAGCACGAAGCCGACGACGGGATCCGCCACCCGGGCGTCGGCGGCACCCGAGGCGCCGGCCGGAGCGCTCCCGGCCGATGGGGCGCCGACGGGGCGATACGCGGCCATCCGCATCGCGGCCTCCTACTGCTCGTTGAGCCAGGCGCGGACGGCGGGCCGCGTCAGCGTGCGGAAGAGGACGACGGCGAGGACCGCCACAGGGATCGCGTAGGGCCACAGCCCCGCGAGGACGAGGAGCGGGATCGCGGGGATCGTCAGGCTCGCCAGCCCGAGCGCGAGCGTGCGCGCCGCCTCCTTGCGCTGGAGGACGAGGGTCGTCGTGAAGATCGTGTACGCGAGCAGGATCATCGAGATGATCCCGACGGGGCTGATCGGCGCCGAGATCGCCTGGTCCACGATCCACCGGAGAGAGAGCCCGATGCCCGCGAGGATGATGAGGGCGTAGGCCAGGAAGACCTTCACGCCGAGCGGCATCGCGGCCAGGGTCTGCATCACGGCGATTCTGCCACCTCGTCCCCGTCGGCGTCGGTCCCGCCTCCCGTCGTGGGCCGAGCCTCCCGGGCGCTGCTACGATGCGGCGGCCTCGGCGCGCCCCCGCCGACGATCCTCGAGGACAGACGATGACGACCTCCCCGGAGCCGGGGGCACGCGCCACGCCTCCCACACCGGCCGCTCCTCCGACGCCGCACGCGCCGCCGGCCGCACCGGAGCCTCCGACTCCGGCCTCCGCCAGGGGACCGCGGTCGCACCTCCCGCTCATCGTGGCCGCCCTGGCCGCGGTGGCGGGCGCGCTTGCCCTCCTCGTCGTGGTCCTCGGGACCGGGTCGAGACCCGCGCTCGTCCCCTGGGACCGGCTCGACACGCGCTGGGGCACGTACCTCTCCGAGCGGGAGTGGGGGAACCCGCGCGAGGCGGTCGGCGGGAACGGCTGGGGGATGGACTACCTCCGCGCGATCAAGGTCCCGTACACGTGGGGCGAGGACGGGATCGCCGGGCTCACGACGCGCGACGGCGCCTTCGACCTCGGCTGGGCCGTCTGGGACGAGAAGCAGATCCGGGTGACCGAACGGTTCTTCGGGTGGAGCAACCAGTCCGGCCCGCACGGGGAGGCGATCGTGGACCACCGGACCTTCCACGAGAACACGCCCACGTCGAGCTATGCGCGCTCGACCCTCGCCTACCCCGCCGCCGCGCCGGTCTTCGACATCAGCTTCGAGAGCGCCCGCGCGGACGACAGCTCCGGCGTCATGCGCGCGACCGCGACGAACACCGGCACGGCCGCGGCGCCCGTCGTCGTCGTCTTCAAGGGCTGGTTCCACGATCCGTCGCTGAGGGTGGAGCGGACCGCGGACGGGCTCCTCCTCCACGGCGCGTCGTCGGTCGTCGCGATCGCAGCCGCACCTGCGACGAGCGCCCAGGTGAGCGGCCGGAAGAGTGCCCTCGATACGAACCTTCGCGCCGGAGGGCTGACCGGCGACGGGCCGGGCGCGATCGGCGCGCTCGCGTATCGCCTCCAGCTCGCGCCGGGCGCACGCAGCGCCGTCACCATCGGGTGGGCCGAGGCCACCGACGTCGCGACCGCGGAGGCCCGGGCTCGCGACCTGCTGCCGCGGGCGGACGACGTCGTCGCGACTCGTGCGAAGGAGGCCGACGGGCTCTTCCGGGGGCGGGTCACCGCCCACGAGGACATCTACCGCCAGGCGCTGGCCGGACTCCTGTGGAACCAGCGCCTCTACACCTGGGACGGGACGTCGTCGTTCGATCCGGCGTGGGACGGGAAGGTCGACGCGCACGACGTCCTCATCATGCCGGACCCGTGGGAGTTCCCCTGGCTCGCGAGCTGGGACACGGGCTTCCAGGCCGTCGCCGCGTCGCTCATCGACCCGCAGCTCGGGGCGGACCAGCTTCGGTTCCTCCTCTCCGACCGCTGGCAGCAGCCGGACGGCCACGTCCCGTGCGCCGAGTGGGTGATGGCGGTCGAATGCCCGCCGGTCTTCGCCTGGTCGGCCTGGCGCGTCGCCGACCGGTTCGGCTCGCCGGCCGCCGGAGACACCTTCCTTCGCGAGGTCTACCCGGGCCTCCAGCGCCAGTACGACTACTGGTGGAAGACGAACGCGGTCTCGCCCGACGGCCTCTTCACCGGCGGCTTCCTCGGGATGGACAACCTGCCACGGGCGAAGGGGATGGCCCAGGCGGACGCTTCCGCGTGGATGGCGTTCTTTGCCCGGTACATGGCGAGGATCGCTGAGCGGCTCGGGGATACCGACGGCGTCGCGCGGTACGCCGGGGACGTGGACCGCATCGCGGCGGCCGTGAACGCCCACCTGTGGGACGAGACGAAGGGCTTCTACTTCGACGTCGACGCGGACGGGAGGTCCTTCATCCCGACGAAGTCCTACAGTGGGCTCATCCCCTTCATCGCGGGGATCGTTCCGGCGGACCGGCTCCCACGGATCCTCGCGAGTCTCGAGGACCCGGCCGAGTTCCGCTCTCCCTTCGGGATCCGTTCCGCCACCGCGAAG
Organism: Chloroflexota bacterium; assembly: GCA_021813655.1. Classification (GTDB taxonomy): domain Bacteria; phylum Chloroflexota; class Limnocylindria; order Limnocylindrales; family CSP1-4; genus CAIYQJ01. Next base: position 17,114 of record JAKAJU010000049.1, on the reverse strand, counting down.
AGCGTCCTGTACGAGCCGGGCTACGCGTCGCAGCGCGGCGTGAACTCGAACTGGCTCGGACCGGTATGGATGCCCATCAACTACCTGCTCGTGCAGGCGCTCGAGGACGCGGACCCCACATTCGCCGGCGCCCTGCGCGATTCCCTCGTGAAGACGGTGGAGGACGACTGGACGGCCACCGGCCGCTTCCACGAGTACTTCGACGCCGAGACGGGCGAGGGGATCGGGGCGGACGCCCAGACGGGCTGGACCGCCCTGGTCGCGAACCTCATCGCCGAGGGCTGGCCGGCAGCGCCCACGACCGCGGCGACGACCGCGCCCACGACCGCGGCGACGACCGCGGCGCCCTCGACCGCGCCCTGACCCGCGGCGGATCGCCCCGCGCCCAGACCCGCGGGGGATCGGCTCGTGCCGTCCCGGCTGGCGCCGTCAGTTCGTGTTCTGCCGCGAGTACGCCTCTTCGACCGCGAGGCTGCCGTCGACGCGGAGATCGCCCGACCGGGGGGCCTGGTAGTCGCTCCGCCCGAACGCTTCCGCGACGCGTCGGAGCACGATCGCCTCGGCCCGCGTGATCCCCTCCTGCTTGCCGTGCCCGGCATCGGCGAGTGCGGCCGTCTCCGCGAGCTCGATCGCGACGTCCACGTAGATCTCGGCGCCGTGCGGCTCCACCTTCGCTGCGAGGATCGCAGCTGCCGAGCGGCAGGCGGCGATCGCGTCGCGAATGAACGCGTCCGCTTTCCCTTCCTCGATCCTGATGCTCGCGATCGGCGCACTGCCCTCCTCGGCGATGAGCGCCTTCGCCATGTCCGTCTGCCCGTAGCGCTCGACGAGCGACGTCCATTCGCGCTTGAGGGCGCGGCTCTCCTTGAACCGGCCGAACCATCCAGTGGGGCCGGCCGCCCGCACCGCCTCCTCGCCCGCGACGAGGCCGCGCCGCAGCGCGCTCCACTCCTCGTCGGTGAAGTCGGTCCTGCTCGCCATCGTCCGCTCCCGTGCTCTCGCGGATCCACGCGGCGCTCGAGCCTCGCGCGCCGCAGGTCGAGGATACCCGGGCGGCCCCGCCCGCACTGATCGCGCCGGCCCGTGGCCTCGTCCGCTCCCCTCGTCCGCCTCGTCCGCCTCGTCCGCCTCGGCCGCACCGGTCGCGCCGCCGGTCCGACGGCCCGCGCGGGCCGTCGCGGCCCCCATGCCTATTGACACCGCGGCAGGTCGTCCGTACAGTAACTAAACCGGTTTGCTAAACCGGTTCACACCCCGACACAGGCGACCGTTCGCGGGAGAGCGTTCGGCCGGCGGCGATCCGGAGGAGCACGGTCGGCCGCTGCGGGTCAGGACCCGACGGAGGAGCCCGCGAGACGGGCGAGCGGTGACGATGCCGGACCGGCGCATGACCGGACGGACCGCGAGGTGGCTGTGGCGGAGAAGGCTCGCGACGCGAACGCCGACCGCGTCGGGCTGACGGATCCCGGCGGCGCCGCCCGCGCGACGCGCCCGCGCATCGCGGACGTCGCGCACGCCGCGGGCGTAAGCAAGACGGCCGTCTCGTTCGCATTCAACAGCCCGCAGCGCCTCAACCCCGAGACGGCCGAGCGGATCCTCGAGGTCGCGGACGAGCTGGGCTACCGCCCCCACCCGGTCGCCCGCATGCTGACCCAGCGGCGGACCGGCACGATCGGCATCCTCACGCCACAGGCGCTCTCGGTGGTCTTCTCGAACCCGTTCTTCGGGCTCTTCAACGAAGGTGTCGCGGCCGCGGCGGAGTCCTCCGGCCACGCCCTGCTCTTCGTCTCCCCGCTCCACGGGTCGCTCGCCCGCGCGGTCGGTCGTGCGACGGTGGACGGCTTCGTCGCCGTGGGGCTTCCCGAGGGCCACCCGGAGATCGAGCAGGTTCGGCGGGCGGGCCTCCCCACGATCCTCGTCGACTCCACCGCGTTCCCGGCGCACGGTTTCGTCCTCGTCGACGACGAGACGGGCGCCCGTCTCGCCGCCGAGCACATCGCGGGCCTCGGTCACCGGGACATCCTCGTGGTCGGCGTCGAGCCGCCGGCGCCGATGACCAGCTACAGCCCGGACGGCGTCATGGGCCGCCGCCTCGGCGCATACCGAGACGCTCTCGCAACTGCCGGGATCGACCTCGTCGACGAGCGAGTCCTCGTCGGGCCGGCGAGCATCGAAGGTGGGATGGCCTGCTTCCGGCGCGCCTGGGAGGATGGCCTGCACCCCACCGCGATCCTCGCGATGAGCGACGCGATGGCGATCGGGGTCATGCACGCCGCGGGGGAGTTCGGCCTGTCGATCCCCCGCGACCTCTCGGTCGTCGGCTTCGACGACATCGACATGGCGCGGTACACGAGCCCGCCGCTCACCACCATCCGCCAGCCCGTCCGGCGCAAGGGCGAGGAGGCCGTCCGGCTTCTGCTCGCCCAGCTCGAACAGCACCCCGCCGCACCGGAGCAGGTCCTGCTCCCAACGCGACTCATCGTCCGCGGCACGACCGCCCCGGCTCCGAGCCTTCGGGAGGAGGTGGGTGTCGCGGCGAGCTGACCGGGTGGCGCCAGCCACCCACGTACGTCGTCACCACGACGGACCGCGCGTCCCCGCGGCCGTGCGACCAGGTGAGCCGGCCGCGACAGCGGCCGGAGGAGGACCGGCGGAGGCCGGGATCGTTCGACACAGAAGAGGAGAAGCAGATCCGATGCGATCGATGAAGCTCGCGACAGCGTTCGCGGCCGTCGCGATCGTCGCCGCTGCGTGCAGCAGCGGCGCGTCGCCATCGCCGTCGGCCAGCGCGACGACCGCCCCGACCGTCGCTGCCACCACGGCCCCGACGACCGAGGTGACGGCTGCGCCCGCCACCGAGGCGCCGTCGCCGTCCGCCGCGGCCTGTGCCACGGACCCCGTGAAGATCACCTTCTGGACGAAGGAGGGTGACGTCAACCTCACCTACATCAAGAACCAGACGGCCGCGTACACCGCGGCCCACCCGAACGTCACCTTCGACGTCGTGAACAAGGACGTCGAGGCGCTCCGCCAGGACTTCCAGACGGCCAGCCTCGCCGGCAGCCAGCCGGATCTCCTCTGGACCGTCGCCGACCACGTCGGTCCGTTCACGGCCGCCAACCTGATCATGCCGCTCGACGGCCTCGTCGACACCTCCGTCTACCTGCCGAACGCGGTCGCCGCGGTCCAGGCCGACGGCAAGACGTGGGGCGTGCCGATCTCGTACGGCAACCAGCTCATGCTCTACTGGAACAAGAGCCTCGTCGGCGACACTGCGCCCGCCGACACCGACGCCCTCGTCGCGAAGGCGAAGGAGCTCACCGACGGCGCCAAGAAGTACGGTCTCGTCTTCAACCAGACCGAGTCCTTCTGGCTCGTGCCCTTCCTCGGCGGCGAGAACGGCAGCGTCTTCGCAGCTGACGGCAAGACCCCGACCCTCGACACGCCCGAGATGAAGGCCGCCCTCCAGCTCCTGTACGACTGGAAGTTCACGGACAAGATCATGCCGAAGGAAGCCGACTACAACGTCGCCGACGGCATGTTCAAGGACGCCACCGCCGCCATGATCATCAACGGCGACTGGGCGATGGGCGACTACAAGAAGGCTCTCGGCGACAAGCTCGGCGTTGGCCCGATCCCGAAGATCACGGGCGCCAGCGATCCCAAGCCCTACACGGCCGGCGCCTTCTACATGGTCCCGAAGAACGTCGGCACCGACGCGAACAAGCAGTGCGTCGTGCTCGACTACATCTCCTGGTCGACCAACCAGGAGAACCAGATCCAGATGGTGAAGGACCTCGCTCGGCTCCCCGCGCTCCTGACGGCGATCGCGGATCCGATCGTCACGGGCGACCCGCTCCTCAACGGTGCGGCCGCAGCCGTGAAGCTCGGCATCCCGCAGCCGACGAACCTCGAGATGCGCTGCGTCTTCGACTCGATGACGAACGGCATCCGCGACATGTTCGGCAAGGGCACGGATCCGACCGCTGTCGCCGCTGCGATGCAGAAGTCCGCCGACGCGGGCGTCGCGCCAGGCGGCGAGTGCGCCGCGGAGTGACGAACCCCTGAGCTAGCGGTGCGCCCCGGCCCGTCACGGGCCGGGGCGCCCTTCTTCCTGCGACACCTTTCGGCAGCCGGTGGCGGTCGCGTAGGCTGGACGTTGCGGTCCGGCGGCGGGCCGGCTCGCGGCGAGGGACGATCCCGAGGACACGAGGGAGGCGCACGTGTTCGACGTGAGGCACGCGGTGGGCGCACTGGGCGAGGTCGCGCTCACGATCGCGTTCATGGCGGCCATCGTCGCCGTCCTCGAGCTCGTCCTCTACGTCATCTTCGTCCGCTGGCGGAAGTCGAAGCTCTCTCTTCCGATCCTCTTCGTCGCTCCGGTGGTCGTCGGCATCGGGCTGCTCTACGTCTACCCGCTGCTGTGGGAGCTCAACGTCTCCTTCACGAAGATGAGCATCCGGAACTTCTACAACCCGGGCCTCCTCGGCCTGACGGGCGAGAAGAACCTGTTCGTGGGGTTCCAGAACTACATCAACGTCCTCACCGGTCCCGTGCTCAAGGAGACCGGCTTCTACCAGCTCTTCCTGCAGACGCTGATCTGGACGGCCATCAACGTCGTCATCACGGTCACGATCGGGATCGGGCTCGCGCTCCTCCTCAACCGGACGATGCGCGGTCGCAACCTCTACCGGGCGATGCTCATCCTGCCCTGGGCGATCCCGTCCCTGATCTCTCTCCAGATCTGGCGGACCGAGTACAACAACGAGTACGGGGCGGTGAACCAGCTGCTCGGGATGATCGGGATCGCCCCGATCTCATGGCTGACCGACCCGTTCTGGAACTTCGCGGCCATGATCATCACGAACGTCTGGCTCGGGATCCCGTTCATGATGGTCATCACCCTCGGCGGGCTCCAGTCGATCTCCCACGAGTACTACGAGGCCGCCGAGATCGATGGCGCGGGCTGGTGGGCGCAGTTCCGCAACATCACGCTCCCGCTGCTCCGGCCGGTGATGGTCCCCGCGATCCTCCTCGGCATCTTCCTCACGTTCAACAACATCCTCGTGCCGTTCTTCATCAACCAGAACGAGCTCGAGACGAGCGACATCCTGGTGACCGCCCTCTACCGGGCGGCCTTCCAGTACAGCCGGTACGGGTTCGCGGCTGCCCTCGCGTTCGTCATCTTCGCGATCCTGCTGGTGTTCACGATCTTCTACGTCCGCCGGACGAACGTCCTGAAGGAGGCCTACTGATGGCCGGCGCGAGCGCGACCACGCACACCACGTCGGCCAAGTCGTCGCGGTCCCTCTACCACCGGCTCTTCACGGACGCCCCGCGCGGGAAGGACGCGCCCGGCAAGCGCCTCCTCGTCCACGTGATCCTGATCATCTTCTCGATCATCGCGGTCTTCCCGGCGATCCGCGTCTTCGGGGTCGCCCTGCGCCCGGGCGACAAGCTCCTCGACCCGCAGTTCTCGATCATCCCGCCGAACGCGACGTTCGAGGCCTTCTACAACGTCCTGTTCAAGCAGGAGACGCTCCAGTGGCTGTTCAACAGCCTGATCATCACCCTCGGGACGGCGTCGATCGGCCTGATCTTCGCGGCGACCTCGGCGTACGCGTTCTCGCGGTACAGGTTCCGCGGGCGGAGCAGCGGCCTCACGTTCCTCTTCGCGACGCAGATGATCCCGGGGCTCATGCTCCTGGTTCCGATCTACCTGATCGCGGTCCAGCTCGGCCTGACCAACACGTACCGCGGCCTCGTCATCGCGTACTCGGTGACCTCGATCCCGTTCAGCACGTGGATCCTCAAGGGGTACTACGACACGATCCCGTTCGACCTGGAGGAGGCCGCCCGGATCGACGGCTGCTCCGAGCTCCAGTCGTTCTACAAGGTGCTCCTGCCGCTGTCGCTGCCGGCCCTCGCGATCGTCTTCCTCCTCAACTTCCTCGCAGCCTGGAGCGAGTACTTCATGGCCAGCGTCATGATCGGCTCGCGGGAGGACCTCCTCACCTGGCCACTGGGGATCCAGCGCTTCCAGCAGCAGTTCATCACCGAGTGGTCGCTGCTCGCGGCAGCCTCGATCCTCATCAGCATCCCGGTCGTGATCCTCTTCGTGTACTCGTCGAAGTGGCTCATCTCGGGCCTCACGCTCGGCGGCGTGAAGGGCTAGGGAGCCGATGACACGGCCCCGCCGGGTGCCTCGGCACCCCGCGTTCAGCGGTGCATCACCGCGCGCCAGGGACCGGACAGCGTGAGGAACGTCTCGGGCTCGATGAGGTCGCACACGAGCGCCGCCAGGCCGGCGGCCCGGACGCATGCGGCGAGCCGCGTCGACTCACGGCCGCCGGGATCTCGGAACGCCAGCGCCCGGTGGATCGCCTTGTCGAGCGTCGCGATCGCGGCGCCGCGGCCGGCGCTCCTGCCGACGACGATCGCGCGCGCCTGCGCGGCGGCGACCGTCGTCCCGACGAGCGGCGTGACCGACCACCAGCGCCAGTCGGACTCGGCCTCGATCGCGCGGCCCTCCGCCGGCGTGAGGCGTGCGGTCCGCCGCAGGATGTCGAGCACGCCGTCACCGTTGGGCCCGAGGTCCCGGGCGGCCGGCAGCTCGAGCTCGCGCACGCCGCGCCCATCGAGCGTGATGTCATCCCCGTCCGTCGCGGATGGCGGCGGATCGATGTCCCGGACCTTCTCGCCCACCCCCCGCCTCCCGACCGCGTCGCGGATCGCCGACCGATGACCATGCTACGCCCGGGTAGGACCGGGAACGCCGTGCTCCACCGCGCGAGCCCCGGCCGCGCCTGGCTCGCTCCCCACGCCCGGTCCGGGCCGCCCTTCGCCATCTGAGGTCGCCGCATGTCGATCGTCACCCCGGAGTGGGTCCGGGACGCCGTCTTCTATCAGATCTTCCCGGACAGGTACGCGCGGAGTGGGCGCGTGGAGGCTCCCGGGCCCCTCGAGCCGTGGGATACCCCGCCGACCAGCCACGGGTTCAAGGGCGGCGACCTCTACGGCGTCATCGAGCACCTCGACCACCTCGCGAGCCTCGGCGTGACTGCCCTGTATCTCAACCCGGTGTTCGCCTCGGCGTCGAACCACCGGTACCACACCTACGACTACTACGCGGTGGATCCGCTGCTCGGCGGCAATGAGGCGCTGCGCGCGCTCATCGACGCCGCGCACGGCCGCGGGATGCGCGTCGTCCTCGATGGCGTCTTCAACCACGCGAGCCGCGGCTTCTGGCCGTTCAACCACGTCCTCGAGTGCGGCCTGGGGTCGCCGTACGTCGACTGGTTCTACGTGGACCGCGAAGCGCTCGCCGCCGGCCGGCCCCTGCGCGCGTACCCGAACGAGCCCCTGCGGCACGCCGCCGAGGGGGCGAACGGCCTCGACCACTTCGGGAGCGAGTCGATCTCGTCGCTCGGCTACCGCGCCTGGTGGGACCTGCCCGCGCTCCCGAAGCTGAACACGGACAACCCCCGGGTCCGCGAGTATCTCTTCGGGGTCGCCGAGCACTGGATCCGCTTCGGGGCCGACGGATGGCGGCTCGACGTGGCCGCAGAGATCGACGACGACGCGTTCTGGCGCGAGTTCCGCCGCCGCGTCAAGGCGATCGACCCGGAGGCGTACATCGTCGCCGAGATCTGGCACGAGGACCACCGCTGGCTCAAGGGTGACCAGTTCGACGCGTACATGGGCTACCCGGTCGGATTCGCGGCCCTCTCCTTCTGCGCGGGAGCGCATCGCGACGAGCGCGTGATCCGGCAGCACAGCGAGGTCGGCGCGAACGTCCGCGTCGACGACGGCCCGAGCTTCCTTGCCCGCCTGGACCATGCCCTCCACGCGTACGACCCCGCGGTCAACGCGGTCCAGATGAATCTCATCGACACGCACGACACGCCGCGCCTGCTCTCGATGTGCGCCGGGGACACGGACGGCATGCGCCTGACGGCCCTCGTCCTCCTCACCGTGGGTGGGGCGCCCTGCATCTACTACGGAGACGAGGTCGGGATGTCGGGGGAGCACGACCCCGCGTCGCGCGGCGCGTTCCCGTGGGACCGTCCGGAGACGTGGGATCGGGGGCTCCTCGACTTCTACCGGGGCGCCGTCGCGCTCCGCCACACCCACCGCGCCATCCGGCGTGGTGCGTTCACCGGGGCCGGCGCCTCCGGGATGGCGGCGGCCTACGTCCGCAGCGACGAGAGCGACGCGTTCGTCGTATGCATCAACGCCGGGGACGCCCCCGCGGACCTGAGGCTTACCGTCCCGGCGCTCGACGGGCGGACCCTGGAACCGGTCACGTGGGACGGCTGGTCGTGGGGACCCGGCGACGCGGTCGTGGTCACAGGCGGCACCGCCTCCGTCGGTCTCGCACCGCGATCCGCGCGAGTCCTGCGGGCCCGCTGAACGATCGATCGCCCGACGCGCGACGCGGACGTCGCGTACGACACGCGCACGCACCGGAGCGCCGGAGGCGCCCCGAGGAGGACCACGACGATGAGGGCAACGACGCGGCGGATCACCAGCCCTGGTGCCCGGCACCGTGCCGCGATCGCGGCGGCGGCTGTCGCATCGATCCTCGCCGCGTGCTCGCCCGGCCCCACGCCGAGTCCGTCGGCGGCGACGCCGGCCGCGCCGACCCTCGTCCCCAGCCCGTCGGTCGCGCTCGTCGCGATGACGCCCGACCTCCCGCCGCTCGCGGTCGACGGCACGATCAGCGAGGCCAACCTCTACCACGACAGCCGATCGGACCTCTATCGCTCGCCGGGCGGCGCCGTCCCGGCCGGCACCGCGGTCACCCTGCGCATCCGGGCGGGGGCAGGGGATCTCACCGACGCGACGGTGCGCGTCTGGGACGAGAACGCGGCGGTCCAGGTCCTCATCCCGATGAAGGTCGTGGCGACCGACAGGACCGGAGGCGAGCACGGCTACGACTACTGGGAGGCGACGCTCGCCACGCCGGCGCAGCCAGACCTGTATCGCTACCGGTTCATCGTCCGCGACGGTCCCACGACGCGCTACCTCGAGGACGACGTCCCCGGCCCGAACGGGGGCGAGGCCAACGACGGCGGCACCGGCGTCGTGTACTCCGAGAGCCCCGATTCCTCGTGGGAGATCGCCGCGTACAAGCCGGGATTCGCGACCCCCGACTGGACCCACGGCGCCGTCGTCTACCAGGTCTTCCCGGATCGCTTCTTCAACGGCGACCCGTCGAACGACCCGAGCCCCACCGCGACGCCCGGGACCTCCGGCGCGGACGTCTACCGCCAGCCGACGGACTACGGGATGCCGATCGTCGCGAAGAAGTGGACCGAGCTTCCCGAGGGCTACTGTCGGGCGTACAAGGGCGTGACGTGCACGGAGATCCCCAAGGGCCGCGACTACTTCGGTGGCGACCTCGACGGGATCACCGCGAAGCTCGACGACCTCAGGGACCTCGGTGTCACGGTCCTCTACGTCAACCCGATCTTCGCGGCGAGCTCCAACCACCGCTACGACACCCTCGACTACCGCTACGTCGACCCGGGGCTCGGCACCCGGGCCGACTTCGACGCTCTCGTCGCGGCCGCGAAGGCTCGCGGCATCCGCGTCGTCCTCGACGGCGTCTTCAACCACGTCTCCTCGTCGTCGCCGTACTTCGATCGCCTCCGCCAGTACGAGGCCGTCGGGGCGTGCGAGTCGGCCGACTCGCCGTATCGGTCGTGGTTCACGTTCCGGAAGCCGGACGCGAACGAGCCCTCGCCGTGCGCGCCCTCGACTCCCGGCGGCGACGACACCTACTACGTCGGCTGGTTCGGGTTCGACACCATCCCCGAGCTCGTGGAATCCCCCGACACGAACGCCGTCTTCGTCGCCTCGACGGGCGTGGTCCCCACGTGGCTCACCGCGGGCGCGTCGGGCTGGCGGCTCGACGTCATGGACAACCTCTCGCACGGCCTCGTGAAGGCGATCCGCGCGGCCGCGAAGAAGGTCGACGAGGATGCCCTGGTCCTTGGCGAGACCTGGGGCGACGCGAGCCGGTGGCTGCTCGGGAACGAGGCCGACTCGGTGATGAACTACCGCTTCCGCCGCGCCGTCATCGGGCTCGTCAACGGCCCGACGGACGACCTCGACGGCAGGATCGCGGGGCTCACGCCCAGCGCGTTCGCGTCGCGGATGAGCGGTGTCATGGAGGAGTACCCGGAGCCGGCGTGGTCGTCGCTGCTCAACCTCGTGGACAGCCACGACACGACCCGGATCCTGTGGACCCTCACGCCGGGCGCGGAGAACGAGGCTGCGAAGACCGATCCGACGGCGCTCGCGGCGGGGAAGGCGAAGCTTCGCCAGGTCGCCGCGCTCCAGCTCACGTGGCCGGGGATGGCCTCGATCTACTACGGCGACGAGGTGGGCCTCACCGGCCAGGACGACCCGGACGACCGCCGGACGTACCCGTGGGACGGGCAGGACACTGAGCTGCGGGACTGGTACCGGCTGATCGCGAACCTGCGTGGCCGCCTCGACGCGCTCAAGACGGGCGATCTCCGGTTCCTCCTCGCGGACGATGCTGCCGGGACGCTCGCGTTCGGCAGGCGGACCGCGACCCAGGCGGCGGTCACCGCGCTCAACCTCTCGGACGCGGAGGAGACCGTCACGATCCCGGTGGCCGGCTACATCCCGGACGGCGCGGTGCTCGACTCGGCGTTCGATGGCGTCGCAGCCACGGTCGCCGGCGGGTCCCTCACCGTGACCCTCCCGGCGCGCGGGAGCGCGCTCCTCGTCACGCGACCCGGGGTGGACCTGGTGGGTCCCGCCGCGCCGGCAGGCCTCGTCGCGGCTGCGAGTCCCGCGAGCGTCGCGCTCTCGTGGACGTCCGTGGACGGGGCGGCCGGGTATCGGGTCCTGCGGTCCATCCTCCCGGGCGGCTACGAGCCCATCGGGACGACCGGCGAGGCGGCGTTCAGCGACGCGAGCGCCCGACCGGGTACCACCTGGCACTACGTCGTCGAGGCGCTGGACGCGGCGGGCAACGCCGGCGAGCGCTCGGCGGACGTGGCCGCTCTGCCGCAGCTGACCGTCGCCGACGCGCGGCTGGACGGACCCGCGATGATCTCGCAGCCGCTCTCGGCGACCGGCGCCGGAGCGCCCGTCGGCGTCCTCGTAACGGTCCCCGGCGTGACCGGCGGCCAGGCCCCGGCGGTCGGCATCCGCGTCCAGCTCGGGTTCGGCCCGACGGGGTCGGATCCCACCGGCGACGGGTGGACCTGGACCCGCGCCGCGTGGGACGGCCCTGCCGACGGCGCGGACCGGTACGTCGGCGGCGTGCGTCCCGAGGCGACCGGCACGTACGACGTCGCGGGCCGCGTCTCGACCGATGGCGGCGGAAGGTGGACGTACGCGCTCCGGAGCGCCGCGCCGAACGCGCCGGGTGACGGCGTCGCGCTCACCGCGGTCCCCGGCGCCGACAGCCAGGCGCCGCCGGCACCGACGGGCGTTACCGTCAGCGCGAGCTCGGACACGTCCGTCACGTTGACGTGGGATCCGGTCGCTGCCCCGGACCTCCTGCGCTACCAGGTTTCGCGGTCCGGGACGGCCGGCGGTCCGTACGCGCCCGTCGGGACCACGATCGAGCCGACCTTCACGGATGACGCGGTGAGCAAGGGCGCCACGTACTACTACGTCGTCGCCGCACAGGACACGAGCTACAACGTCTCGCCGGACTCGGCGGAGATCGCGAGCGCCGCACAGGCGCGGCCGGTGACCGTCACCTTCCGCGTGACCGTCCCGAAGGACACGCCGAACGACGCGGCGGTCTTCATCGCCGGCGACTTCCAGGGCTGGAACCCCGGGAAGACGCCGATGAGGAGGGCGGCGGACGGGACCTGGGAGATCGAGCTCCCGTTCACCGAGGGCCAGGCCCTCCAGTACAAGTACACCCGGGGGTCCTGGGAAGCGGTGGAGAAGGATGCCGGATGCGGCGAGATCCCGAACCGGACGCTCACCGTGACGTACGGGACCGACGGGACGATGCTCGTGACCGACGAAGCCGCCAAGTGGCGTGACATCGCGCGGTGCGGGTGACCGACCCGGCGGCCGTCCCCGGCCGGCGGCTACACTCCTCTCGCCGTGTCCGATGCCCCGTTCCCGCTTCCGGAGGACGGCGTCGCGTCTCGCCTCATGGCGGCCTTCGACGCAGACGCCAAGATCCCACGCGCCCTCGACGCCCTCGGTCCGCTCGCGGGTCGCGACGTCGTGCTCGTCGACGCCGGCCGCGGCTTCCGCGCGCGCCAGGTGGCGGGACTCGGCGCACGGGTGATCGCGCTGGCCGACGAGGCGGCCGTGGACGGGCTGGCCCGAGCGCTCGCGGACCTCGGCGACCGCGCCGCCGTCCGGGTGGGCGCGGCGGGCGCCACCGGCCTGCCGGATGCGTCGACCGACCTCGTCGTCGCGATGTGGAGCGCGTTCCGGCCGCCCGCGGACGCCGAGGTGGCCGAAGCGGACCGGATCCTTCGCCCGGGCGGGCGGCTGCTCGTCGTGCACGACTACGGGCGCGACGACCACGTCCGTGCCGAGCCGGCGATCGCCGACGAGACAGTCGCGTGGAGTCGCCGCGACGGCTGGTACCTCACGCACGGCTTCCGGGTCCGCGTCATCCACGCGTTCTGGGAGTTCGCCGACGTCGACGAGGCGCGCGAGCTGCTCGGGGTGGCGTTCGGCGCCGCCGGTCGCGCCGTCGCGGACGGACTCTCACGCCCGCGGTTCAGTCACAACGTCGCCGTCTACCACCGCAACCGGGCCGGCGTGGGACCGTCGCCTGTCGGACGCCCCGAGCGGGACCCCGGCCGGACGAAGCCCCCGGGCGGGGCCGGAGCCGCGGCGTGAGCGGGCGCTACGACCGGGGCTACGAACCGGGTCGACAGGCCTCGCCCCGCCGCGCCGACGGCTCGCGCAAGGTCGTGCGGGAGGGTCCGCACATCGGGGCCGTACGGTTGACCCCCACGCGGGTCTTCCTCGGAATCGCCCTCTTCGGGTCGGTCGGGTACCTCGTCTACTCGCTGACCGTCCGAGACGCGAACCAGATCCCGCTGCTCGCATCGGGCGCGGCCATCCTCGGCATCGTCTTCGCGGCGCTCGCGACCGTGGGTGCGTACCGCAGCTACACGGCCGGCCGCGACGGTTCCGGTGGCAGGGCCGTGCTCGCGGCGATCGGCGGCGGGCTCGCCGCCCTGGTGGCCTTCGGGGCGTTCGCGACGGCCGCGGTCCTGGCCCTGCTCTGGCGGGGATGAAGCCGGGGACTCCGGACGACGGGCCGGCCCCAGGCGCCGGGCCTCCGGTGCCGGACAGACTCCCTGCTAGACTCGCGGCGCCGGGCCCCCATCGTCTAGAGGCCTAGGACGCCACCCTTTCAAGGTGGAGATCACCGGTTCGAATCCGGTTGGGGGTACCACCGCAGCCGTGCCATCGGATCGAGCGGTCAGCATCGTCGCGCAGTCGGCCGACTGGCGACCCTGGGCGTCCGGCGCGGAGAACGAGCAGGTGGAGGCGTTCGTCATCGAGCCCGGCAGCGAGGCGGACATCGAGAACGGACCCGTCTCCATTCGCACGCCGGCCACGGGGTACCTCGCGTCGTCGGAGGTGACCAGCACCGGCCCTTCCTGCACCAGGTCGAGCGCACCCGGGCCCGATCCCGTGTTCTCGAGGGTCACGAGGGCACAGTAGTAGGGACCTTCCGGGCTCGACGGCGCGGGCGTCGGAGCTGCCGACGCGACGCTCGATCCTGGCACCGGTGGCGGGGTCGGCATCGCCTCCACAACGGGGCTGCACCGCCCGGTCCGGGAAGGGACGGGCCGGTACATGCGCCAGAGACCGCCGCCAGGAAGACCACCGCGCTCGCGAGCGCGGGTGCAAGGGCGCGACGCATCGCTTCCCTCCAAGCGACGGGTCGGGTTCGCCAGTGGCACCGCGCGGCACGGCGGCCAGTGAGTGTGTGGGCCGCGCTGCATCGCCTCCCGTAGGCACCACCGATGATCCCAGTGGCGTCGACCGGCGAGGCCCCCAGGGTCGACGAAGCCGGCTTCGGCCTGCACTCGGGCCGCCCGCGCGGCGCGCCCTACGCTCGCGGTCGTGCGGCGACCCAGGCGTCGAGCTGGCGCTGGTGCTCCGCCGAGAGCTGACCGCTCCGCGACTTGAGCTCGAGATCGACGGTCGCCCCGGTCCGCGCGAGCTCGCGGCGCATCCTGCGGAACATGCTCCCGGTAGCGAGCTTGTAGGTCGTGAACAACGCGACGCGTGCACCCCGCAGATCGGGGAGCTTGCCGGCCCACGAGACCCACGCCTCTTCGGGGTGCTGCGCGATGACGAAGAGCCCGCTCGTCCAGCAACCGAGGAGCACGAAATCGACGCCCGCGAGCGTCGCCGGGTCGCGATCCTCGATCGACGCGGCGCTCGCCTCGATGCCGCGGCTCGTCAGATAGGCCGCGACCGCCTCGGCGAACCGGCGCGTCGTGCCGGTGCTGCTTCGGTAGACGACTGCTGCCGTTGCCATGACGAGCCTCCTGACGGGTGAGTGGGCGATCGACGCGACCGCTGGCGATGGGAGGAAGTGTCCGTCATTCCGGGGAGCTCGCGGGATCTCGTCGGGTCGCGTCGCGGGTAACCGCGATCTCGCCGGGCGTCAGGCCCCGGACGAACGCGCCGTGGGCTCGAGCCGATGTCGGGTCGTCACCTCGATGCGCCCCCGCTCGTCGGCGGCCGGATGCTCGACGAGCGCGATGAGGCGCGTGGTCATGAACCGCCCCGTCCGCACGGGGACGCCGGTCCGGGTCACCTCGCGCACCTCCACGACGCCGCGCGAGGTCACGACCTCGATCCGGCGGCCCGCCCGGCTCGCGGTGATCTCGAACGTCTGGACGCCCTGCCCGGTGTCCACGACTGCCTCGACCCGATCGCCCTTCATGCCCCCACGATAGCGGTGGGGTCCAGTGGTCGACGAGGCGCTCCCCCGGGCGCGCACCCTCGATGAGTCCGGGGTCGATTCCCGGTCTCCCTTCACACAGCCCGCAAACGAGCTCCAGGGAGACCATCCATGACAGACCGCCGGACCCGCTGGCTTGCGCTCTACGTCCTGTGCCTCGGCACGCTCATGATCGTCCTCGACACGTCGATCGTGAACGTCGCCCTGCCGTCGATCCGGGCCAGCCTCGGGTTCTCGGAAGCGTCGCTCTCGTGGGTCGTGGACGCCTACCTGACCTTCGGCGGGTTCCTCCTGCTCGGCGGCCGGCTGGGCGACCTGTACGGACAGCGGCGGCTCTTCATCGCGGGGATCGCGCTCTTCACTCTCGCCTCGCTCGGATGCAGCCTCTCGACGACGCAGGAGACGCTCATCGGGGCTCGCGCGATCCAGGGCCTCGGCGGCGCGATCGCCTCGGCGGTCGGCCTCTCGCTCGTCGTCACGCTGTTCCGCGAGCCCGCGGAGCGCGCAAAGGCGATGGGCATCGCCGGGTTCGTCGCGTCGGGTGGCGGGGCCATCGGCGTGCTTCTCGGCGGCGTGCTGACCGGCCTTCTCGACTGGCACTGGATCTTCCTCGTCAATGTCCCGATCGGCGTGCTCGTCTGCGCGCTCGCGCTCCGACTCGTGCCCGCGGGGGGCCGTGTCGCCGGGTCCGGCCGGCTCGACGTGGCCGGCGCAGCGACGGTGACCGCCGCGCTCGTCCTCGCCGTCTACGCGATCGTGACCGGCGACGCGGCCGGGTGGACCTCGGCCGCTACGCTCGGCCTGCTGGGCGGGGCCGTCGCGCTCCTGGCCGTCTTCGTGTGGCTCGAGAACCACGTTCGCGCGCCCCTGATCCCGCTCGGCTTTCTGCGTCGGCGCGATGTCGCGACCGCCAACGTCATCGGGATGCTCTGGGCGGCGGCGATGTTCGCCTGGTTCTTCATCACGGCGCTGTACCTGCAGCTCGTGCTCGGCTACGGCCCGCTCGCCACTCGCCGATCTCGACGGCGGGCGGCACGGATCGCCCGCGCGGGACCCCGGCCGGGCGACCGGGGTCCCGTCCATTGACTCCGGGCGAGACGTCAGCCGGTGCCGGGCATCGCGCCGATCTCACCGAGCAGCTCGGTCATGTCCCAGTAGTGGCGGCTGTACTTGATCCGGCCGCCCTCGAAGGCGAAGACCTTGGTGGCGTGGACCGTGATGGGCTTGCCGGTCGGCGGGATCGTCCCGGCGGGCGTGACGAGCGGGCCGGTGTGGGTGCCTCTCCACACGATCTCCGCGGCGGCATCCTGGGCGCCGGTCATCAAGCGGATGACCACGCCTTCCAGATCCGGGAACGCGTCCTTGAAGACCTTCACCCCCTCCGCCGACGCGTCGGGCCCGTGGCACTCGATGCCGCCGGGTTCGAAGTGGACCGAATCGGGCGTCAGCGTCGCCTTGTACATCTCCCAGTCGGCGCGGTTGAAGGCATCGAGGTACCTCTGGAGGACCTCGACCATCGGCGTGACGGCGATCGCAGTCACGTAACGTCCCTCCGTTGCAGACGGGTCGGGCTCGCCAGTGGCTCGGCGCGGTCCCGGCGGCACGCTTCTGGGCCGCGCGTCAGGGCCTCCCGCGCTCGACGGAGGATGCTCCCGACCGGGTGCCGACGGCCAGTGCCGTCGGTCGTCGGAGATGCCCGATCGCCCGCGACGGGGGAGCGAACGTGGTCAGTCGCGTAGCCGAGGGGCTCGACGCGTCGCGGACGGGCCTCCGCCCGATGGGCGCGCCGCAGCTGCAGGCCGCCCGGTGAGCGGGCCGGCCTGATCGAGCGTCGCCTCGATCGCGGGCAGGGCGCTGCGGCAGAGCGCGTCGTCGAGGCCGAGCCAGCCGACATCCTCGGCCGCGACCAGGTGGAGCGTCCCGCGCATCGCCCACGTCCGGACGATGGAGCGGTCGACGGTGCAGGCCCGGATGACCGCAGCCTCGTCGACCCCACGCTTCGGGGTCGGCCAGCCAGCCGCGACCGTCATGTCGACTGAATGTCATGAAGAAGGGCCCCTGGCGGCAAAGTGGGTTCTCGTCGGAACCAAGGCCAACCAGGAGCCCCGCTCATGTTGTACGCCGGATTGGACCTGTCCCGCCAGAGGCTCGATGTGCA
>JAKAJU010000008.1 GCA_021813655.1 Chloroflexota bacterium | reverse complement strand
GGTGTTCGCGACGACTCGGTCGCCGGCGCCGAGGGCGAAGAGCGTCTCCGTAACCGCGGGAGTGAGCGAGACGATCCGCTCGGGGCGGGCGACGAGGGTGACCGTCGTCCCCTCGTCGTCGGTCAGGGTGACGGGGAAGGCCGGCGCGACCGACGGCGTGGGGGTCTGCGTCGGCGCGGCGGTGGGCGTCGCGGTGGCTGGAACGACCGTGGGCGCCGCGGTAGCCGGCGCGACGGTCGGGGCCGAGGTGGTGGGCGCTGCCGTCGCCGAGCACGCAGCGATCGCGAGCGAGACGACGAGCGCGGCGAGCGGCGCGGACAGGGCGTGGGCGCGTCGGCGCCAGGAACGGGAAGCCATGGAGGAAACCTCGTGCCGGGAGGGACGTGGAGACGGAGGCCCGCGTTGCGGGCACGGCAGGAGGTCAGGAAGTCGTGTGCACGGTCGCCTACCCCTCTCACGCGAAGGTTCGGACGTCACCACACGACCGGCGACCGGACTGCGGCCCGAAGGCCATCACCGTAGCGCGACTGTGCCGGATTCCCACCAGCTTCGCGGCCATGCGGCGTCGTTCTCTGACCGGGCGAGCGTAGCACAGGCCGGAGTCGTCGAGCGGACCCGATGGCGGCGACCGGACCCGGAGGCGCCGGGCGCGTCGAGGCCCGCCGGGGTGGTGCGGCGGGCCTCGAGTGCTGCGAGGTGCCGGGCCGCGGCGCGGGGCGCCGGCCCGGACGTCGTCAGACGGCGACCGACGAGCGCTCCGCTGGGAGAAGCTCGATCTGCGCGTCCTCAGGAAGCATGACACCCAGCATCTTCTGAAGGGCGAGGAGGTGGACACAACTGTGCCAGCTCGCGAAGAAGTGGCACGTGCAGTCCCAGGCGCCGTCCTGAAGCGTCACGCGGTGCGTGTCGTTGTCTCCGCGGAAGGTCAGCGCGAGGCTCTCGAACGTCACGCGATCGGGCTCGCGCGAGTAACGGTTCGCCTTCTCCACCTTGCCGATGAGAGAGCTGTGCATCGTCGATGAACCCTCCGAGATCCGGGGGCCGAGAAGGATCGCCGCCCGTGTTCCGCGCCGCGTCTGGGGCACGTCGGGCGGTGCGTCAACGATACGACACCGGGCGCACGCCGACCAGCCCGGACCTCGCGCCGCGCCGATCGCCGCGCGGGCGCGGGACGGCGCCGGTCCCGGCGGGGCGCGGTCTTCCGGCGACGGGGCCCTCGTGCCCGGGCGTCGACTCAGACCGCCCTGACGAGGCCCTCGCCGACGGCGATCGCGGCGTCCGCGAGCTCCTGGGAGGTCGATTCCGTGTAGACGCGGACGAGAGGTTCCGTCCCGCTCCATCGGACGAGCATCCACGAGCCGTCCGCGAGGCTCCACTTCACGCCGTCGGCGGTCGAGAGCGGCTGGGTGCGGGCGATCGGCATCCCGCCGAACCCCGTCGGTGCTCGCTCGACGAGCGCGACGGCCAGGCGATCCTTGAACGCCGCGTAGTCGCCGCGGTCGACGTGGATGTCGACCCGCTGGTAGAAGCTGCCGCCGGCGATCTCGTGCAGGTGGGCGATCGACCGGCTCGCCGGCCAGCGTCCGGCTGCCCGCTCGCGGAGGAAGAGGTCGAGGAGCATGAGATCGGCATAGATGCCGTCCCGCTCGGGCAGGTGCATGCCGAACCCGTAGCCACCGGACTCCTCGCCGCCCATCATCGCGTCGGTCTCGATCATCTTCGGGGCCACGTACTTGAACCCGACGGGCGTCTCGTGCACGCCGACGCCGTACCGCTCTCCGAGGCGCTCGGCCATCGACGTCGTGTTCACGCTCTTCACGACGTCCTGGCGCATCCCGCGATGCTCCAGCAGGTAGTACATGAGCAGGCCGTACACCTGGAGCTGGTGGATGAAGACCCCGCGCTCGTCGGCGGCGCCCGCGCGGTCCGCATCGCCGTCGAGCAGGAGGCCGAGGTCGTAGCCGCCGGCCGCGATGATCGACAGCGCCTCGTCGATGTTCGGGCGGATCGGCTCGGGGTTCACGCCGCCGAAGTACGGGTTGCGCTCCTGGTGGATCTCGGTGACCGCGATCCGACCGCCCGCGAGCAGCCGGCTGATCCAGCCGGCGCCGGCGCCCCACATCGGCTCCACGAGGATCCGGACATCGGCAGCCTTGAGGGCATCGATGTCGAGCGTCCGCCGGACGAACCGCTCGTACCCGGGGAAGGGGTCGTAGCGCTCGACGAGCCCGGCCTCCTCCGCCTCGGCGAACGGGCGGCGCGGGATGCCGGTCCCGCCGTTGGTGGCGATGGTCGCCTCGAGCGTGGCGAGGATCTCCGGACCGGCGGCCGAGCCTGTCGGCGACTTCACCTTGAAGCCGTTGTCGGTCCACGGGTTGTGGCTCGCCGTGATGACGACGCCGGCGGCCGCGCCGCGCTCCACCACCTCGTACGAGGACATCTGCGTGGGGACCGCCGAGGCGGCGTACGCGACCGGGATGTCGTGCGCGAGGAGGACCTCCGCGGCCGCCATCGCGAAGTGCTCGCTCGAGAACCGCCGGTCGTAGGCGATGACGACGCCCTTGGCGATCTCACCGCGGTCGACGACGTACCGCGCGACGCCGTGAGCGCAGCGGCGGACGTTCTCGAACGTGTAGTCGTCGGCGACCTTCGCGCGCCAGCCGTCCGTCCCGAAGACGATGCGGGTGGGCGCGGGGACCTCCGCGATGATCGTCACGTCTCCTCCTCCGCGGCCCGGCGCGCGAGACCCTCGGCGATCGACCGCACCTCCTGCGACCGGTCGGCGGCGCAGACGAGGACCGCGTCCGGGGTGTCGACGACGATGGTATCGCGCAGCCCGATCGTCACGACGAGCCGGTCGTCCGCGAGGACCAAGGTGCCGGTCGAGCCGATGTCGCGGCGCGGGCCGGCCCCGACCGCCCCGGTCAGGGGCTCGCCCGGCACGGCCTCGGCGCGCGCCCGCGCGACGAGCGCGTCGCGGATCGCGGACCAGCTGCCCAGGTCGCTCCAGCCGACATCCGCCGGAACGACGAGGACGTCCCCAGCGGCCGCCGCGGGCTCCATGACCGCGTAGTCGATCGAGGTGCGGCGGACCTGCTCGTACGCCGCGGCGAGCGCGCCCGACGAGCCCGCCGCCTCGGCGGCCCACCCGTCGGCGACGACCCCGAGGATGTCCGGCGCATGCCGGGCGAGCGCGCTCCGAATGGTCCCGCGTCGCCAGACGAAGATCCCCGCGTTCCAGGCCGCCGGCGGGTCGCCGGCGAGGAGCGCAGCGGCGGCTCCGGCGTCGGGCTTCTCGACGAAGCGGAGGACGGGACGGGCCGTGGCCGCGGGCGTGCGGGCGTCGGGTGCGGGGGATGCGGCCGAGGGCGTGCGGACATCGCGCGCGACGGCTCCCGTGGCGTCCCCAGGCCGGGCGGCCGGGCCGCCGGCGACGATGTAGCCGTACCCGGTCTCCGGTCCCGCGGGACGGATCCCCAGGGTGACGAGCGGGCCCGCGGCCTCCGGCCCGCCGAACGCATCCACGGTGCCGACCGGCCCCGTGGATGCGGCCGCGACCGCGATCGCGAGGACCTCCCTGAAGCCCGCCTCGTCCGCGAGGAGGTGGTCCGCCGGGAGGATGAGCATCACGTCGTCGTCCGGCCGGTCGATCGCGACGGTCGCCAGTGCGATCGCCGCGGCCGTGTTGCGCCCTTCGGGCTCTCCGACGAGGTTGCCGGCGGGGAGGTCCGGCAGCTGCTCCCGGACGAGAGCCGCGTACCGCCCATCCGTCACGACGTGGATGTCCGCGACCCCCACGAGCGGCGCGAGGCGGTCGACGGTCCGGCGCAGGAGCGTGTCTCCCCCGAGCGGCGCGAGGAACGGCTTGGGTCGATCGGAGCGCGACAGCGGCCAGAGGCGCGTCCCGCCGCCGCCCGCGAGGATCACCGCGTAGACGGCCACCCGGTCAGGCCCCCGTGTGGGACGGCACCGCGGGAGCGGGAAGGCCGGCGTCCGCAGCGAGCGCCTCGGCCTTGTCGATCCTCTCCCACGGCAGGTCGAGGTCCGGGCGGCCGAAGTGACCGTAGACGGCCGTGGGTCGGTAGATCGGCGCGCGCAGCCCGAGCGCAGCGATGATCGAGGCGGGGCGGAGGTCGAAGTGGCGATCGACGAGCGCCAGGATCGCTGCGTCGGGGATCCGGCCGGTCCCGAACGTCTCGACGCCCATGGAGACCGGCCGGGCGACGCCGATCGCGTAGGCGACCTCGACCTCGACCCGGTCCGCGATCCCTGCCGCGACGAGGTTCTTCGCGACGTGCCGCGCGGCGTAGGCTGCGGAGCGATCCACCTTCGTCGGGTCCTTGCCCGAGAAGCAGCCGCCGCCGTGGCGCGCCATCCCGCCGTACGTGTCGACGATGATCTTCCGGCCCGTCAGCCCCGCGTCGCCCATCGGCCCGCCGATGACGAACCGCCCCGTGGGGTTCACGTGCATGACGGGATCGACGGCGCGCAGCTCCGCGGGGAGGGTCGGGAGGATCACCGTCTCGGCGATCTCCCGCCGGAGCCGGTCTTCGTCGACGTCGGGGTCGTGCTGCGCTGCGACCACGACGGTGGGCACCGCGACCGGGACGCCGTCCTCGTACGCGACGGTCACCTGGGTCTTCCCGTCCGGGCGCAGGTATGGCAGCTGTCCGGACTTGCGGACCTCGGCGAGCCGGCGCGCCATCCGGTGCGCGAGGGCGATCGGCAGCGGCATCAGCTCGGGCGTCTCGCGGCAGGCGAACCCGAACATCATCCCCTGGTCGCCGGCGCCCTCGTGGTCCACGCCCTGCGCGATGTCGGGCGACTGCTCCTTGATCGAGACGAGCGTCCCGCACGTCTCCCAGTCGAAGCCGTAGTCGCTATGGGTGTACCCGATCTCGCGGACCGTCCGACGGACGATCTCCTGGAAGTCGACGTAGGTCGTCGTCGTGATCTCGCCGAGGACGAGCACCAGGCCTGTCGTCGTCGCCGTCTCGCAGGCGACGCGCGCCTTCGGGTCGTCCTGGAGGATCGCATCCAGGATCGCGTCGCTGATCTGGTCGCACATCTTGTCCGGGTGGCCCTCGGTGACCGACTCGGACGTGAAGAGAGTTCGCGATGGGTCGTACAGGCTCGTCATGGGGACCTCGAGGGCGCGCGCTGAGGGGCGCCCGAGGAGGGTAGCACGGGCGCGACGCCCGCCCGGGCGGGCGTCGTCGCCGTCGGCACAGCTCCCGACGGGCCGACCCGGTGCTACGTCCCCGAACGCCAGGAGCGCATGTAGGCGACCTGCTCGTCGGTCAGCGGCTCCAGCTCGATCCCGAGAGCCGCCAGCTTGAGGCGGGCGACCTCGCGGTCGATCGCCTCGGGGACCGCGTAGACCCGGGGCTCGAGCTCGGCATGGTGCCGCGCGACGTACTCCGCGGCGAGGGCCTGGTTCGCGAAGCTCATGTCCATGACGGCCGCGGGGTGCCCTTCGGCAGCCCCGAGGTTCACGAGCCTGCCGTCGGCGAGGAGGCGGATCCGCTTGGGCCCGAGGTCGAACTCCGCGACGTTCTCGCGGACCTCGCTGACGTGGCCCTCGGCGAGTGCGTGGAGCGCCGTGAGGTCGAGCTCGGCGTCGAAGTGGCCCGAGTTCGCGAGGATCGCGCCGTCGCGCATCGCGAGGAAGTGCTCGCGTCGGAAGACGTTCACGTTGCCGGTGGCCGTGATGAAGATCTCACCCCACGGCGCTGCGTCCGTGTGGGTCATGACGAGGAAGCCGTCCATCCGGGCCTCGAGGGCGCGGATCGGATCGACCTCCACGACCGCGACCTGCGCGCCCATCCCCTTGAGGCGCATCGAGATCCCCTTCCCCACCCAGCCGTAGCCGGCGACGACGACGTTCCGGCCGGCGAGCAGCAGGTTCGTCGCCCGCAGGATGCCGTCCACCGTGGACTGGCCGGTGCCGTAGCGGTTGTCGAAGAGGTGCTTCGTGTCGGCCTCGTTCACCGCGACGACCGGGTAGCGGAGCGCGCCGTCGGCCGCCATCGCGCGTAGGCGGATGACACCGGTCGTCGTCTCCTCGGTCCCGGCCCACACCTCGGGGACCTGGTCCGGCCGGCTGTCGTGGAGGAGCGAGACGAGGTCGCAGCCGTCGTCCATCGTCATCTGCGGGTGCGTGTCGGCGACGGCCGACAGGTGGGCGTAGTAGGTGTCGCGATCCTCGCCGCGCCGAGCGTAGACGGGGATCCCGTGACGGGCGACCAGCGCGGCTGCGACGTCGTCCTTCGTGGAGAGCGGGTTGCTCGCGGCGAGCGCGACGTCCGCCCCGCCGGCCTGGAGGGTCCGGACGAGGTTCGCCGTCTCCGTCGTCACGTGGAGGCAGGCGGCGATGCGGAGCCCGGCGAGCGGCCGCTCCACCTCGAAGCGCTCCCGGATGAGCCGAAGGACGGGCATCTCCCGCTCAGCCCAGTCGATCCGGCGGCCGCCCTCGGCGGCGAGGGTGAGATCCGCGACGTCATGGGGGACGGTCACGCGATGTCCTCCTTCCCGGCCGGGCCGAAGAGGCCGCGGATCCGGGCGAGCACGCCCGGCCAGGCCGGGACCGTGCGGTGGATGAGGCGCTCCTCGAAATGGACGTGGTCGACGTATCCGAGGGCGCGGTAGGCGGCGAGTGCGGGCGGGTTGTCCGCCCGGACGTTGAGGACGACGAGGTCGCACGAGCGGAGC
>JAKAJU010000152.1 GCA_021813655.1 Chloroflexota bacterium | reverse complement strand
CACGGTCCTCGGGCCGGTCCCCATCGGGGCGCTCGGCGTCATCGACGCGCACGATCATCTCCTCTGCGACTCGCCCGGCCTGCCCGGCCAGGAGTTCACCGACCCGGTCCGGTCCGCCGAGGAGGTCCGCGAGGGCCGCGCGAGCGGCATCGGGACGATCGTCGAGATGACGCCGATCGGCCTCGGCCGGGACCCCGCCGGCCTCCGCGCGCTCGCCGCGTCGACGGCCGTGCCGATCGTCGCGGCGAGCGGCTATCACCGCGACGCGCACTACCCGGCGGGGCACTGGGTCTACGACGCCACGGTCGAGCTGCTGGCGGACCGGATCGTCGCGGACCTGACCGTCGGGATGCACCCGGCCGACTGGGACGATCCGACGCTCCCGCCCGATCGGGCGCGGGCCGGCGCCATCAAGGCCGGCGCCTCGTACCACCGCATCAGCCCCGCGGAGAGGCGCCGGCTGGAGGCGATCGCCGGCGCGGGCGCGGCGACCGGGGCCGGGATCCTCGTGCACACCGAGATCGGGACATGTGCGCACGAGATCGTCGACCTCCTGGAGCGCGCCGGGGTGGCCGTCGGGCGCATCGCCCTCGCCCACCTCGACCGGAACCCGGACGCGGAGCTGCACGTCGAGGTCGCCGCGCGGGGCGTGACGCTCGAGTACGACACGGTGGGCCGGACGAAGTACCACCCGGACAGCACCGTCCTCGATCTCATCGAGGCGGTCGCGGCGGCCGGGCATCTCGACCGGATGATGCTCGGGCTCGACCTCGGGACGCGCGACTACCTCAGCGCATACGGCGGGGGCCCTGGCCAGCGGTACCTCATGTCGGTCTTCGCGCCACGGCTCCGTCGACGGCTCGGCGCCGATGCGGCGGACCGGATCCTCGTCGGCAACCCGGCCCGGTTCTACGCGATGCCGGTCGGAGCCGAGGACCCCGATCCCGATGCACCCCGGCGTCCCGGGGCCGGGGCATGACCGGCCGGTACGACGTCGTCGTCATCGGCGCCGGCTCGGCCGGATCGACCGCGGCCATCGCCGCGGCGCGCCTCGGGGCGCGCACGCTCCTCGTGGACCGCCTCGCGTTCATGGGCGGGACGTCCACCGCGGTCCTCGACACCTTCTACGCCTTCTACACGCCGGGCGAGCGGCCCCGACGGGTCGTCGGCGGACTCGGGTGGGAGGTCGCGCAGCGCCTCGCCTCCGACGGCGTCGCCTTCGAGCGCCCCAACACGTACGGCGCCGGCACCGGGGTCACGTACGACGCGGAGGCGCTCAAGGTCCTCTGGGAGAGGATGGCCGAGGACGCCGGGGTCCATCTGCTCCTGCACACGTGGGCGACGGGCGTGCGCCTCGACGCCGGTCGGCTCGCGGCGGTCCGCCTGTGGAACAAGGGCGGCGAGCGGTGGGTGGAGTCGGACGCGTTCGTGGACGCGTCAGGCGACGCCGACGTCTGCGCGCTCGCCCGGGTCCCGCACGACGCTCCGGCGGACGGCGGATCGGTCCAGTCGCTCTCGACGCTCTTCAAGGTCGCGAACGTGGACATCCCGCGGGCCAGGACCGTGCCGCGCTCCGAACTCCGGCGGATCATGGCCGAGGCGGCCTCGAGCGGCGCCTACCGCCTGCCGCGGATCGAGGGCTCGTGGCATCCGACGCCGTTCGAGGGCGTCGTGCTCGTCCACATGACCCGTGTACCGAACGTCGACGCCACGGACCCCGAGCAGCTGACCGCGGCCGAGGTCGAGGGCCGCCGCCAGGTCCGGGAGTATCACCGGTTCCTCCGTGACCGCGTTCCGGGGTTCGAACGGGCGGTCGTCGTCGCGACGAGCCCGGCGATCGGCGTGCGCGAGAGCCGTCGCGTCCACGGAGACCATCGACTGACGCGCGACGAGGTCCTCCGCGGGGCCAGGTTCACCGACGAGATCGCCCTCTGCGGCGCCCCGATCGAGGACCACCACGCGGGCGGCGACACGACCTGGCGCTACGTGGGCGAGCCGGGCGTCTACGGCATCCCGTACCGGTCGCTCCTCCCGCTCGGCGTCGAGGGCCTGCTCGTCGCGGGCCGCTGCTTCTCGGCGACGCACGACGCCCACGCGTCCGCGCGCTCGATGGCGACCTGCATGGCGATGGGCCAGGCCGCCGGCACGGCTGCGGCGCTCGCGGCCCGCGACGGGATCGTGCCGCGGCGGGTCCCTGCCGACGCGCTCCGGGACAGGCTCGCGGCCGGCGGGGCGCTCTTCGACCCGATCGCCGCGGACGGCGACGCGGCAGGAGACGGACGATGACGGGGCGCGCGAGATTCGCCGACCGCAACGTCCTCGTCACCGGCTCGACCGGGATGGCTGCCTCCGCCGCGCGCGCGATCGCGGCCGAGGGGGGTTCGGTCTTCGTCACGTCCCGGACGGCGGAGCACCTCGCGGCGCTCGGCGACGAGATCCGCGGGGCCGGCGGCAGGGTCGCCTGGCGAGCGGCGGACCTCCGGAGGGAGGACGAGGTCGAGGCAGCGTTCGCTTCCTTCGACGCCGCGTTCGGCCGCCTCGACGCCGTCTACAGCGTCGCGGGGATCAGCGGCCGGCGGTTCGGCGACGGTCCGATCCACGAGGCGACAGCGGAGGGCTGGGACGCCGTCCTCGCGGCGAACGCGACGAGCCAGTTCCTCGTCATGCGGGCAGCGATCCGCCGGATGCTCGCCCAGGACCTCGATGCGGACGACCAGCGCGGCGTCGTGCTCCTCATGTCGAGCACGCTCGCGACGCGCCCGGCACCGGCCTTCTTCGCGACGCACGCGTACGCGGCGAGCAAGGGCGCGATCGACGCCCTCACGCGGTCGGCGGCCGCCCACTACGCACCCTTCGGGATCCGCGTCAACGCCGTCGCCCCCGCCCTCGTCGCCACGCCCATGAGCCGCCGGGCCCAGGACGACCCGGCGATCCGCGCGTACCTCGCCGAGAAGCAGCCGCTCGCGCGTGGCCCGATCGACCCCGATGCGGTGACGGCGACGGCGCTCCATCTCCTGAGCGCGGAGGCGCGGATGGTGACGGGCCAGGTCGTCGCCGTCGACGGCGGCTGGACCGTGAGCGAGCCGCGCCCGCCCGACGGGGCCGAGTGATCCGCTGACGCGCGGGGTGCGCGGTGCGCGCCGGTCCGTCAGGCGCCCTCCGCCTCCGCGAGCGCCGCCCGCATGGCAAGGATGTTCTCGGCGGGCACGTTCGGCTGGATGTTGTGGACAGCGGCGAAGACGAAGCCACCGCCCGGCGAGAGGTCGGCCACGCGCCGCCGCACCTCGGCGCGGACTTCGTCGGGCGTGCCGGCGCCGAGCACGCGCTGGGTGTCGACTCCGCCTCCCCAGAAGACGAGGTCGCGCCCGAACTCGCGCTTGAGCTCCGCCGTATCCATCGCTGCGGCGGAGACCTGGACCGGGTTGAGGATGTCCACGCCGATCTCGATCAGATCGGGGATGAGCTCGCGGATCGCGCCGCACGAGTGGAAGAAGACCCGTGCGCCCGTGCGCGCATGCAGGTACGCGAAGAGCTCGCGATGGAGCGGCTTCACGAGCGCCCTGTAGGTCGCCGGCGCGAAGAGCGTCCGCTCCTGGCCACCGAGGTCGTCCGCCTCCGCCACGACGTCGACGTGCCCCTCGACGAGGGGGAGGGCCCGTTCCCAGTACGCGAGCTTGACCTCCAGCACCTTCTCCATCACCCGCCGCGCGAGGGCCGGGTCGGCCGCGAGGTCCATGTACCCGTCCTCGAACCCGCGCAGCTTGAACAGCCCCTCGGTGAGCCCACCGCAGATCGAGCCGACCACGACGGCCCGGCCCTCGTCGACCGCGTAGCGGCGCGCCTCCTCGTCCATGCCGGCGCACCGGGACGGGTCGGCCGCGTCCGGCCATGCGTACGCGTCGACGGCAGCGATGTCGATCTCGCCCGCCAGGGGCGGCGCGTAGCTGTCGTAGTAGAGGCCGTCGGCGATCGGCATCCGCCGCCCCACGCCCCACTCGTCGACGAACGTCCGGTACCGGTCGTCGACGTGGATCACCCGGCGGTCCGTCGACGCCCCGCGCGGCGCCACATGCCGCACGTCGGCCCCGAGGGCGTCGAGGACGTCGGGCTCGACCTCCGCGAGCTGCTGGGTGATGTCCGTGACGCGAGGCTCGCGACGCTCCAGGCCGAGACCCGCGCGGAGCCGCTCGTACGCGCGCACGTGGATCCCCGTGACGCGGGATCCGCCCAGGTCGAAGGGGATCCGGTCCGGCACGCGGTGCGCGAGGGCGGCCCGGACGCGGGCGCGCGAGGCTCCGGACGCCGGCACCTCAGTACCCGACCGAGGGCAGGTACGTGCCCTCGGGCTCCTGGTAGAGGCCGATCGTCATGAGGTTCGTGAGGAAGAAGATGCGCAGCCCGTGGGCGAGGCACCAGCGGAAGAGGTCGTGGTTCGACAGAGGGACGAGGAAGCCCGGCGTCCCATAATCGCGTGACTCGCAGATGAGGGCGCGCATGGCGTCGTTCGACTCGGCGACCGAGTGGAAGAAGTAGTTGACCTTCGTCGTGTAGCCCGTGATCCGGCCGAGGTGCTCCACCACCCGCCCGTCGCCGCTCTCGATCGCCTCGCGCACCTCGCCGCCGCGCGTGTGCCCATGGACCCGGTAGCAGAGGGCGTCGCACGCCGCCGCGTCGGCGGGAGTCGCCGGCCGGACCAGGTACCCGGGCATCTCCTCGCCGATCGGCGGGCCGTACATCGCGGCGAATGTCTCCCGCACGTCCATCCCGAGCTTCGTGTACAGGCTCAGCGACCGGTTGTGGTAGGCGATCTGGACGAGGCGCAGGCCCGGCGCTCCGCTGTGCCGCCATCGCTCGAACGCGGCGTCCATGAGCAGCCGCCCGATCCCGCGGTCCTGCGCCGTCGGATCGATGCTGATCGGACCGATCGCCGAGATCGTGCCGCGCTCGTCCATGAAGTTGCTGCCCACGATGCGGCCGTCCGATTCGGCCACGAGCCCGAAGATCCGCGGGTGGTCGATCATCCATCGGATCGGGTCGGATGCTGCGGCCACCGTGGGGAAGTCGTGCGGGAAGCCATGCTCGTCGGCGAGCGTCGCGAACGCCTCGTAGCAGATGCGGCCCGCCTCCACCCAGTCGTCGTGCACCGCCTCGCGGACCGTGACCGTCATCTGCGCACTCCGATCTCGTCGTGGATCCCCGCGGGTCGCCCGCCCCGCGGCCTCCGGCGGACGGCTACACGGCCGCCGCAGCCTCCGTCTCGCCGCCGGTCGGCGTGTAGTACCGACGGTACTCGCCCGGCGACATGGCGCACGAGCGGTAGAAGACCTTGTAGAACTGGTGGAGGTTCGTGTAGCTGACGGCCGACGCGATCTCCGCGACCGACAGGTCGGTGCCGAGCAGGAGGCGCTTCGCCTCCGCGACGCGGACCTGCGTGACGTATTCCTTGAAGCTCACCCCCGTGACGTCCTTGAAGACGTGGCGGACGCGGGACGGGCTCACGTGCACGATCCCGGCCACGTCCTCGAGCGTGATGCTCTCGCGGCAGTGGCGGTCCACGTAGGCGAGGACCGGTCGGATCTGCTCGCGTCGATCGGCCGCCGCGCGCGCCGCCCCGTCGCGCGCGTCCGACCCGCGTTCACGGTTGACGAGCGCGAGCGCCATCCGCAGCGTCGCGTCGGCGAGGTGCCGCTCGGCCGGGTCGCGGCGCTCCCAGATCGAGCGGAGCTGGAGGAGGAGCGGGGTGACCCGCCCCGCGAGGGCGGACGTCCCCCGGATCCGGGGCGACGCGACGCGCTCGTCCACGCGGAACGGCGCGAGGTAACCCAGGTCCAGCTCGCGGCAGCCGGGGCCCGAGATGAGCTCGGGGCGGAAGAGGACGAGGAGCAGCCGGAGCTCCGATCCGGGATCCGCGAGCGCCACGTGCGGCTGCGAGTTGTCGATGAAGAAGATGTCGCCGGGCCCCGCGGCCAGCGCCCGTCGCCCGAAGAGGAACGCCCCGGTCCCGTCCAGCACGACCGCGATCTCGAGGTGATCGTGCCAGTGCATCCGGTCGCCGTCGCCGCGCGCCGTGTACTCGATCACCGCGAGCGGGAAGCCGGGCTCGAGATCCTGCTGCCAGACGTAGACCGCCATGCGGGGACGGTGCCAGCCGGTCAGCCGCATCGGACAGGGCCATGTGGAACGAATCGGGTGGCCCAGTCGGGTCTGCCAGCCGCTTCTGCCATTTCGTCGACCCGCTCTGGCATTGTCCCGGCCGCGCTCTCCGACGAGGATCGGGGCATCGAGGTCCGCCTCGGGCGGACCCGCCTCGCCGCCGAGGAGTGATCCGGACATGGCCTTCCCGCATCTGTTCAGCCCGCTCCAGCTGGGGAACATGGAGCTCCCCAACCGCATCGTCCACGTCCCCACCGACATCAGCTCCTCGCACGCCGACGGCGAGGTGAGCGAGCGCGACCTCCACCACCACGGCGACATCGCGCGCGGCGGGACCGGGTTCATCATCGTCGGCGCCACCACCCCTGACATGAAGACCGGCCGGCCCACGGTGACGTGCCTCGTCGCGGACGGCGACAACTACGTCCCGGGCCTCGCGCGCCTGGCCGAGAGCATGCATCGCTACGGTGCGAAGTGCGCCGTCCAGCTCCAGCACCCGGGCCGCCAGTGCGCGATCCCGCGGTACAACACGCTCGGCGCGACCGATCGCGTCCTCAAGCTCCCGTGGTCGGCCGGGCACGAGATCATCTACGAGAACGCCGAGGAGAAGGGCAAGGAGATCCGCGAGGCGTCGATCGCGGAGATCCTCGAGCTCGTGGACCTCTTCAGCGAGGCAGCCTGGCGCGTGAAGCAGGCGGGCTTCGACGCCGTCGAGCTCCACGCCGCGCACGGGTACCTGCTCTCGGAGTTCATGAGCCCGTACCTCAACATGCGCACCGACCGCTTCGGCGGCAGCTTCGAGAACCGGATGCGGTTCCCGCTCGCGGTCATCGATTCGATCAAGAAGAAGTGCGGGAAGAGCTTCCCTGTGCTCGTCCGCTACTCGTTCGAGGAGTGGTGCCCGGGCGGGCGGGGGATGGACGAGGGCCTCGAAACCGCGCGCGTGCTCGAGCGCGCCGGGGTGGCGGCGCTCGACCTCTCCCAGGGGATGCAGGAGAGCCCGGGCGCCGGGTTCGACCCGATGCAGTACCCGCAGGGCTGGGCGACGTACGCCGCCGAGGCGACGAAGAAGATCGTGAAGATCCCGGTGATCACGAGCCACTCGCTCCGTGACCCCGACTACTGCGAGCAGATCCTCGCCGAGGGGAAGACCGATCTCGTCGGGCTCGCCCGCCAGCTCCTCGCCGACCCGTACTGGCCGGTGAAGGCGAGATACGGGAAGGTCAAGTCGATCCGCAAGTGCATCTCCTGTCTCGGCGGCTGCTGGCAGGAATCGCTCATGGCGAAGCATGAGATCGCGTGCTCGATCAACGCGGCGTGCGGGAACCCCGCGTACCACGACATGAAGCGGACCGAGCGGCCCGTCAAGGTCGCGGTCATCGGCGGCGGCCCCGCGGGCATGGAGGCGGCGCGGATCGCGACCGAGCGCGGCCACCAGGTGACCCTGTACGAGAGGCGCTCCGAGCTCGGTGGGGCGATGCTCTACGTCTGCCTCGTCCCGGGCAAGGAGAAGATGCGCTGGTACCTCGACTGGATCCGGGACCAGCTCCTCGACCTGAACGTCGACATCCGGCTGAACCACGCACCCTCGGTCGAGGAGCTGCGCGGCTACGACCTCGTGCTCAATGCGACCGGCGCAGCCTCGTACGTCCCGCAGGTCGCCGGCGACGCGTCGAAGGTGGTCCCCTTCGAGGAGGCGATGGCCTGCCCCAAGGTCGCCTGCGAGTGCCACCCGGGCGGCCGGAAGATGCACAAGCTCGGCGCCCGCGTCCTCCTGTGGGGCGACCACTACGCCGCTGTGGACACCTCGGCTTGGCTGGCCGACATCGGGCGCGAGATCACGATCGTGACCGAGAACCGCGAGTTCGCGGCCGACTGCGAGGTCATCCACATGTACGTCCAGCGCAAGCGGTACGCGCAGGGCGACGCGGAGGTCCTCCACTCGAAGCCGTACAAGCACCCCGTGACGGTCATCACCAGCACGACGGTCGAGTCGATCGACGGCACGACCGTCGTCCTCCGGGACAAGGACTTCAACCGGACGACGATCGAGGTGGACGACGTCGTGGCGTGCCACACGCGCCCCGAGACCGGGCTCTTCCACGAGCTTCGCGCGGCCGGCGTGAACGTCATCAACGTGGGCGACTCTGTGAAGCCGCGGAACCTGTACCACGCGGTCAAGGAGGGCTCGGCCTTCGGCCTCGCCCTCGACGAGAACCTCCTCTTCAACCCGAACGGCGCGATCCTCAACGAGCTGCCACTCGACGTCCTGTCGCAGCTCACGCGGGACGAGGGCCCCTCGTACACCGCCGCGCGGATCAAGGAGCTGATGGCGGCGACGGCGAGCTGAGCCCCAGGGAGACGGGCGGGCGGTCGATCGGGCGGCCGATCGACCGCCCGCCCGTCCCCCTGTCCCCCTCCGGTCAGGCCGGGATCCGCCACTCCCCGGCGCGCGCGACGCGGACGACGCCCAGGTCCTCGTCGAGCTCGACGAGATCGGCCCGCTGGCCGACCTCGATCCGGCCGCGGTCGGTCACACCGATGAGCGCGAGCGGGTTGCGCGAAGCCGCCGCGACCGCCGCCGGGAGCGGGAACCCTTCGGCGACGAGGTTGCGGACCTCCATGTCGAGAGCGGTGACGCTGCCCGCGAGCGTCGTGGTCCCCGCGAGCCTCGCCCGCCCTTCCGACACCTCGACCGCGAGACCGCCGAGCGTGCCGCGACCGTCGCCGGTCCCGGCAAGGTACATCGCATCACTCACGAGGATGAGGCGGCCGGCCGGCTTGGTCCGCACGATGATCGGCCACAGCCCCCGGTGGACGTGGTGGCCGTCCGCGACGAGCTCGACGCATGCCGCATCGTCGGTCAGCGCGGCGACGGCGAGCCCCGGCGCGCGATGGTCGACGCCGGTCATCGCGTTGAACAGGTGGGTCGTCGTCCGGGCTCCCGCGGCGTAGCCGGCGCGACCCTCATGCAGCGTCGCGACCGAATGGCCGAGCGACACGACGACCCCGTTCTGGGTGAGCCAGCGGATGAGGTCGAGCGCGCCCGGCGTCTCCGGGGCCACCGTCGTGATCCGAAGGCCGGGGAGGAGCGGGGCGAGCGTCGCGAGCGAGACGTCCGATGGCGCGATGATGAACGCCGCGTTCTGGGCGCCCCTCCGCGCGGGCGAGATGAACGGCCCCTCGAGGTTGAAGCCGAGCGGCGACGCGCCGTCCGTCGGAGCTGAGGGGATCCAGTCGCGCACCCTGTCGGCGAAGCCGCGGATCGCCTCGAGGCTCGCCGTGACCGCCGTCGGCAGGAACGAGGTGACCCCGCGGCGGAGAAGCGCTCGAGCCATGCCGTCGAGGTCGTCCCGCGTCCCCATCGCGTCATGTCCACCCCAGCCGTGGACGTGGACGTCGACGTACCCGGGGGCGACGTAGGGCCCGCCCGCCTCGGCCTCGTCGAGCTCGATCGCCGCGATCCGGCCATCCGCGAGGTGGAGCCGGCCGGCGGCGACCCGGTCCTCCAGCACGAGCCTGCCACGCACGACCATCTCCGGTCCTCCTTCGCTCATGCCCTCACGCCGGGCTCACGGACCGGGATCGCGGGGAGTCCCGCCGCCGCCACGGCCTGGCCGTGGCGCTTGTCGCGTTCCGATGCCGTGTGGAAGGTGATCCGCTCGGCGGTCGTCGGCTCCTCCGCGCGGAGCACGTCCTTCGCGCCGTCGATGACGAGGTCGCCGCCCCGGCCGGTCATCACCCTGCCGAGGAGCAGGACATGCTCGATGTCGTAGAAGTCGGCGTAGTGGAGGATCCCGTAGCCGAGGTACGTCCCGACCGTCCGGTAGACGTCTGCCGCCCGTGGATCGTCGGCGGCCATCAGCGACTGGAGGTGGACGAGCTTCTCGGGGAGGGTCTTCGGCGCGTCCGCCGCCAGCCCGGCCGCGTCGAGGAGCCGCCCGGTCGCCTGCTGCGAGAAGTAGAGCGCGCCGCAGCCTCGGTCGCCCGACCACTCGTCCACCGGGGCGTCGGGCGCGCAGTCGACGGGGGCGAACGCGAGCTCGTTGAGCCACGAGGTCAGATGCCCGTCGCGCGTCACGTACCCGGCGGCTTCGCTCGAGCCCATCGCGATCCCCAGGAGGGCGCCGGCGCCGGCCTGGAGCGATCCGGCGAGCGCCGTGACGTCCCCGTCGTTCGCGACGACGAACGGGACGTCGTTCCAGGCCCGGCGGATCTCGTTGAAGAGACCGCGGACCCGGGTCTCGAACAGGTCGCGTGGGACGGACCGGAACAGCGAGGCGGCGCGGACCTCGTTGTCGACGTAGACGCCGGCCGCGCTCCCCCCGATCGCGTCGACCCTCGGAAGGTGCGCGGCCGCCGCGCGGATGGACGCCATGATCTCGTGGACATGCCACTGGGGGTCCGCGTGGCGCGACGGATCCCAGGCGACCTCCTCGCTGAAGACGACCCGGCCATCGATGACCGCGGCGACCTTCCGGTCGCTCGCACCGAGGTCGAAGCCGATGCGGCACCCGTCGCGATACCCCCCGGCCGTCGCCTTCGCCTCGGGCGCCGACGGGAAGTCCGCCCGGGGCGTCCGGACGACCTCGAAGCCGCGGCCGTAGACCTCGTGCTCGAACCGCGCGTCGAAGAGGCCTGTGGGCTCGTCGGCATAGTGGCGGACGAGCGCCTCGTGGAGTGCCGCCGGACCGTCGACGTGGACGCGGTGACCGCCCCGGGCCCAGAGCATGAACTTCAGGAGCCGCTCGCAATGGCGGTAGGAGGCTGCGGACCCCGCGTGGCCGACCGGCAGCACGGCCGTCTCCCGGCGCCAGGCCGAGCCGTCGGGCTGCTCGACGGCGAGGGCGACGGGGATGGCGACGCCGGATCGGCGGACGCGGGCCGCCATCGCGCGCCGCGCCAGGAACGCGGGATCGAATCCGGGGTCGAGGATCGGCCGGATCCGGGGGGTGCGATCGGTGCTCACGCGGCCCCCGCACCGCGGGCGGCGCGGTCGCTGCCGTGGACCGCGGCGCCGTACGCGCCCGCCCAGACCCCGAGCTCGGCGGGCACGAGCGTCACCCGGTCGAGCGGGGTCATCGTGGCGCGTCGAGCGATCTCGGCACGGATCGGCGCGAAGAGCAGCTCGCCGGCCGCCGCGACGCCACCCCCGATGACGATCACATCCGGCGAGATGATGTTGATCATGCTCGCGATCCCGATCCCGAGATAGCGGCCGACGTCGGCCAGGCCACCGAGCGCGCGTGCGTCGCCGGCCTGCGCGGCGCGCACCGCCTCCTCGGCGGTCGCCGTGCCGCAGGCAGCAGCGACCTGGTCGGCCCGTGCGTACGCCTCGAGGCATCCGCGGTTCCCGCAGCCGCACCACGGGCCGTCCGGGTCGATCGTCTGGTGACCGATCTCGCCGGCCGTCCCGTCGTGGCCGAAATGGACCTCGCCGTTGACGATGACGACCCCGCCGACGCCCGTCCCGAGCGCGAGGCCGATCATCGTCGAGGCGCCCCGTGCCGCACCGAGGCGCAGCTCCGCGAGCCCGAACGCGCGAGCATCGTTGATGAGCGAGACGGGCAGGCCGGTCGCGGCCATCACCGGCGCGCCGACCGGATGGCCCGCCCATCGCCCCGGCACGTTCGGCAGGAACCGCGTCGCACCGGTGGCCGGATCGTACAGGCCAGGGACGCCGATCCCGACGCTCGCGACAGGCCCCCAGGCATCGATCGCCGCGACCGCGAGCTCCCCCATCTGGGCGACGATGGCGTCCGGCACGCGATCCGCATCCGGGACGATCCGCGTCCGCGCCTGGTCGCGCGCGACCATCGCCCACGTGCCGACGCTCCGCTCGAGCACTGCCCACTTGAGGTTCGTGCCCCCGAGGTCGAGCCCGAGGTGGCGCGTGGCGGGGCCGGGGGTCTCCCGCGACCCGTCGATCGTCGTCACCGTCCGCCTCAGGATTCGGCCGTCACGCGCGTGTACGCGGCCGCGACGGCGACGATGATCGCGCCGAAGAGGATCTGGCGCGAAGGCTCGGGCAGCCCGACCACCGTCAGGAGCGCCGTGAGCACCGTCAGGATGAGGGCGCCGACGATCGCTCCCCCGAAGCCGCCCCGGCCGCCCATGATCGACGTCCCGCCGATGACCGCGGCAGCGACCGACGGCAGGACCGAGCTGTCGACGAGCGACACGCTGGCGGTGTTCGAGAGGCCCGAGACGATGAGCCCCGCGATCGCCGCGAGGACGGCCGAGACCACGTAGAGCACGATCAGGACCTGCCAGGCGCGGGCGCCCGAGAGGCGGGCCGCCACCGGGTTGTCGCCGATGGCGAAGAGCAGCCGCCCGTACCCCGTCCGTCTGAGCCCCAGCAGGATGAGGACCGCGAGCGGCACGAAGACCAGGAGGCTGTTCGGGACGATCCCCAGGGACTGGCCCGAACCGATCCATCGCAGCGGATCGGGCACCCCGGCCCCGGTCTGGACCGTCTGGAGCTGCCAGACGTTCGCCAGGCCCAGGACGACGAAGCTCATGCCCAGGGTCATGATCAGCGGGTGGACACGGAACACCCCGACGCCGACGCCGGTCACGAGCCCCGCGAGCGCCGCCGCCGAGAGGGCCACGGCCACCCCGAGGACCCAGCCCCCCGGGCTGTTCACGAACGTGGCCGTGACGAACCCGGCCATCGAGGCCACGGCACCGACCGAGAGGTCGATCCCGCCGGTCAGCATCGTCAGGACCTGGCAGCCAGCCAGGATCGCGAGGGGCACTGACGCCCTCAGGATCACGCCCGCCCACGGGAGCCCGACGATGCCGGGCTGGACGGCCTGGATGACCAGGACCAGGACGAGGAGCAGGCCGGTCAGGGGGATGATCGGGCGGTCCCGGAAGAGATTGCGCCACGCGGTCGCCGTGAGCCACGGGTTCCGGGCTCGCTCCGCCGGCGTTGCCACGCTCATGAGCGCGCCCTCCGCATCTGGATCAGGCTTCCGACCATCACCACGCCGATCAGGATCACGCCCTGGGCGACGACGGCCAGGTTGGTGTTGACGTTGAGGAAGGTCATGTCCGTGCGGACGAGCTGGAGGACGACGACGGCCACGATCGGGCCGAAGACACCACCCCGGCCACCCGCGAGGCTGACGCCGCCGAGGACGACCGCCGCCACGCTCATGAGCGTGTACGGTCCCGGGACCGGGGTCCCGATCCCCGTGCTCGCCGTCAACGAGAGGCCGGCCAGCGCCGAGAACAGCCCCGTGAGGACGTAGTCGAAGAACCGGGTCCGGCCGACCGGCACGCCGCTCCTGAACGCCGCCAGACGGTTGCTGCCGATCGCGTAGATCGACAGGCCGAGCCTCGACCGCACGAGGGGGATCCAGGTGACGCCCACGATCACGATGAGCGCCACCGCGGCCCGGGGGATCCATTCGTTGCCGATGGGCCCGACCACGAGATCCTTGAGCCACTGGACGGCAAGGCCGCCGGGTGCGGGTCGGACGAGCAGGGCGAATCCGGCCCAGACGAACGCCATCGCGAGCGTGACCACGATGTCCGGCACACGGGTGACCACGACCAGGGTGCCGTTGACCGCGCCGAGCACGAGGCCGAGCAGAAGCACCCCGAGCACGACGGCGACGCCGAACTCGGCGCTCTGGCCCTCCATGGCCGTGGCGGCGACCACGCTCGTGAGAGCCATCATCGATCCGATCGAGAGGTCGATCCCGCCCCCGATCACCACGACCGCCTGGGCGACCGCAGCGAGGGCGAGCGGCAGCACCGAGGTCGCGAGTCCCTGGACGGGGATGGGCCCGTACCTCGGCTGGATCATCTTCGTGAACGCGAGCATCACGACGAGGAACGCGAGGAGGCCGAGCGTCCAGGCGTTGCGCCGCCCCCACGAGAGGAGGATGCCGCCACGACCGGCGCGCACGGCCTCGGCGGGCGCAGTCACGGCGCTCATCGATCGCCCTCCCGGGGGGCGTCGGTCGGATCCGGCTGCCGTCCGCCGGCGCCCGCGGCCGGCTGCCCGGACGCGGCCGGCTCGACGGCCACGGTCTCGGCCGCAGCGTCCTCGGGAAGCACTGCGTCGGATCTCAGGTTGTACGCGGCCCGCAGGAGCGACGACTCATCCGCGTCGGCGGCGGCGACCTCGGCGACCACTCGACCGCCGAAGATGACGATCGCGCGATCGCAGACGAGCTGGACCTCCTTCAGCTCCGACGTATAGAGGAGGACGGCGGCCCCGGCCTCCGCGAGATCCCGGAGGAGAACGTAGATCTGGGCCTTCGTGCGGATGTCGATGCCGCGCGTGGGATCGAAGCAGAGCATCGTGTGGACGCCGCCGGCGACCCAGCGCGCGATCGTGACCTTCTGCTGGTTCCCACCGGAGAGCCGCCGGACCTCGCCGCCGGCCCGGGCATCGATCTGCAGCCTCGCGACTGCCTCGTCGACCGTCGTTCGCTCCTTGCCGAGATCGATCGGGCCCCAGTTGCGGATCCGCGCCGTGAACGGCAGGGCGATGTTCTCGCGCACCGACCGCTGCATGAGCAGCGCCTCGGCACGATCGGCCGCGACGTAGACGAGGCCGGCCCGGATGGCGTCGGCGGGATGGCGCAGGGACACGGGCCTGCCGTCGACGAGGATCTCGCCGGCGCTCGGGCGCTCGGAGCCTGCGAGGACGTCGAACAGCTCGTCCTGCCCCTGGCCCTCGAGGGCCACCACGCCGAGCACCTCGCCCGGGTACAGGTCGAACGAGACGTCGTGCAGCTTCACGCCCGACGTGAGCCCGCGGGTCGCCAGGCGCGGCACAGCCCCGGGCGCACCGGGGCCGCCCGTGGCTCGACCACCGGCCGCGGCCGGCATCTCGCGCGCGATCTCGCCGAGCATCAGCTCGACGATCCGCTCCTCCGATCCTTCCGTCACGTCGACGACGCCGACGGTCTCGCCTTCGCGGAGAACCGTCGCGCGGTCGCAGACCGCGGCGATCTCGATCATCCGGTGCGAGATGAAGATGACCGACCGATCCCCGCCCCGTCGTCGGCCGACCACCTCGAGGACCCGCTCGGTGAGGTTCGCGGGGAGCGCGGCGGTCATCTCGTCCAGCATGAGGACGTCCGGCTCGATGGCGAGGGCGCGCGCGAGGTCGACGATCCGGAGCGAGGCGAGCGGCATGCGCCGCACCTGGCTCGACAGATCCAGGTCCGCCAGCCCGAGCTCGGCGAGCCAGTGACGGAAGGGTTCGACGGGCGTCTCCGTCAGGCGCAGGTTGGCACGGACGTCGAGGTCGGGGATGAGCGCCGGCTCCTGGTAGACGGAGACGAGGCCACCGTGCCGTGCCTCGGCCGGGGAGTGGACGGTGCGCTCGCGGCCGCGGACGGCGATGGTGCCGCCGTCCGGCCGGACCGCGCCCGTGAGGATCTTGACCAGGGTGCTCTTGCCGGCGCCATTCGCGCCCATGAGCGCGTGGACCTCGCCCGGCCGCACCGCGAGGGATGCTGACTTGAGCGCCACGACGGCGCCGTAGGTCTTCGAGACCCCGGTCGCCTCGAGCAGCATGTCGGTGCTGATGGTTGTCATACGTCCCGGCAGAGGAAGGGGTTGGTCGGGGGGCGCCGGCGCGGCCGGCGCCCCCCGATTATGCGAACGATGCGAAGCGATCCGGGCTGCTACTCGCCCGGCCCCTTGCAGGCGACGGCCTGTTCGGGCGTGTAGTCGGTCCAGCCCTGGATCTGGAGACCCAGCGGCCAGAGCGGGTCGAGGCCCTTGACAGACTGCCACGACTGCAGCGTCGCCTTGCCCTGGTCGGTCAGGTTGTCCACCAGGACGGGCACCAAGAGGACGGTGTTCGGCTGCGGCGCCGACGGGTCCGTCTGGACGGCCTCGCCGTTGAGGAGCTTGAGCGCCAGACCCACGCCCGCGCCGCCGACGGCGGCCGTGTTCGTGACCGCGGCACCCTGGAGGCCCGGGTAGTTGGTCGGGTCGAGCAGCTGCGCGACGAAGCCGCCGATGTCGGCGTCGACGATCGGCACGAACTTCTTGTTGGCGGCCTTGATCGCGTCGACGGTCTGCTTGCCCATGCCGGACGACCAGATGCCGTTGATCTTGTCGTACTGGCCGCTGGCGATGAAGTCGTTCATGTTCTGCGTCGCCGTCGCCGGATCCCATCCGGTGAAGACGCCGTCAGCGCTGGGGACGACCTTGATGTCCGGGTACTCGGCAAGGGCCTTCTTGAAGCCCTTGTCGCGATCGGAGTCGGCCGGGTGACCGGCGAGTCCGCGAGAGTAGTACACGGTTCCCTTGCCGCCGAGCTGCTCGAACAGCCACTTGGCGCCGAGGTACGCGTACTCGACCTGGTTGTTGTAGAGGTTGTAGGTGTTCGGGTCCGTCACGTAGGCATCGACCGAGATGGTCTTGATGCCCGCCGCGTTGGCCTCCTGGAGGGCGGGGTTGAGCGCGTTGGGATCGTTCGGGTTGAAGACGATCGCGTCGACGCCCTTGGCGATCAGGTCACGGATGTCGGAGAGCTGGCCCGCCGCGTCCGTGTTGCGATGGATCGTGGTGAGCTCTGACACCTGGCCGGAGGCGAGCGCCTCGGCCTTGGCGGTGCAGACCTGCTCCTCGCGGAAGCCGTTGCCGACGCCGCCACCGTTCGAGTACCCGATCTTCCACGTCTTGGCCGCGGCGCTCGCCGAGGGAGCCTCGGTAGCGGCCGGAGCCTGTGTGGCGGCCGGGGCCTGGGTGGCCGCCGCCTGGGATTCAGCCGGGGCCTGCGAGGCCGGGGCCGTGGTGGCCGAGCTGCTGCAGGCAGCCGCGAGCGTCGCGACCGCCACGAGCGCGAGCAGACCCCGGGCCTTCCCGAAGTGCTTCATCAACCGGATCTCCTCTGTCGCGGGCCGACCGCACGCACCCTTGTGGAGCGTCGGTCGACCGTGTCCTCCGCGAATCCTTCCGGTACTCGCTTGGTCACCC
The DNA here is from genome assembly GCA_021813655.1 of Chloroflexota bacterium. Lineage (GTDB taxonomy): Bacteria > Chloroflexota > Limnocylindria > Limnocylindrales > CSP1-4 > CAIYQJ01. The sequence continues at coordinate 16,586 of JAKAJU010000152.1, read as the reverse complement.
TCCTCCTGACTGGTCGATCGCGCGCGCGAGACGCCGCGCGTGCTCTCGATAGGCCGCATCGAACAGCTGCCGAGACCGCTCGGCGCCCACCACGCTCGCGCGGGTGATCACCGGGGGCATCGCCCCTTCCTCCACGAGCAGCTCTGCTGTCCTGACCTTGATGGCGTTGACGATGGCTACGGCGCCGATGGTGCTCCCGGGCCCGACGGGCGTCTCCAGCCCGTCGATCGTCACGAGGGCGTCCGCGTGCGGCGTGCAGACGTCGAGCGTGAGGTCGGCGACCTCGAGAAGACGCTGGCCGGCAGCGGGGTCCGGCTCCGCGGAGAGCGACTGTGCCACGGACGTGACCGCGATGACGCGCAGACCGCGTGCCTTCGCGCCGCGCGCCATCTCGACGGGCACCGCCGTGAGGCCGCTCGCCGAGAAGACGACCATCACATCGTGTGGCCCGAACCGGAAGTTCGAGAGGACGACCTCCGCGAGCCCGGGCGTGCGCTCGATGAACATCGCCTGGCGCTGGCCGTTCGCGCCCACCACCTGGGTGTGGAACGTCATCGACAGCTCGGCGATCGGGTTGAACCCCGGGTACGACCCGTAGCGCGGGAACATCTCCTCCACCGGCATCCGGGAATGCCCGGTGCCGAAGAGGTGGACAAGCCCGTCGGAGGCGATCGCCTCCGCGCACCATCGGCTCGCCGTCTCGATCCCGTCGGCCTGGGTCTCCGTCACCCGGGCGAGGACGGCTGCAGCCTCGCGAAGCCAGGTCGAGGCGGCCGTCGCCGGCATGGTCACGCCGGGCTCCCGAGCAACGCCGCGTCGAGCGTGACCGGCTCCCAGTGCCCGCTGCGCATGGAGCGGTAGGCCGCGTCGAGCACGCCGTTGACGATGTACCCGTCGCGGAACGTCTCCTGCGGAGCGCGACCGTCACGGTACGCCTCGATCACGTTCGCCATCATGAGGTCGTGGCCGTGGACGCGGACCTCGTCGGGGACCGGGAAGAGCCAGCCCGTCTCGACGTCCGCCTTCTCGACCACGTAGCCGGCCGGCCGCTCCACGAACGCCTTGAGTGACCCGACGCTGATGTCGGTGATGAGGCGACCGGCGTCGCCGTACGCCTCGAAGCGCCCCTCGAGGCCGCCCTTGGAGGACCAGGAGACGTCGATCGTGGCCGTCCGCCCGTCCTCGAAGCGCATGACCATCAGCGCGTTGTCCTCGCCCGTGGTCCTGCCCCCGTGGACGAGGGTCGCACCCCAGGCGAAGACGTCCGTGACCGCGACGTCCTTGCCGAACAGGAAGCGGGCGTACTCGGCACCGTGGGACGCCATGTCCAGCAGCGCGCCGCCGCCGGCCAGGTCGGCGTTCCAGAAGTGCGGGGCGTGCGGTCCGGAATGACCCTCCCGAGCGCGTGCCGTGGTGAGCCGGCCGATGGAGCCCGCCTCGACCATGGCCCGCATCCGCAGGACGTCGGGGTTGAAGATCACGTTCTCGAGGTAGGCGTTGAAGACGCCGGCGTCCGTGACCGCCCGGAGCATGTCGGCCGCCTCGTCCGCGTTGCGGCCGAGGGGCTTGGTGCAGGCGACGCCCTTGCCGGCGGCCGCCAGCGCCATGACGGCGTCGCGGTGCAGGTGGTTGGGCACGGAGACGATGACGAGGTCCACCTCGGGGTCGGCGCACAGCTCCTCGAGCGAGGCGATGGCCCGGCAGCCGAAGCGGGCAGCGAACGCCTCGCGCCGCTCCTGGCTGGCGTCGCAGCCGGCGACCAGCTGCGCGTCGCGGACGTAGCGCAGCCCGAGGGTGTGGAACTCGCCGATGAAGCCGCAGCCAAGCATGGCGACCCGGACGGGCGTGGTCATCAGTAGCCGCTCCCCTCGCCCGTCGCCGTGGTCACGGGTGCTGCTCCGGCCTTGCGCGCCCGGAAGTCCAGGATGATCGCCTCCGTCGCGGTGGCGCCGATCCGCGTCACGCCGATCTCCATGACGTCGAGGAGCGCATCGAGCGTGCGGACGCCCCCGGCGGCCTTGACCTCGACGTGCGGCGAGGTGTTCGCGCGCATGAGCCGCAGGTCGTCGTGGGTCGCGCCCGAGGGCGCGAACCCGGTGCTCGTCTTCACGAAGTCCGCCCCCGCGGCCTCGGCGAGGTGGCAGGCACGGACCTTCTCGCCGTCCGTGAGGTAGGCGTTCTCGAAGATCACCTTGACGATCGCGCCCGCGGCGTGCGCGACGTCGACGACCGCCCGGATGTCGGCCTCCACGTCAGCGTCGCGGCCCGACTTGAGCGCGCCGACCTGGAGCACCATGTCGAGCTCGGTCGCACCGTCGGCGAGGGCGCGCTCCGCCTCGTGGACCTTGATCTCGGTCGTGTGGTTGCCGTGCGGGAACCCGATCGTGGTCCCGACAGCCACGTCCGTGCCGGCGAGGATGGCCTTCGCGCGCCGGACGTCGGCCGGCCTCACGCAGACGGATGCCACGTCGTACTTCGCCGCCAGCCGGCAGCCGGCCTCGACGAACGCGTCGTCCAGCTCCGGGCGGAGGAGAGAGTGATCGATCGTCTTCGCGATGTCGCGCTCGGTGAGGTTCTCGATCGAGAGTCCCATGTCGCTCCTGGTGCGGATCCCGGCGCCCCTACCGGCAGTACGGCCGCAGCACGTCCCTGGCGATCAGGAAGCCCTGCTTGACCTTGGCGTCGGTCCCTTCGAACCGGCGATCCTCGTGCTCGATGATGCAGTCGCCCTCGTAGCCCTGGCGATAGAGCTCGCTGAAGACCACGGACCAGTCGACCTCGCCAAGGCCCGGGATGCGCGGGATCTGCCAGCCCATCCCCAACGAGAAGACGCCGCGCTCGTAGAGCCCGTCGACGTCGATCATCAGGTCCTTGGCCTGGTAGTGGAGGACGTGCGCCCCGAACTCCTTGAGGAAGCGGCGCATGTCGATCATCTGGAGCACGAGGTGGCTCGGATCGAAGTTGAGCCCGATCGTGCCGCTCCACTGCTCCAGGATGCGGCGCCACATGCGCGGCGTGGTCGCGATGTTGTGTCCGCCCGGCCACTCGTCGTAGCTGAAGATCATCGGGCAGTTCTCGAGGGTGATCTTCCGCCCGTGGTCGTCGGCGAACCGCACGATGTCGGGCCAGACCCGGAGCGCCTCCTCCCAGTTCTGGTCCTGGTTCTTCGCCGCGTCGCCGCCCATGAACGTGTTGACGAGCGGGATCCCCATCTTCTCGGCCGCGGTGATGACGTGCCTGAGGTGGCCGATCACCTCCGCCCGGTGGGCGGGATCCGGATGGAGCGGGTTCGGGTAGTAGCCGAGGCCGGAGATCGAGAGACCCTTCGACGCGATCGCGCCGACGATCTCCGTCGCCTGCGACGCCGAGAGGTTCGCGACGTCGACGTGGCTCGTCCCCGCATACCTGCGCGTGGGCCCGGAGGATCGGGGCCAGCAGGCGATCTCGAGGACCTCGAAGCCTTCGCCGGCGGCCCAGTCGGCGACTTCCATGAGCGGGGTCTCGGGGAAGGGTGCGGTGAGCAGACCGAGCTTCATCGTGACATGCCCTCCGGGCTTCGACGGCCTCGGTGATCGATCTTCATGCCGGCCGCGCCACCTTCACCCAGCGTCCCGTGCGGGAGCTCTCGAGGACGGCATCGCCCACGAGCATCTCCTCGTGCCCGTCGGCGAACGTCGCGTAGCGCGGCGCGGGCGACGGCGCCCCGGCGAGGACGTCATCGTAGATCGCGCTGAAGACGGCGCCGAAGGTGTCCGCGAAGCCCTCGACATGACCGCCGGGCAGCCGGGCCGCGGCGACGCCCGAGGCGTTCATGAGCGCCGGGCTCCGCAGCAGGATCTCGTTGGGCCGGTCGCGGTGTCCGATCCACAGCTGGTCCGGCTGCTCCGAATCCCACGCGACCGCCGAGGTCGAGCCGTCCACCTGGTACGCGAGGCTGTTCTTCCGGCCCGGGCTCAGCTGGGAGATCGCGACGCTCCCGCGCGCGCCGCCCTCGTAGCGCAGGAGGATCGTGGCCACGTCCTCGGTGTGGATCTCGACGGGGATCGTCTCCGCGGCGCGCTCGGTGCTGAACGTGAGGACGGGACCTGCCGGCTTGCGGCGGACGGGGATGAACGTCGCGAGGTCCGCCATGACGGACTCGACGCGCCGGCCGGTGACGAAGCTCGTGAGATCGAGCCAGTGCGACCCGATGTCGCCGACCGCGCGCAGGACCCCGCCCTGATCGCGCTCGAGGCGCCAGTTCCAGTCGGTGTCGAAGAGGAGCCAGTCCTGGAAGTAGCGCCCCGTGACCAGCCGGACGTCGCCGAGCCCACCCTCGCGCACGAGCGACGCGACGTGCTGGTTGATCGGGTAGAAGCGGATGTTGAAGTTCACCGCGTTGACGAGGCCCGACGCTGCCGCGAGGGCCACGAGCTCGCGCGACTCGGCCGAGGTCATCGCGAGCGGCTTCTCGCAGACGACGTGCCGGCCGGACGCGAGGATGCTCCTGACCTGCGGGTGGTGGAGCTCGTTCGGCGAGGTCACGTGGACCACCCGCACGGTGTCGTCCGCGAGGAGGTCGTCGAGCGTCCCGTACGCCTTCGGCACACCGAGCGCCGCGGCGCGCTCGGCGCCGAGCTGCGGGGAGGACTCGAGGAGGCCGGCGACGCGGACGCCGATCCGGCGCAGGGCCTCGATGTGGACGGTCCCGATGAACCCGCTCCCGATGACGGCGGTGCCGATGTCGCTGCGTCGCGGCATGGGACGGACGGCCTCCTCTGCGTGCATCGATGATCGAAGATGCGCGCGCCGGCGACATCCTACAACTTCGGCACGTGAAGAGCAAAAGTCCTCGCGCACTTGTAGGATGAGCCCGTGAGCGTGACCTCGTACCTCGAGCGCGACGGTGGCCGTCCGGGACCTGCGGCCTCGGGCACGAGCGGGCGCGACGGCGCCCTCCTCCAGGAGGAGACCCTGGATTCGCTCGTCACGGTCCTCGACGCGATCCGCCTGGGGCGCGCGCGCTCGCGCGGGGAGATCGTCGCGCGGACGGGCCTGACGCGCAGCGTCGTCGCCCGCCGCGTGGGCGAGCTCATCGAGCACGGCCTCGTCGCCGAGGGCGAGACGGGCCCGAGCACGGGCGGACGACCCCCCCGCCACCTGGCGTTCCGCGCGGACGCCGGCCACCTGCTCGTGGCCGACCTGGGCGCGACGAGCGTCATCGCGGCCGTGGCGGCCCTCGACGGCCGGGTCCTCGCCCACCGCGACGCCCCGCTCGACATCGCGGTGGGCCCGGACGCGGTGCTCGCCCGGCTCGACACGATGTTCGACGAGGTCCGCGCGGAGTGCGCCTCCCTCCCGGGCCGGCTGTGGGGCCTCGGGATCGGCCTGCCGGGTCCGGTCGAGTTCGACGCGGGGCGGCCGATCTCGCCCGCCATCATGCCGGGATGGGACGGCTACCCCGTCCGCGACCGCCTCGCGAAGCGGTACTCCGCGCCGGTCTGGGTGGACAACGACGTGAACGTCCTCGCACTCGGCGAGCTGCGCTCCGGGGTCGCGGCGAACCACGAGGACGTCGTCGTCCTGAAGATCGGGACCGGCATCGGCGCGGGCATCATCTCCGACGGGCACCTCCACCGTGGCGCGCAGGGCTCCGCGGGCGACGTGGGGCACAGCCCCGTCTCCGACGATCCGTCGATCGTCTGCCGATGCGGGCGGACGGGCTGCCTCGAGGCGCTCGCCGGAGGCCACGCGCTCGCGCGCGATGGCGAGGCGGCCGCCCGGGACGGGACGAGCCCTGCCCTCGCCGCCATCCTCGAGCGTCGGGGCTCGCTCACCACGGACGACGTCGTCGCCGCGGCCTCGGCGGGCGACGCCGCGGCGACCGGCCTCCTGCGCGCGGCCGGACGGCGGGTCGGTCTCATGCTCGCCGGCATCGTGAACTTCTTCAACCCGTCGCTCATCATCATCGGCGGGCGCGTGGGCCTGCACGCGGACGCGATGGTCGCGTCGATCCGCGAGGTGGTCCATGAGCGCGCCCTTCCGCTCGCGACGCACGACCTCCTGATCCGCCGCTCGTCGCTCGGCGGCCTTGCGGGCGTCACCGGCTGCTCCGCGATGGTCGTCGACCAGCTCTTCGCTCGCGAGCCGCTCGCGCGGTGGCTGGCCGCCGGCGAGCCGGCCGGGATGCCAGAGGTCGTCCTCGCGGGTCGCGGGTAGCCGGACCGCGCCTCCCCGGCGGGGCGGCCCGCGCCGTGATCGCACGGGCTGCGCCCGCGGCGCGCCGCTCCCCTACCCGCGGGGCAGGAGGCTGGCCGCACCCTCGTCCGCGAAGACGGTCAGCCTCGGGTGTCGCCGCAGCCACGACGCCGGGCGGTCAGGGCCAACGGGGTCCTCGAGGCAGCGCCGCAGGATCGACGCCTTGCGCTCGCCCGTGACGAGGAGCCACGCCTCCTCCGCCCCGAGCAGGCGCCGCAGACCGATGGTGATGCCCGCGGTCGGGACGCGCGTCGCGCCGTACCTGGCGACCGCGGCCTCGCGACTCGAGGCGGCCAGGCGGACGAGTCGCGTCGGGTCGTCGGGGCGGGACCCGGGCTCGTTGAACCCGACGTGCCCGTTGGGCCCCAGGCCGAGGATGGCGAGGTCGAGACGCGCTGCGGCCGCGTCGTGACGATCCGCGGCCGCATCAGGGTCCGGCCCGTCCACGTCGATCGCGATGAACGCCGCGGGTGGCCTCGGGAGTCGGTCCACGAGCTCCGCGCGGAGCCGGACGTCGCACCGCGCCGGATCGCCCGGGGGCAGGCCCACCCACGCGTCGAGCATGACGAGCGTGGCCCGGTCGAACGAGACCCGTCCGTCGCAGGCGGCCGCGACGAGGGCGGCGTACACAGGACCGGGCGTCTCGCCCGTCGGGAGGCAGATCCGCAGCGCGGGCCGGTCGGAGAGGCGCGCGACGAGCTCCGCCGCGACCGCGGAGGCCCAGTCCGCCGCCGGCAGGACGACGCGCCGGGCGTCGTCCCCCATCACGCCCCGGCGACGACGCGGTCCACGAAGTCACCGGTCGCCGGGTCCTTGAGGATCATCTTCACGCGGCCGTCGGGCAGGATCTCGCGCTTGATGACGATGGAGCCGTCATACGTCTCCGGCGTGGACGCGATGCGGAGGGTGCTCCCGCCCCGCCAGTCGAGGTCCACTGGCTCCCACCGCCCGTTCTTCGCCGAGCGGTAGCAGGCGTCCATCACGGAGTTCACGACGTAGCCGTCGTAGAAGCTCTCGCGCGGCATGCCGCCGCCGTCCATCGCGTCGAACATGTCCGTGAACATGTCGACGTATCCGAGCTCGGAGACCTCGTCCCCGACGGGGAAGAGCCACCCCGCGGCGGTCTCGGCCTTCTCGGCCACGTAGCCACCGCTCCCGCCGGCCGTGAACATCTCGTACCCGGTCCGGAGGAAGTGGTTGAGCCAGATCGTGCCGTGCGTCCCCGCGACCTCGTCGCGCAGGTCCATGCCGCCGCGGAACGTCCAGCTCACCTCGAACTGGCCGATCGCGCCCGACTCGAACCGGATCAGGGCTATGGCATTGTCCTCGTCGTCGATCGGGTGGACGAGAGTGTCCGTGTGGCACAGGACCTCGACCGGCCGGTTCCCCTTGCCGACGAAGTTGCGGATGATCTCGATACAGTGGCAGCCGAGATCGATGATCGCGCCGCCGCCCGTGAGCCGGCCATCCCAGAACCAGGCGCTGTGCGGCCCGGGGTGCGTCTCGCGCGAGCGGACCCACGTCACGTCGCCGAGGGCTCCGTCGCGCACCGACCGGACGGCCTTCAGGGTCTTCGGCGTGTAGCAGAGGTCCTCGAGATACCCGCCGAAGACGCCGGCCGCCTCGACCGCCTCGAGCATCCGGCGCGCCTCGGCGGCCGTGCGCCCGAGAGGCTTCGTGCAGAGGACTGCCTTGCCGGCTGTGGCGACCGCCTTCACCGCCTCCTCGTGCAGGTGGTTCGGGAGGGCGACGACCACCACGTCGGTCTCGGGGTGGCGGATGGCCGCCTGCATGTCCGTCGTGGACTCCGGGATCTCCCATCGTTCGCAGAACGTCGCGCCGCGACCCGCGCTTCGCGAGTAGACGACGCGCACGCGGTCGCGGCCGCGCTGCCCGTGGAGCGTCATGGTGTAGAAGTCGCCGATCAGGCCTGTGCCGAGCAGTGTGATCGCGTGGGTCTGCATCTCCGCCCTCTCCGACTGGCTGGCTGTCGGGCATTCTAGGTGCGACGGGATGTCCGGCGACGTTCCGCGTCGACGTGACGGCGCGGGCGGCGAGGGTGACGGCCCGCGGCCGCAACGGCCGGAAGCGACAGGAAGGAGACGTGGGCGCGGGATGTCGAGCGTGATGCTGAAGGAGATCCGGGAGATCCCCGACGTCGTTCGGCGCCTCGTGGTGGACGGCGCGGACGACAACACGCGGGTCGCCGCGGCCATCCGCGCAGCGTCGCCAAGGGTCGTCGTCATCGCGGCGCGCGGGACGAGCGACCACGCCGCCGTCTACGCGCGCTACCTCCTGGAATCCCACCTGCGGCTCCCCGTCGTGCTCGCCGCTCACTCGATCACGACGGTCTACGAGCGGTCGATGGACTGGCGAGGGAGCCTCGTCCTGGGGATCTCGCAGTCCGGCGAGGGTCCGGACGTCGCGACCGTCGTCGCCGCCGCGCGACGCGACGGCGCCATCACGGTGGCGATCACGAACGATCCCGCGTCGGCGCTCGCGCGCGTGGCCGAGCACACGCTCGCGTGCCGGGCGGGCGTGGAGAAGGCCGTCGCCGCGACCAAGACGTACGTCGCCGAGCTCGCCGTCGTGGCAGCGCTCGTCGCCGCGCTGACCCGCATCGACGGGCCCGGCGTGGCCGAGGACGACCTGTCCGGCGCGCTCCCCGGACTGCCCGACGTGCTCGCCAGGGTGCTCCAGGCGAGCGAGGCGTGGGTCGAGCGCGCGGATGCCCTCGTCGAGGCGCTCGCCGCATCGGACCGCGCCCTCGTGGTCTCGCGGGGGTACGACTTCGCGACGGCGCTCGAGATCGCGCTGAAGCTGAAGGAGACGAGCCGGATCTTTGCCGACGGGTACTCGTCCGCCGACCTGCTCCACGGCCCGCTCGCCCTCGCCGGGCCTGCGATCCCGATGCTCGTGTTCCGACCCGACGGCCGGATGGGCATCGCGCTCGACGGCTCTCTCGAGCGCGCGCGGGCGATCGGGGCACGCCCGTGGATCGTCGGCGGACGCGATCTGTCAGGGCTCGAGACGGGCGTGCGGGCGGTCTCGCTGCCCGTCGACGTGCCGGAGCCCCTGTCGCCGCTCTGCTTCGCGCTCCCGGGCCAGCTCGTGGCCGAATCCGTCGCGCGCCGTCGCGGGATGGACCCCGACTCGCCGCCAGGCCTGACGAAGGTGACGAAGACGCTCTGAATCTCGACCTCCCCGCCCTCACGCGGACGCCGCGAGGGCGTCACGGACCGCCCGTCCGAACGCCTGCGCGTCGAACGGCTTGCCGAGGACGGGCGCCTCTCCCGGGCTGCGGTCGAGGCGGGATGCCGGCCGGCCCGCCCGACACGCCACATGGCACATCGACGCGGTGACCCGCGGAGGGCACCCTTGACGTGCACCGCCCCCACCTGTAAGTCAGACGCGCCCGAGGCCTCCGATGAACGCACACGAGCACGCCCTGGATCCCGCCCGCGAACCCGCCCGCGAACCCGTCGGCGGCCGTCGCCCGCTCGACGGGTTCTTCCACCCCCGGTCGATCGCGGTCATCGGCGCCACGGAGAAGCAGGGCTCGGTCGGCCGCACGATCCTCTGGAACCTGCTCTCGTCGCCCTTCGGCGGGACCGTCTACCCGGTGAACCCCACGCGTCCCGCCATCCTGGGCGTGAGGGCGTATCCGTCGGTCGCGGCGATCGGCGAGCCCGTGGACCTCGCGGTGATCGTCACGCCACCGAAGTCGGTCCCGAGCCTCGTGGTCGAGTGCGGTGAAGCGGGTGTCCGGAGCGTGATCATCATCAGCGCCGGCTTCAAGGAGACCGGCCCCGGGGGGGTCGAGCTCGAGCGGCAGGTCCTCGAGGCCGCTCGCCGGTTCGGCATCCGCGTCGTGGGACCCAACTGCCTGGGCGTGATGAACCCCGTGGGGCGGATGAACGCGACGTTCTCCGCGGGGATCGCGCGTCCCGGTCGGGTCGGGTTCGTCTCGCAGTCGGGCGCGATGCTGACGGCGATCCTCGACTGGGCCGCGCACGAGGACGTCGGGTTCAGCGCGATCGTGTCGCTCGGATCGATGCTCGACGTGGGCTGGGGCGACGTCATCGACCACCTGGGCGACGACCCGAACACCGACAGCATCGTCATCTACATGGAGACGATCGGCGACGCACGGGCCTTCCTGTCGGCCGCCCGCGAGGTGGCGCTCACGAAGCCGATCATCGTCATCAAGCCTGGCCGGACAGCGCAGGCGGCGAAGGCCGCCGCCTCCCACACCGGGTCCCTCACCGGATCGGACGACGTGCTCGACGCCGCCTTCCGCCGCGCGGGCGTCCTGCGGGTGGACTCGATCAGCGAGCTCTTCGAGGTCTCCGAGATCCTCGCGAAGCAGCCCCGGCCGCGAGGGCGGCGCCTGACGGTGGTGACGAACGCCGGTGGCCCGGGGGTGATCGCGACCGACGCCCTCATCCGCGGGGGCGGCGAGCTGTCGGAGATCTCGCCCGAGTCGATGGAGGCGCTCGACGCGATCCTCCCGCCCGTCTGGAGCCACAACGACCCGATCGACATCATCGGCGACGCGCCACCCGAGCTCTACGCGAAGACGCTCGACATCGTGGTCGCCACGGCCGACACGGACGGGATCCTCGTGATCCTGACACCGCAGGCGATGACCGACCCGACGGCGACCGCGAAAGCGCTCGTCCGGTTCGCCCACATCGACGGGAAGCCGATCCTCGCGTGCTGGATGGGCGGCGAGGAGGTCGCCGAGGGGGCGACGATCCTCCGTGAGGCGGGGATCCCGACGTTCGCCTACCCGGACACCGCGTGCGTCCTGTTCAACCACCTGTGGCGCTACGACGCCGACCTGCGGTCGCTGTACGAGACGCCCAAGCTCCCGGTGGCGCCCGAGCGCGGCGAGTTCCGGGAGGAGGCGGACCGGATCGTCGCGGAGGTGGCCGCAGAAGGCAGGACCCTGCTCACCGAGCACGAGAGCAAGAAGGTGCTCGCGGCGTACGGGATCCCGATCACGGACACCGAGGTCGCGCACACACCCGACGAGGCCGTCGCCGCCGCCGCGACCATCGGCTACCCGGTGGTCGCGAAGCTCCTCAGCCGGACGGTCACGCACAAGACGGACGTCGGCGGCGTTCGCCTCAACCTCCGGTCCGACGACGCCGTACGGGAGGCGTTCGAGCAGATCCGCGCATCGGTCGCCGAGAAGGTCGGGGCCGAGCACTTCGAGGGCGTGACGATCCAGGCGATGATCGACTGGAACGGGTACGAGCTCATCGTCGGGAGCAGCCCCGACCCGCAGTTCGGCCCGGTCCTGCTCTTCGGCATGGGCGGCCAGCTCGTGGAGGTCTTCCGGGACCGCGCCCTCGCCCTGCCGCCTCTCAACACGACGCTCGCCCACCACCTGATCGACGAGACGCGGATCTCGCACGCGCTGCGCGGCGTGCGCGGCCGCCGGCCGATCGACCGGGATGTCCTCGCCGCGCTCCTCGTGCGGTTCAGCGAGCTCGTGGCGGAGCAGCCGCGGATCGCGGAGATCGACGTCAACCCGCTGCTCGCGTCGCCCGAGCGCGTGATCGCCCTGGACGCACGGGTCGTCCTCCACCCTTCGTCCGTCCACGAGGCCGACCTCCCGCGACTGGCCATCCGGCCGTACCCGCACCGCTACGAACGCGCGGCCGCCACGCACGACGGCGTGCCGATCGCCATCCGGCCGATCCGGCCCGAGGACGAGCCCGCCATGGCGCGCTTCCATGCCGGCCTCTCCGACGCGACGGTCCGCGCGCGCTATGGAAAGGACCGCCCGCTCGCGGAGCGCACCGCCCACGAGCGCCTCGCGCGGATCTGCTTCGTCGACTACGACCGCGAGTTCGCGCTCATCGCCGAGGGGCCTGCGCAGGACGGCGGGACGGAGATCGCCGGGGTGGCCCGCGTCTCGCGCGTCCACGCGAGCGACGACCGCACGCTCACGATGGTCGTGGCCGACGCCTGGCAGCGGCGCGGCGTCGGAGAGCAGCTCGTCAGGTCGGCCATCGAGGTCGCCCGCGGCGAGCGGGTCGCGCACCTCATGGCGGAGCTCGCCTCCGACAACGTGGGGATGCGCGAGCTGCTCTCGGACGCGGGGTTCACCTTCGAGGAGCGCGACGGCGTCCTCGTCGCCCGACTCGCGGTCGCCTGAGGACCGCCCGCAGCAGGGGCGCACCGACCGGCACGCGGCCACGGGCGCGGGGCCACCGTCGCCCCGTCCATCTGCGACGATGAGCGGGGCGACGCACGTGCGCGTCCGCCCGGCCGCTCGGAGGTGCCACGTGTCGATCCCGGTGAGCATCGGGGGCTTCGGGGCCTGGGGGGGTCGGAAGGGCTCGGCGCCCGAGCCGTTCGACGCCCTCGACGGCCCGCGACTCGCGGGCCCGGAGGGCAGCCACCCGCTGCACGCGGTCTCCGCGGAGGAGCTCGTCCGCAGCGCCCACGGACCGGTGGCGGGCGAGATCGTCGTCGAGAAGCCGGTCCGGGTCGGCGAGTCGGTCGAGGGCATCGTCCGCATCCGCGCCCTCGAGCGGATCGACGCGCGCCGGGCCGCGCTGCGTCTCGTCGGACTCCGTCTCGACGAGGTCGCTCGTTCCGAGGATCACCGGGACTCCGAGGGCCACGTCACGAGCACGGAGCGCTGGGTGGAGGTCGACGGCCGCCTCTTCGCCGAGAACGCCTTCCCGGAGCCGATGCTCCCGGCGGGCCTGGCCGCCGGGCAGGTCGCGGAGGCCAGCTTCTCGCTCCCGGCGCCGCGCCTGGGTCCCCCGTCCGCGCACCTGGGCGAGTCGATCGTCGCGTGGGCGCTCGAGGTCCGCTGGGACATCCCGATGGGGAGCGACCATTTCGTCGCCGTCCACCTGCCGGTCGCCCAGCATCCCGACCTCATCCGGGCCGGGGTCGGCAAGCAGGGCGGGAAGAGCGTCCTCGACGCCGTCGCGGTGGGCGACGCGGTCATCGGCATCACGACCCCGCTCCCCGCGCTCGCCGGCTCCGAGGTCGTGCTCACGATCCACTGGCCATCCGCCGGTGGCGGCAGCGCCGGCCGCGTCGAGATCCAGCGCCACACCAACGCGCCAAACGGCGAGACCGGCATCATCGCATCGGTGCCGGTGGACCCCAGGGCTCTCCAGGGCGGGGCGGAGGTTCGCCTCATGGTCCCGCCCGGGATCGCGCCGTCGTTCGACGGCGCGGGCCTCGAGAACGTCTATGTCCTGCGCGCCCTGGTCGACCCGCGGCTTCGGCCGGACGCTGCGATCGAGCGACCGATCGCCATCGCGTGAGCCGGGACGCCAGCGCACCGTCCGGCACTGGACCCCCGCAGTACGGTATGGGTGGCCCGACGAGGTGGCCGGGGGACGGCCGCGCCAGGGTCGAGGGAGACAGGGGGTCCAGGATGCGTCGTTCTCTCGTAGCGCTCCTCGCGGCGGCGTCGCTCGCCGTCGCGTTCGTCGCGCCGGCCTCGGGCGGCACGGCGGTGATGGTGGGCGGTGTGCCCCTGGTCGGACCCATGGGCGTCGTCTGGTGCACGGACGCGACGCCGTTCTTCCCGGGCCAGGTCGACAACGGGACGCAGGCGGGTCCCGGGACCGTGTCGATGGCCGGGGGCGACTTTGCCGTCAGTGCCGCCGTCACGCTCCGCGGCGCGGCGCCGTACCACGCGTACTACGTCCGCCTCATCCAGGGCGGGTCGGTGCCGACCGATTGCTGGACCCTCGACGGCGTCATCGTGACGGACGCATGGGGCAACGGCATCACGTCGGTCCGCGAGGCTCGCAGGCCCGGGACGGTCGCGATCACCGTGATCGTCGACAGCGACGCATGCCTGTGCAGCCTGCCGATCTACCGGGCGAAGAGCCGCCTCGTCCTCGGGCCGGGCGCCGTGGGCCTCGGCCCGGACGCCGTTCGGCGCGCGCCCGCGGGCGTCTCGTCGCTCCGCTAGGCCGAACAGGCCGCCGGGTCCGCGACCCGGACGCCATGTGACCGATGCCGCGACCCCGCCGTACGGCGGGGTCGCGGCATCTCGGGCCACCGACCATCGGACCCGTCAGTCCTGGCCGATGTCCTCGTTCCAGACATCAGGGCGCCGGGCGATGAAGTCCTGCATGAGCTCCACGCACTCCTGCGCGTCGAGATCCACGACCTCGACACCGCGCGCACGCAGGAGATCCTCGCCGCCCATGAACGTCCTGTTCTCGCCGATCACGACCCGCGGGATCCCGTAGAGAAGGATCGCCCCGGTGCACATCTCGCACGGCGACAGGGTCGTGTACATCGTGGACCGCCGGTAGACCGACGCCGGGAGGCGGCCCGCGGCCTCGAGAGCATCCGTCTCGCCGTGACGGATCGCGCTCCCGGACTGGACGCGGCGGTTACGGCCGGCGCCCAGGACGCGTCCGTCGCGGACGAGCGCGGCGCCGATGGGCACCCCTCCCTCATCCCGCCCGATCCGCGCCTGCTCGATCGCGACCTCGAGGAAGATCCGGTCCGCGCTCGGCGGATCCCCGGCCGGCCTCGGCTCCGTCCCCGGATCGTCCATCTCGTCCTCCTTCGACCGCGGGCCGCGTCGCGACACGACGCGATCATGCCTCGGAGAGAGTCTGTGCGGCGAGCCAGTCCTCGGGCTGCATCCGTCGCCGCCCGAGATGGGCCACACCCTCCCGGAGGACGACCTCGGCGGGGGTCGGATGCGAGAGGAAGAACGGCATCGATTCGGTGAAGCCGTAGGCTCCCGCGTCGAGGACGGCCACCAGGTCGCCCACGCCCGGGACAGGGATCGGAGCACGAGAGGCGAAGACATCGAGGCCGGTGCACAGCGGACCGGCGATCGTGACGGGCACCGGCGGTGTCGCGGCGATGGCTCTCCCGTCCACGACGCGGAGCCGATGCTCCTGGCCGACGAGCGCCGGGCGGAGCAGGTGGTGGATCCCCCCATCGACGGTCGCGACCTCGACCCCCGCGACCGACTTGCGGTCGACGACGCGGACCAGGTAGAGCCCGGCCGGGCCGACCAGGTACCGACCCGGCTCGACGACGACGCGGATGGCCGCGGTCGCCGACCTCGAACGCCAGCGGTCTGCGAGGCGCGCGAGCCGGGTGCCCAGGTCACCGAGGTCGAGCGCCGGCTCGCCGTCCCCGTACGGGATCCCGAGGCCGCCGCCGACGTCCACGACACGCAGGGTGGCGCCGGTGCCGCCGAGCACGTCCCGCGCGAGCTCGACGGTCGCCGCGACGTGCGCCGACAGCGCCGCTGCGTCGGTCACGTTCGACGCGCCGAAGCGGTGGATGCCCAGGAGGTCCACGTGGCACGACCCGGCTGCCGCCCGCGCGGCGAGGCGGAGGTCGTCGGCATCCATCCCGAACTTCCCGGCGCCGGCGTCCCCGATGATCCGGAGGCGCTCGGGCCGATCGGCGTCGGCGACGGACGCGCGGAGGAGGACGGGGACGACATGCCGCTCCTCCGCCGCGACCCGCTCGAGACGCTCGAGCTCGCCCGGGGACTCGACGGTGATCGCCCGGACGCGGGCGCGGACCGCGGCGCGGTGCTCGTCGGCGGTCTTCCCGGGCCCCGTCACGATGACCCGGCCCGGGTCCATGCCCGCGCGCAGGACGGTCGCGAGCTCGCCCCGGGACGCCACGTCGGCGCCCAGCCCCAGCGACGCGAGGTGCGCGACGACCGCGAGCGAGGGGTTGGCCTTCACGGCGTAGGCGAGCGAGAACGACCGCGGCAGGACGCTGCGGAGGGCGCTGACCCGGCGTGCGACCACGTCGAGGTCGTAGACGTAGAGCGGGGTCCCGAACGTGGCGGCCAGTCCTGCCGCGTCGAGCGCGATGGCATCGATCGCCAGCGTCGTGCCCGCTGCGACGTCGCCGATGTCGCCCGTCGTCCTCGCCGCGTCCCCGGCACCGGCCGTCATCGCAGCGCCTCCTCGAGCGTCACCCGCGCGCGCGTCCCGGCGTCGCGCATCTTCACGAGGAGGACCGTTGCGACGCCGAGTCCGTGCGCGGCGGCGAAGTCACCACGGGCAGGCCGGATCCCCGGCACGACGACCGCGCCCGCCGGGACGACGAGGGGAGCGTCGACCGTGCCCTCGAGCGCACGCTCGCCGACCAGATCGTAGATGCGCGAGGTCCCCGTCAGGACGGTGCCTGCGCCGACGACCGCGCCGCGACCCACCAGGACGCCCTCGAGCAGAAGCGAACCCGCACCGACGAACGCGTCGTCCTCGACGATGACCGGACGCGCCCCGGCCGGCTCGAGGACGCCGCCGACCTGCACGCCCGCGGACAGATGCACGCGCGCCCCGATCTGCGCGCACGACCCCACGAGG
>JAKAJU010000138.1 GCA_021813655.1 Chloroflexota bacterium | reverse complement strand
GGAGCCGCAGGCTCCGGGCGAAGCTTCGGCGCGCCGGGAGTGCGCCGGCGGGCGGGGAGGGGCGCCGGTAGGTCGGCGGGCTCCGCGAGGCGGTCGCCCTCCCTACTCCGCCCGCGAGGGGACGACCCGGCCGTCCGCGTCCACGGTCGCGACCGGGAGGATCCGCCGCCGCGCCAGCGAAGCGCCGTCATCGCCCGCCGCGCGCCCCGCGGCCGCGGCGGCCGCCCGCTCCACCGCGCGGCGCGCGGCGTCGGGGACCTGGTCGCGGGCATGGTAGCTGGTCCGCACCAGCGGACCCGACTCGACGTGGAGGAAGCCGAGCGCCATCGCCTCGTCGCGCATCGCGGCGAACTCGTCGGGGTGGTAGTAGCGCTCGACCGGCAGGTGCGCGGGGGTCGGTCGGAGGTACTGGCCGATCGTGAGGATGTCGCACTCGACGGCCCGCAGGTCCGCGAATGTCCGCGAGAGCTCCTCGCGGGTCTCGCCGAGGCCCACCATGACGCTCGACTTCGTGTGCACGGCCGCGCCCGACGCCCGCGCCATCGCGCGCGCCCGGGCGAGCACCTGGAGGCTCCGGTCGTAGCGGGCACGCTTCCGCACCGGCCGCTGGAGCCGCTCGACTGTCTCGACGTTGTGGTCGAGGATGTCCGGCGCGGCATCCATGACGACCTGCAGGGGCGCCTCGTGCCCGTCGAAGTCCGGGATGAGCACCTCGACGCCCGTCGTGGGACAGAGACGCCGGATCTCGCGGATCGTGTCCGCGAAGGCGCTCGCGCCACCGTCGGCGAGGTCGTCCCGGGCGACGCTCGTCACGACGACGTGGTCGAGGCCCAGATGGCGGATCGCCTGCGCGACGCGGATGGGCTCACCCGGGTCGTTCCAGGTCGGCCGGCCGGTCTCGACGGCGCAGAAGCCGCACGCGCGGGTGCAGACCTCCCCGAGGATCATGATCGTCGCTGTCCGCTGGTCCCAGCACTCGCCGAGGTTCGGGCAGCGAGCCTCCTCGCAGACGGTGTTGAGCGTGAGGCCCCGGACGAGGTCCTTGAGCTCGCGGTACGGCTCGCCGGCGGGAATGCGCGAACGGATCCACGCGGGATGGCGGCGGACGGGCGCGTCGGTCATGCGAGCGGGGTCTCCGGCCCGACGGACTCGAGCCATGCCTTCACGTCGCGCAGGAAGGCGGCGGCGCCCGCGCCGTCGTGGGCGCGGTGGTCGAACCCGATGACCATGTTCATCATCGAGCGGATCGCGATCCCGTCGCCCTCGGGCGTCTCCACGACGACCGCCCGCTTCACGATCGCCTCCATCGTCAGGATCGCGACCTCAGGGACGTTGATGATCGGGAGTGTGAGCGCCGATCCGAGCCAGCCGGTGTTGTCCACCGTGAACGTTCCACCGCCGAAGTCGTCGAGCCGGAGCCTCCCGGCGCGTGCCCGGGCCGCGACGTCCGCGATCGCGCGGTTGAGGCCGGTGATCGAGAGGCGATCCGCATCGCGGATGACGGGGACGAGAAGGCCGTCCGGCACCGCGACCGCGACGCCGACGTTGATCCCCCGCTTCGCGACGAGACCCCTCTCGGTCCAGTGGCCGTTGAACGTGGGGTTCCGTCGCAGGGCCGCGATCGAGGCCGCGACGACGAAGGGCACGTAGGAGAGCGCGATCCCGTCGCGTGCCTGGGAGGCGCGCTTGAGCGACTCGCGCAGGCGGACGAGCTCGGTGACGTCCACCTCCATCGTCACGTAGGCGTGCGGCACCTCGCGGGCGCGGGTCATCTGCGCCGCGATCCCGCGTCGCATCTGCGAGACGGGGACGACGACCTCGTCTGCGCCGGGCGGGAAGACGATCCCGCCGTATCCGGCATCGGCGGCGGCCGGCGCGCCCGCGACCGCCTCGGCAGGCCCCGCGGCCGGCGCGGTGGGCGGTCCCGCCGCGAACGCGAGGACATCCGCACGGGTAAGGCGCCCACCTGCGCCCGTGGGGACGATCCCGGCGCCGGAGAGTCCGCGCTCGCGCAGGAGCCGACGCACCGCCGGGGTCATCCGCGCCTCCGGGCCGGCCGGCGGGCTGGCCGGGATCGCGGCCACGACCGAGGCCGCCGTCGTGGGCGCGACCGCGGCCGTCACCCTGGGCGCGGGCGAGGAGGATGGCGACGCCGCGGGTGCGGGAGCCGGGTGGGCTGCAGGAGGTGCGATGGGGGCGGGGGTGACCGCCGGCGGTTCCATGGCCGCCGCGCCGGTCCTTTCCCCCTCGGCCTCGATGATCGCGATGTCCGAACCCATGGGAACCACCGCCCCTTCGGCGGCCAGAACCTCGACGAGCGTGCCGGTGAAGGGCGATGGGACCTCGGCGTCCACCTTGTCGGTCACGACCTCGAGCAACGGCTCGTCCTTCGCGACCCGCTCGCCCGGCTTCTTCAGCCAGCGGCCGATGGTCCCCTCCGCGACGCTCTCACCGAGCTGAGGCATCGTCACCCTGGGCACTGGTTCTCCCTCCTCGCGGCCCGCCCCGCCGGCGGGCCATCTTCGTTCCCCGCGGTAGTTTCGCCGATGGCGCCGGTCCTGTCCGTCGGGAGGTCCCCGGGCGGTCCTTCCTCGGGGCGCCCGGCCGAGCCTCGGTCGGTGGGCGCTCGTCGAGACCGCGGTCGGACGCTCAGGTCAGAAGTTGATCGACCGGCCATCCACCGCCATCGCGGCCTCGGCGAGCACCTCGGCGTTGGTGGGGTGCGGATGCGTGGCGAGCGCGATCTCCCAGGGCTCCGCCTCGAAGACCATCGCCACAGCGCCCTCGGCGATGAGATCCGTCGCGTGCGGCCCGATGATGTGGACGCCGACCGTCTCGCCGGTGGCGGCGTCGGCGATGACCTTCGCGAAGCCCTCGTACTCGCCGCCGATGACGGCCTTCGCGATCGCCTGGAACGGAACCTTGCCGATGCGCGTCGCGATCCCGCGCTCGACGCACTGGGCCTCGGTAAGCCCGATCGAGGCGATCTCCGGCCGGCAGTACGTGGCCCGCGGCTGCTTCGCGTAGTCCATCCCCTCGACGTCTTCGCCCGCGATCGTGTGGACCGCGATGAGGCCCTCGTGGGCCGCGGTGTGCGCGAGCCAGAGGCCGCCGACGATGTCGCCGATGGCCCACAGGTGCGGATCGGCGGTCCGCATGTGATCGTCCACGACGACGATGCCGCGGTCCACCACGACCTGCGTCGTCTCGAGGCCGACGTCCTCCACGTTCGCGGCGCGGCCGGTCGCGACGAGCATGACCTCGGCCGCGATCTGCTCGCTCCCCTCCTCCCCGTCGCGGGAGACGACGAACCGGACCCCGGCATCGTCAGCCGCGACCGCCGAGGTGTCGAAGCGCGCCTTCGTGATGACCCGGATCCCCCGGCGCGTGAAGCTGCGCTCCAGCACCGCGCTCACCTCGGCGTCCTCGAGCGGGACGATGGCGGGCAGGTACTCCACGAGCGTGACCGACGCGCCCATGTCGTGGAAGAACGAGGCGAACTCGACGCCGACCGCGCCGGCCCCGACGATGACGATGCTCGCCGGCAGGTCGGCGCGCCGCAGGATGTCATCCGACGTGAGGATCCGGACGCCGTCGGTGACGAGGCCCGGGAGGCTCTTCGTGCGCGACCCGGTCGCGAGGATGACGTCCGTCGCGCGCAGGACGCGCTCGCCGCCGGAGCCCGGCGTCCCGTCCTCGCCCGCCAGGGAGACCCGGACGGTGGTGGGGCCCTCCAGCCGACCCCGACCGGCGACCCACTCCACGCCGCTGCGCTTCACCAGCCCCCGCAGACCGGTGGTCATCCGCTTCACGACCGCGTCGCGGCGCGCGGCGACCACGGCGTAGTCCACGGCGACGGTCCCGTCGACGACGACGCCGAAATCGGCTGCCTTCTTCATCCGTGCGTGCACGTCGGCCGACTCGAGGAGGGCCTTCGTCGGGATGCACCCACGATGGAGGCAGGTGCCGCCGATCTGGTCCTCGTCCACCAGGGCGGTCCGGAGGCCGAGCTGAGCGGCGCGGAACGCGGCCGTGTACCCGCCGGTGCCGGCCCCGAGCACGATGAGGTCGAAGTGGTCGGCGGCGGCGTCGGTCATGGGGTGGTGCCTCGGAGGTGGAGCCGCGCGGCGGGCGGCCCGGCGGTGATCTGGACCGACCGATGGTACCCCGTGGCCGCCACGACGGCGCCGATGGCGCGGCCCCGACGCGGTGCTAGACTCCGGCCGCGGGTCCGCCGACCGGGGCGTGCCGGTGTCCGGGGGCGGAGGGTCGATGTCCACGCAGCAGCTTCTCCTGGTCGCCGTCGCGGCCGCCGGCGGGTACCTCATCGGAGCGATCCCGGTGGGGATCCTCGTTGCCCGCGCCGCCGGCGGCCCCGATCCCCGCACGATCGGGTCGGGCCGGACCGGGGGGACGAACGCCCTGCGCGCGCTCGGTGCGAGGTGGGCCGCGGTCGTCGTCCTCGGCGACGTCGCGAAGGGCGCGACGCCGGTGCTCCTCGCCGCGTGGGTCTCCGGCGGCGACCTCTGGGTGATGACGGTCGCGGCGCTGGCTGCGGTCTTCGGCGCGATCCGGTCGATCTACATCCGGTTCCACGGCGGGCGAGGTGTGGGCGCCGGCGTGGGGACGCTCCTCGTCATGGCGCCGCTCGCGGCTCTCATCACGGCGCCGGTCTTCTTCGGCGCGATCGTCCTCACGCGGTACGTCTCGCTCGGGTCGCTCCTGGGCGCCGCTGCGATTCTCCCCGCGACGATCTTCGTCGTCTGGCTGACGCAGGGCACCGTCCCGGCCCCGTACTTCGTCTACGCGACCGTGGGTCCGGCACTCATCTGGATCGCCCACGCGGACAACGTCGGGCGGCTGCTGCGCGGGGAGGAACGGCGCCTCGACATCGGGCTCCTGACGGGTCGCTCGCGCCCTCGCTGACACCCGGGCACGCCTCGCGCCGGCCGGCCACGGGTACACTGGGGGCGCCGCCGTCCCAGGCAGACCGACCCCGGGAGGCCCTGCTCTGACCGTCAGCTCGCCCTCTTCCCGACCCCGCGTCGCGGCGGCCTGGCCGCTGTTCCGGGCCGTCACGCTCGCGGCCGTCGCGCTCCTCCTGGTCGTCACCGCCGCCCGTGCCGCCGACGTCGCGCGGCTGACCGGTCCCGTGACCGACACCACCGGAACCCTGTCGTCGGCCGACACGGAGAGGATCCGCGCCGCGCAGGACCGGCTCTTCGCCGAGGACGGGATCGGGCTGTACGTCCTCTTCACCGAGACGACCGACGGGCTGGACTCTTCCACGTACGCCGGGGATGTCGTCCGCCAGGAGGGCCTCACGGCGAAGGACGCTCTCCTCACGATCGCGCTCGGAGACCGGACCTACTACCTCTGGGTCGGCGATGGCGTCCCGCTGTCGAACGACCAGATCGACCTGCTCCTCGCCGACTTCCTGCAGCCCGCCCTGCGCGCCGGCGAGTACGCGACGGCCGTCGTGACGACGACGGACGCGATGCGCGCCGAGATCGGCCCGGCGATGACGATCCGGCCGGCGACGGCCGCGCCGGCGACGATCGGGCCTGCCGTCACCGCGGCTCCCGGCGGCGGGACGGGGGCGACAGGCTCGTCCGGCATCGACGCTGGCGGGATCCCGCTGATGCTCCTCTCGATCGTCGCCGGTGTGATCGTCGTCGTCGGCGGGTTCGCGTTCATCCAGAGCCGGCGCCGGACGGGCCGCGCGGCCGCGGCGACTGCCCGAGAGCAGAAGGATCTGGCCGTCACGGCGAACGCCGGGCTCCTCGAGGTCGACGACCTCGTTCGGGACTCGGATGCCGAGGTCGGGTTCGCGGAGGCGGAGTTCGGCGCAGATGCCGCCGTCCCGTTCCGGAAGGCCGTCGACGCAGCGAAGGAGGAGCTCGCCGCCGCGTTCGCGATCCGCCAGAAGCTCGACGACGCGACTCCCGAGGACGCGCCCACCCGCGAGCGGATGCTTCGCGAGATCGTCGACCGGACCGGGCGGGCGAAGTCGGGCATCGACGCGCAGCGGGCGGCGATCGCGAACCTGCGGGCGATCGAACAGCGCGCGCCGGAGATCCTCGACGCGCTCCCCGCGAAAGCCGACGCCCTCGAGGCCCGGTACGTGGCCGCCGAGACCGCATTCGAACGCCTCCAGGGTGCCTACGCCGAGGCCGTCTGGAAGCCCGTGGACGGGAACCTCGCGGAGGCGGCGAAGCGGGTCGAGGTCGTCCGCGCCGCCCGCGACAAGGGCAAGGACGTGCTCGCCGCCGGCGACACGCGCACGGCGGCGCAGGTCGCCATCGCATCCGAGATGGCGCTCGCGGAGGTCGACGGCCTCCTCGGCGGCGTCGAAAGGCTCGCGGCCGACGCGGATGCCGCGAGCACGAACGTCCCCGGAGTCCTCGGCGAGGTCGAGGCCGACCTCGCGAGCGCGAAGTCCTCGCTCGGGAGCGCCGGACCCGGCTCGGACCTGCCGGGCAAGGTCGCCGGGCTCGAGGCGACCGTCGCGGGGATCCGCGCGCAGCTTGCGCAGCCGCGGCCGGACATCATGGACGCCTACCGCAGGGCGGTCGCGGCCGCACAGGCGGTCGACGAGGTGCTCGCCGGGATCCGCAGCGCAGCCGAGCGGGCCGCGCGCGAGCGCGCGACCCTCGATGCGACGATCGGCGCCGCGGCCCAGGAGGTCCGGCGAGCCGCCGACTTCGTCGCCGCCCGCCGGG
>JAKAJU010000113.1 GCA_021813655.1 Chloroflexota bacterium | reverse complement strand
ACCACCCCCACCCGACGGCCGCGCCGGACGACCCCCCGGCGCGGCCGTCGACCATCCCCGGCCCGCCCGCGGTCCCCCGCGGCCGGACCGGCCCTCCGCGCGCCCGGCGGGGGCCCGGCGACCCGCGTGGGTTGACCATGAGCGTTCCAGGTCATACCATCGATAATCGATTACTCGGCCGACCACGATGACGACGGCATCACGCCGCCCGGGACGGGGCGCGCACCGACGGATCGCGGCGGCCGAGCGGGTCCGACGGTCGCAAGAGGTGCCCCGATGATCAAGCGCGTGTCGCGTGCGGAGGCGGACGTCGTCCCGCTCCCCGGCCGGGACTGGCATACGTACATCGGTCCCGAGAACACCCCCACCGAGCGCGTCTCCCTCGGGGTCTCCGTCTACCCAGCCGGGTCGAGGCCGCCTGGCCACGTCCACGACACCCAGGAGGAGACGATCTACTGCGCGTCGGGCAAGGGCCGCATCGTGACCTCCGAAGGGGTGGCCGAGATCGAGAAGGGCGTGCTCGTCTGGGTGCCGCCGGGCGTCTTCCACGCCACCGAGTCGGACGGGCCCGACGAGATGGAGCTCGTGTGCTTCTTCGCGCCGCCGGTCGTCCCCGGGTCGTACGAGAAGAAGGACAGGACATGAGCGAGATCGCGGCTCCCGCCGCGCTCGAACCGGCGGAGCTGGAGCGCCTGCGCGAGATCGCTCGGCGCATCCGCGTCGAGATCGTCCGGACGGTCGACCACGCGAGGGCCGGCCACCTCGGCGGCCCGCTGTCGGCGGCCGACATGCTCGCCGTCCTGTACTTCCACACGCTCCGGATCCGGCCGGACGAGCCCGACTGGCCCGATCGCGACCGGCTGATCCTCTCGAAGGGCCACTCGTCCGTCGGGCTGTATGCGGCGATGGCGCTGCGCGGCTACTTCCCTCTCGAGGAGATGGCGACCTTCGACGCGGTCGGGTCGCGACTGCAGGGCCACCCGGACATGCTCCGCCTCCCCGGCCTGGACATGTCCACGGGGTCGCTCGGCATGGGCATCTCGGCGGGTGTCGGGATGGCGCTCGGCGCCCGCCTCGGCGGACGCGACCTGCGCACGTACGTGATCCTCGGCGACGGCGAGTGCCAGGAGGGCGAGGTCTGGGAGGCCGCGATGGTCGGCGCCCGGTACCGCCTCGACAACCTGGTCGCGATCGTCGACCACAACAGGCTCCAGCAGTTCGGCTGGGTCGCCTCCGCGGCCCCGGAGCGGATCCCCCACCCGCCCGAGGCGCCCGGCGAGCTCGTGGCGAAGTGGTCGGCCTTCGGCTGGCGGGTCATGGAGGTGGACGGCCACGACATCGCGGCGCTCGTCCGGACCTTCGAGGCCGCCGCGCGACCGGACGGCCGGCCCGTCGCGGTCATCGCGCACACGACGAAGGGCAAGGGCGTCTCGTTCATGGAGAATCGCTACTACTGGCACACGCGGGCCATCACGCCCGAGGACTTCGCCCAGGCGATGCGCGACCTCGGCGAAGACGCGCCGGACGCGGTGGAGGGAGCACGATGACGCTGCCGATGGGTCGCGCCCAGCGCGAGATCTTCGGCGAGACGCTCACCGAGATGGCCAGGACCGATCCGCGGATCGTCGTCCTCGACGCCGACCTCGGGAGCTCGACGAAGGGCGACATCTTCGAGAAGGCACATCCCGAGCGCTACCTCCAGATGGGGATCGCCGAGCAGAACATGCTCGGCGTCGCGGCCGGGATCTCGACGATGGGCTTCGTGCCGTACATCAGCACGTTCGTCTCCTTCGCCGTGGTCCGACCGCTCGATCAGGTCCGCGTCCTCATCGCCCAGACGATGGCGAACGTGAAGATCACGGGCGGATATGCCGGCCTCTTCACCGGACAGGCGGGGAAGACGCACCAGATCGTCGACGACGTCTCGATCATGCGGGCGATGCCGAACATGGTCGTGGTCTCCCCGTGCGACGACACCGAGGCCCGCGAGGTCCTGCGGTGGTCGATCACGTACGACGGGCCGGTCTACATCCGGCTCATGCGGGACGCCACGCAGCGGCTCTTCGACGACGGATACGCGTTCCGCTTCGGTGAGGTCGTCACGGTCCGCGAAGGCCGGGACGTGACCCTCGTGAGCACGGGCGCGCAGACCGCGCGCGTCGTGGACGCCGCGGACATCCTCGCGGCCGACGGGATCGATGCCCACGTGATCCACGTCCCGACGATCAAGCCGCTCGACGTCGACGCGATCGTCGCGGCCGCCGAGCGGACGGGCGAGGTCATCACGATCGAGGAGCACTCGATCATCGGCGGGCTCGGCGGCGCGGTCGCGGAGACGCTCTCCGAGCGTCGCCCGACGCGCGTCCGGCGCATCGGGCTGCCGGACATCTTCACCGAGAGCGGGACGAACGCCGCCCTCCTCGACCTCTACGGCCTGTCGGCGCCGCGCGTCGCGGAGCAGGTCTCGGCGCTTCTCCGCCGCGCCTGACCCAGGGGGCACGCAGGTTCGTGGCCGCGTTCCCGGCCTGGTGGCCCTGCGGCCGCGTTCCGACCCGGTGGCCCCGCGGTCCCTCAGCTCCTCTGCGCCGGCCGTCCCGGCGCAGGCGTCCCGCCGGTCGTCTCGTCGAGCCACGACTCCTCGAGACGGAGGCTGGCGTCGCGGAAGTGCCGGTGGAGCGCCGCCACGACGAGCTCCGGGTCGCGCTTGCGCAGGGCGTCGATGATCGGCATGTGGAGGTTGGCCGTCCAGGCCGCGTCCGCGCCCGGCACCACCAGCGTGATGTACGTGCGCGAGAACGGCTCGAGCGAGCGCCAGACCTCGGCGAGCGTGTGGTTCCCGGAGATCGCCACGATCCGCCCATGGAAGGTCGCGTCGGCGATCGCGACGGCGTGCCGGTCGCCCGCCCGCGCGGCCGCCTGCATCTCATCGCCGAGTGCGACCAGCTCGTCGAGGAGCGCGTCGGTGAGCTGAGGAACGGCGAGACGGGCACCGAGCGATTCCAGCTCTGCCCGGACCTCGTACGCCTCGAGGAGCTCGTGGGCTGTCGGCCGTCGGACGCGGGCACCACGGAACGGGGTGATCTCGACGACGCCGAGGGCCTCGAGGCCGCGGAGCGCCTCGCGCACGGGTGCCTGGCTCGTCCCGAGCGCGCGCGCGACGCGCGTCTCCACGATCCGGGAATGCGGGGGATAGACGCCGGACAGGATGTCCTGGAGCAGGCGGTCCTTCACCTGGTCGGCGAGGACGCTCCGTGCGACCCCAGTCTCCTCGGCCATGCCTGCTCCTCTGGGGGCGATCCGGGATCCGCCCGCTCCGCGCAGTCTATCGCGCGGCGGGGGCTCGCTCGGCGACCGTACAGCACGGCGCCGGGCGGACGCGCGGAGGTCGGGCCGTCAGGTCGATGTTTCGCGGCCCGGCCCACGAGCGGCATCGTCCTCGGTCCCGAGGATCCCACGGACCGCCGCATCCCAGGCCGCATCGTCGGCCAGCGGCAGGACCGCGCGGATCGCGAACTCCACCTGCCGCATGCACCGGTCCTGCCAGGCGCCGCTCCGGATGAACGCCCGGTGGGCGCCCGGCGCACGGAGGTCGATCCCGATCAGGTCGCGGCAGTCGACGGCGCCGTGCTCGTCGCGGAAGCCGTCCATGAGGTCGGCCGTCAGCTCGCGCGCGACGCGCTTCGCGGTCCGGTGGTCGCGGATCCGCCTGCCGGCGAGCAGACCCAGGGCGATCGCTGCCCCCGAGATCGCACCGCACATGCCGCCGCTGTATGCGATGCCACCGTTCAGTGCCATCGCCGGGGACGAGTCGGCCGGGTCGCCCACGCCGAGCCCTTCGCAGAGCACGAGATACGTGGTCTCCGCGCAGCCATGGATGTTGCGGCGGTCGAGGAAGAGCGCGCGCGCCCGCGCGACGGCGGCATCGGCGTCAGGTGGCATGGGGCCAGTCTGCGGCGTCCGGCGGCGCGGCGCACGGCCACGGGAGCGGCTCTCGTCCCTTCGTCGAGTGCGCTCAGATGAGCGCTTGTCGCTCGAACGTGCGACTGGTAGAGTCGCCTCTGGATGCTGTGCGGCACCACCATCGGAGTCCCCATGATCGACCCCCAGCGGGGGGATCCCCGCACCGACCACGCCATCGCGGTCATGGCTGCGCGTCGCTTCTACCTCGACGGGGCGACAAAGAGCGAGATCGCGACCGAGCTCGGCGTCTCGCGATTCCGCGTCGCGCGGCTCCTCGAGAGCGCGCGGCGCCGCGGGATCGTGCGGATCGAGATCGCCCCGGCGCCCGGGATCGATGTCGTCATCGCGCACGAGCTGGCCGCCGCGTTCGGGATCCGGAGCGCGATCGTGGTCCGATCGGTCGCCGGTCCGCCCGAGTTCACGCGATCCCAGCTCGGCGGGATCGCCGCGAGCCTGGTGGCAGAGATGATCGACGCATCGGACGTCCTGGGGATCTCCTGGGGCCGGACGCTCCAGGCGATGGTGGAGCAGCTTCCTCCCCTCCCCGGATGCACCGTGGTCCAGCTCGTCGGGAGCGTCCCCTCGATGGACCTCGACATCAACGCGCTCGAGCTCATCCGTCGGATGACCGGACGGGGAGCGGGGAGCGTGTACCCGCTCCACGTCCCGCTCATCGTGGACACACCGGAGGTCGCCGCCGGCCTGCGCGCCGATCCGCACGCCGCGACGACGTTCCGCATGTTCCGGCTGGTGACGCGCGCGATCGTGGGCATCGGCGCGTGGACGCCGGGCGGGTCCACCCTGCGTCCGGCGGTCTCCGAGTCGGACGCGGCCGCGATCGACCGCGCCGGGGCCGTCGCGGACATCTGCTCGATCCTCCTCGATGCGGAGGGCAGAGAGGTGTCGGCCGCCGGGCTGCCCGACCGGTGCCTCGCGATCCGCGCCGCTGAGCTCCGCGCGGTCCCCGACGTGCTCGCCGTCTCGGACGGGGCGGCGAAGGTGCCCGCCATCCGCGCCGCGCTCCGGAGCGGCCTCGTGCATCGCCTCATCACCACCGAGGAGACCGCACGCCTCCTCCTCGACGGACCGGAAGCTCCTCGACGGACCGGAAGCTCCTTGACCGCACGCGACGCCCTCACGGGCCATCGAACCACGGAGGACCCCCTGTGACGACCACCCGCGCCGAGGCGCCTGCCTACCGCAGTGACGGGCGACCCGAGATGGCGCCGTTCGAGCAGTCTCTCGGGACGATCTCCGGCTTCACCTACGCCGGCGACGTCGCCTCCGAGATCGCGGCCGGGACGCTCACCGGCGCCGAGGCGCTCGCGCTGCTCGACGACATGCTCGCCATCCGCGAGCTCGAGGAGATGATCGTCCGACTCCGGTCCGGCGGCTACGACGCCCTCCCCGGGTACGACTACCGCGGCCCGACGCACGTCTCCATCGGCCAGGAGGGGACGGCCGTCGGCGCGTGCACCGCCCTGCGACCGGACGATGCCGTGACGAGCTCGCACCGCGGACACGGGGACGCCGTGGCGAAGGGCTTCGCCGCGATCCGGCACATGACCGACGATGAGCTCCGGGCACGCGTCCCGGCGTCTGCCGCGACGACGCACGACGACCTGCTCGAGGGCGCGCTCGAGGAGCACCTGTACCGGATCATCGCCGAGCTGTTCGGGAAGGAGGAGGGCTACAGCCACGGCCGCGGCGGCGGGATGCACATCGGCGACTTCTCGACGGGCAACCTCGGCGCGAACGCGATCGTGGGCGGGAGCGTCCCGATCGCGACCGGCGCGGCGATGGCCAGCCGCTACGAGCGCTCCGACCGGGTGGTCTGCTGCTTCGCGGGCGACGGCGCCTACGCGAACGGCGTGGTGCTCGAGTCGCTCAACTGGGCGGCCCAGGACCAGTGGACGAACCACCTCGCGGGCGACCACCCGTACGGCCTGCCGGCCATCTACCTCATCCAGAACAACCACTACGGCATGACGCACCGGACGGACGAGGAGGTCATGGGCGTCCGGCATCTCGCGCGACGCGGGTCCGGGTTCGCGGACGACGGCATGCACGCCGAGGTCGTGAACGGGATGGACGCCCTCGCGGTCCGCGACGCCGTCCGGCGTGCGGCCGCACTCTGCCGCGCCGGCGACGGACCCGTGCTCATCGAGTCGTCGACATATCGGTACTACGGGCACTCGCTCTCCGACCCGCGGAACGAGTACCGCACCCGCGACGAGGAGGCGGCATGGCGCGCGATCGACCCGATCGAGCGCCTGAAGGGCCAGATCGTCGCCGCCGGGGTCGCGAACGCGGACGGGGTCGCGTCCGCGGAGGCGCGCGCGCACGAGCGCAACGTCCGCGCAGCCGTCCGGGCGTCGCAGGGGACCGACCCTGCCCCGTCCGCGTTGCTCGACCACCTCTACACGGAGACCTCGGCCGAGACGGTCCCTGCCTCCGCGCCGGGCGTCGTCCTCCATGCCGAGCCGCCCGCGGCGAAGCGCGACGCGGACGGCGCGATCAGCTACCGCGACGCGCTCCGCGAGGCTCTCGTCGGCGAGATGCTCCGCGACGGGCGCGTCATCTTCTACGGCGAGGACGTCGCCGACTACGGCGGGGCCTTCAAGCTGACGAAGGGTCTGCTCGAGGCGTTCGGGCGGGACCGGGTCTTCAACACGCCGATCTCGGAGGCGTGCATCTGCGGGACCGCTGTCGGGGCCGCGATCGCGGGCCTGCGCCCCGTCGTCGAGCTCATGTACATGGAC
>JAKAJU010000164.1 GCA_021813655.1 Chloroflexota bacterium | reverse complement strand
ACGACCATGAGCAGGCCGCCGAGCAGCGCGACGAGCGTACGGTCCCATCGGTCGATCGCGATGAGGGCGTAGGCGACGACGAAGATCGCCGCGGCGATCCAGGTCTCCATCGTCATGGCTGCACCGCCGGCGGAGTGCGGGACGTCACCGGGACGGACGCGCGTCCGGTCACCGGCGGCCGGGCCGACGCGAAGGCATCGCCTCGTGCGACGCGGAGGAGCTCATGCGCTGACGATACGGGACCGCGCGCCCCGGCACGACGTCTCCGGACGGGCACGGCAAGCCTCCTCCACGTGCGCGCGGTCCGTCCCGGACGCATCGAGGCCCCTCCCGCCGGGAGGGGCCTCGATGCCTGGTGCTCGGCGCCGGCCGCGAGGACCGGCGGCGGAGTTGCGACGGTTACGAGGCGGTCTCCGCCGGTACCGGGGTCGCCTCTGCGACGTCCTGGTTCTTCTGCTTGATGAAGTACGCAAGGACCCAGTACAGGACGAACGCGACGATGAGCGAAGCGATCCAGCTGTAGTCGTAGAAGGGCTTGAGGAACGGGATGACGCCGTCGGCAGGGAACGGGCCGGAGCCACCCGACGGCGTGTAGGCGCCGCCGATTCCCACGACTGCGCCGACCACGAGCGCCACCACGGCGCGCCAGTTCCAGCCGCGGGCGTAGCGGTAGATGCCCTGAGGCTTGTACAGGTCGGCGAGGCCGAGCTTCTTCCGCCGGATCAGCCAGTAGTCGGCGATGAGGACGCCGGCGATCGCGCCCGTCAGGCCGCCGTACGTGCCGAGCCAGGTGAAGATGTAGATGCTGGGCTCGCTCATCAGGTACCACGGCATGATCAGGATGCCGATGATGCCCGTGATGATTCCGCCGGTGCGGAACGAGATCCGCCTCGGCCAGGCGTTGGAGAAGTCGTACGACGGGCTCACCACGTTTGCGGCGACGTTGGTGGTCAGCGTCGCCAGGAGGAGCGTGAAGAGGATCACGATCTCGACGATCGGCATGTTCAGCTCCGCGACCAGCGTGGCGGGATCCCAGATCGGTTTCCCATAGACGACCGCCGTGGCCGAGACGGTGAGCACGCCGATCAGCGGGAACAGGGTCATCGTGGTCGGCAGGCCGGCCGCCTGGCCGACCATCTGCTCTCGCTGGCTCCGACCGAACCGGGTGAAGTCCGGCATGTTCAGGGAGAGCGTGGACCAGAACGCGATCATGCCCATCAGCGAGATGGGGAACACGGCCCAGAAGTCGGGGCCCCAGCCGAGGGTGCCGGCCTGGCTCATGACGGGGCCCAGGCCGCCGGCGCGGATGACCATCCACGCCATCAGGATGAGGAACACCACGACCATGAACGGGGCGGCCCAGTTCTCGAACCGCTTGATCGTGTCCATGCCCCGGACGACGATGAACATGTTGAGGGCCCAGAAGATGAGGAAGCTGAGCCACACCGGCCAGCCGTAGGGGACCGCCGTGAGGCCCGGGATCCAGCTGATCGAGATCTCGGTCGCCGAGGTCCAGAAGTTGTTGTCACCGAGGATCCAGGTGAAGAACGCGGCCCCGATACCGAACGTGACGAGACCGCCGATCCAGGTCTGGATCCCGAACCAGCCGCAGGCGACGCCGGCCCGCAACAGGGCCGGCAGGTTGGCGCCCCAGACGCCGAACGAGCCGCGGGACACCACCGGGTACGGGATGCCGTACTTGGTCCCGGCGTGGCTGATCAGGAGCATCGGGATGAGCACGATCAGGTTGCCCAAGCCGATCGTGACGATCGCCTGGACCCAGTCCATCCCGAGCGTGATCAGGCCGGCGGCCAGTGCCCACGATGGGATGTTGATCGACATGCCCACCCAGAGGGCGAGGTAGTTGTACGTCGTCCAGGTCCGCTTCTTCATCGGGACCGGGGCGAGGTCTTCGTTGTGGAGCGGGGATCCGTCGAGTGCCGCGTCGGCTTCGGGCGTGAGTGCGTGTCGACCGTCCGGATAGACGATCTCTCCACTCGGCATCGCTGCCGCCGTCATGAGCCTCCCTCCATGAGCGTCTCGTCAGACCGATGACACGCGACGGTGGGCACCGTCGCGGGGTCGCACGGACGGGATCCTTCCGAAGGCACCTCCCTGCTTCAGTCGGCCCGGCGGCTGCCGCTCATCGGATCACGCGGTGGGCGCTGGCGTCGCGTAGCCCTCGGCCTCGTCCTCGTATCCGCCGTGGTACCCGGAGGACTCCGGTCGGCCGATCTGCGATTGCGCCACGATATTGCCACGTCGGAGACCCCGGAAGTCGGCCAATGTGGACCACCCCCGCTCGGTGCTGCGCTCGAGGAATGCGGTCATCCCGTCGATCAGGTCACGCACGACGTTCGGCCCGATCGCGTGGTCGAGCATCGCAGCCGTCGCGACCTGGACGGTGCCGCACCCGAGCAGGAAGTAGTTGATGGCCTGGCTCCAGCCGGAGATCCCGCCGATCCCCGAGAACTCCCGGTCGGGGAAGGCCTGGGTCATCTGCGCCATCTTCGCGAGGGACTGGGCGAGGATCGCCGGCCCGCCGAGGCCGCCGGACGAGACGTACCCGTCCACGTTGACCTCGAACTCGAGCGTCTCGGGGTCGATGAGCGGGACCGCCGGGAACGTGTTCGACGAGACGATGGCGTCCGCGCCGCCGCGGAAAGTCGCCGCGGCCTCCTCGACGATGTCGGCCGTGGCCGGCGTGAGCTTCACCCATACGGGCACCCGCGCGACCTCCTTGACGGCCTGCGTCGAGACCGAGCAGAGCACCGGGTCCTTGCCCACGTTCGCGCCCATGTCCACGCGATCCATGTGCGGACACGAGAAGTTCAGCTCGATGGCGTCGGCTCCGGCGTCCTGGACGCCCTGGACGAGCGTCTGCCAGGCCGTGAGCTCCCGGTCCGACCCGGAGCCGGCCATGATCGACGCGACGAGGACCCGGTCGGGCCACGCCCGCTTGATGTTCGACAGCCGGGGCAGCCACCAGTCCATAGGCTTGTCCGAGATCAGCTCCCAGTTCCACGAAGCCATCAGCGTTGCGCCGTCGCGCTTGGCCATCGACAGGCGCGTGCCGCCGCTGTCCACGCGGAGGAACTTGGTCCTGGGTCCGCGGACGTTGACGACCGGGTGGAGGCCGATCGTCTTCGTGACCACGCCGCCCCAGCCGGCCTCGTAGGCGCGCATGATGTTCGACTCCGACTCGGTCGGGGGCGCGGACGCCAGGAGGAACGGATTCTCGAAGCGGATTCCGGTGAAGACGGTGGAAAGGTCGGCCACTGGTATCTCCCTCTACCAGCCTGAAAGTCGGCATGCTCGGTCACGGCATGGTCCGCGTGTAGGGCCTTTCGGCCCGATTCGCCGGCGCCCGGGCGGGGCCCGGCGGGTGGTGGGCGCGGGTCGGCGAGGGGCGACCACCGTCGGGGTGGCCGCCCCTCGTGGATGCGCCGGCTCCGCGCCTCCGTCTGATGAGGTCCGACGAGTGGTGCGATCGCCTACATGATCTCGAGGACCTCGCACACCTCGATCGAGCCGCCACCCGCCAGGACCGGGCAGCCCTTCGCGAATCCGACGGCCGTGTCGAGGTCCGCCGCGGAGAGGATCGAGTAGCCGGTCGCGGACGGATGCCCGTCACCCGTCACCGAGCCGTCGGGCCGGACCGTCCGCGCGTGTGACGTCGGGTTCACCTGGTCGACGACCGCGCTCCCGAGGCTGCCGAACCACGCCTCCCAGGCCGCCATGGCCTGGGCCTGCGCGGCCTCCGTCTCCGGCATCGAGCCGCCGCCGTACACGAGCAGGTACTTGGCCATCGTTCCACACGCTCCTTCACGGTCCCGGTCCGGCCCCGTGCCGCCCGGTACCTGGACGACGAAGGGCCGCGCGCGGCATCGACAGGTGCTGTCGATCCCGCCGATGGGCGTGTCGGGCGCTCCATCCCGTCGTGGGTGCTAGCGTGACCGCCATGCGGGACGCGACGTCGTGGCGCTGGACGGCGCTCGTCGTGGTCGCGTACGCCGTCGCGATGGCGTACGTGGAGTCGGCTGTCGTCGTCTACCTGGAGCGTGCGCTCGGGGCCGACGTGGGCGCCGTCTTCCCGATCAGGCCGATCGCCGACGCGGGCGACCTCGCGGCGATCGAGATCGGCCGGGAGGCCGCGACGATCGTCATGATCGCCTCGGTCGGGGTGCTTGCGGGCCGATCCCGGCTCGAGCGCCTCGCTTGGGTGGCCGTCACGTTCGGCGCGTGGGACATCGGGTACTACGCCTGGCTCTACGTCTTCGCCGGCTGGCCGCCGTCGCCGGCCACGACCGACCTGCTCTTCCTCATCCCCGTCCCGTGGGCCGGGCCGGTGCTGTCACCCGTCCTCGTGAGCGTCGTGCTGGTGGCCGTCGGCCTCGTCGCGTCGCGCGAGGTGCGCCGCGGCCGCACGCTCCATGTCGGGCGCCGGCAGTGGGCCGCCGCGATCGTCGGCGGCTTCCTCATCATCGTGTCGTACACCCTCGATGCCCCCGCGCTCCTCGCCGGCGGTCTGCCCGGGCCGTATCCGTGGCCGGTCTTCGCCGTCGGGATGCTCCTCGCGGTCGCTGCGGCCGTCGACGTCCTCCGACCGGACCGCGCGCATCGCGGCGCGCCGGATGCGCACGCCGGCTGACCCGCATCCGAACCGCAACCGAACCATCCCCGACGCGTCACCGATTCCCCGCGCCGTCGACCGTATCGTCGGGCCCGACCCCCGCGAGGACCCGCCCGTGCCCAAGGAACCGGACCAGCGCACCCTCTACGAGCCGTCGACCGAGCACGACGCGTGCGGCTTCGGGTTCGTGTGCGACATCGCGGGTCGCGCGTCCCACGACACCGTCCGCGATGCCCTCACGGTCCTCGTCAACCTCGAGCACCGCGGCGCCACCGGCGCCGAGCGCGAGACCGGCGACGGCGCCGGGATCCTCCTCGCGATGCCGCATCGGTTCCTCCGCGTCGCCGCCGGGGAGGCGGGGATCGCCGTGCCTCCCGGCGACGGCTTCGGTGTCGCGACGGCCTTCCTTCCGCGCGACGAGGCGAGCCGCGTCGCGTGCGTCGAGCGCTTCGAGCGCACGCTCGCGGACGAGGCCCTCGACCTGCTCGGCTGGCGGGCCGTCCCGGTCGATCCGACGGGCCTCGGCGCGACGGCTCGGGCGAGCATGCCGGTCATCGTCCAGGCGTTCGTCGCCCGGCCCTCCGGGATCGCGCCGGACCCCGCCGGCGATCTCGCGTTCGAGCGACGCCTCTACGTCGCGCGGCGCCTCGCGGAGAAGTCGGTCCAGCGGAGCGCGCTCCCCGGCCGCGGGGACTTCTACATCCCCTCGATGAGCTGCCGGACGATCGTCTACAAGGGGATGCTCAACGCCTCGCAGCTGCGGACGTTCTACCCGGATCTCGCCGATCCGCGGATCGAGACAGCGATCGGGCTCGTGCACTCCCGGTTCTCGACGAACACCTTCCCCTCGTGGGCGCGCGCGCACCCGTACCGGTACATCTCCCATAACGGCGAGATCAACACGCTGCGCGGCAACGTGAACTGGATGTTCGCCCGAGGGTCCGCGCTCCGGTCGTCGGTCTTCGGCGACGACCTCGCGAAGATCCTGCCGGCCGTGGACGCCGACGGCTCCGACACCGCGATCTTCGACAACGTGCTCGAGCTGCTCCACCTGTCGGGCCGGTCGCTCGCGCACGCGGTGACCATGATGATCCCCGAGCCATGGAGCCGCGACCCCTCGATGGGGCCGGAGCGGCGCGCCTTCTACGAGTACCACGCCTGCCTCATGGAGCCGTGGGACGGCCCGGCGTCGATCGCGTTCACCGATGGCGTGCGCGTGGGGGCCACGCTCGACCGCAACGGCCTTCGGCCCGGTCGCTACTGGGTGACCCGCGATGGGCGTGTCGTCATGGCATCGGAGGCCGGTGTCCTCGACGTCCCGCCCGGCGACATCGTGGCGAAGGGTCGCCTCCGGCCCGGCCGGACCTTCCTCGTGGACACCGGCGAGGGACGGATCGTCCCCGACGACGAGCTCAAGGCAGCGCTCGCGGCGGCCCGGCCGTACGCCGAGTGGGTGGGCCGGTCGCTCGTCCGGCTCGGGGACCTCCCGGAGCCGCGGGGCGTCATCGGGCCCGACCATGAGACCGTCCTCCGGCGCCAGGAGGTCTTCGGGTACACGGCCGAGGACGTCCGTCTGATCATCGACCCGATGGCGACCAGTGGCGCCGACCCGATCGGCTCCATGGGGAACGACGCGGCGCTCGCCGTCCTCTCTGATCGCCCGCAGCTGCTCTACGGCTACTTCAAGCAGCTCTTCGCGCAGGTCACGAACCCTCCCGTCGACGCGATCCGGGAGGAGATCATCATGGCGACGGATCGGTCGATCGGCCCTGAGGACAACCTCCTGGAGCCCGGGCCGGACGCCGCACACCAGATCGCCCTTCCGTCACCCGTCCTCTCGAACGACGAGCTCGAGCGCATCCGGGCGCTCGACGGCGGGCCCGCGTCGCGCGGGTTCCGGACGATCACCCTCCCGATCCTCTACCGGGTCGCGGGGGACGGTGCCGGCCTCCGCCGCGCGATCGAGGATCTCCGCCAGCGCGCGTCCGAGGCGATCGCCGAGGGCTTCAACCAGATCATCCTGTCGGACCGCGGCCACGACGAGATCGACGCGCCGATCCCGGCGCTCCTGGCGGTCTCGGCGGTCCATCACCACCTGGTCCGGTCGGGGACGCGCGGCCGTGCCGGCCTCGTCGTGGAGTCGGGGGAGCCGCGCGAGGCGCACCACTTCTGCCTCCTCATCGGCTACGGCGCGAGCGCGATCAACCCGTACCTCGCGTTCGAGACGATCGACGACCAGGTCCGCCTCGGGGTCATCCCCGGACCCACCGAGGCCGCGGAGCGGCGCTACCGGAAGGCCCTCGTGAAGGGCGTGATCAAGGCGATCTCGCGGATGGGGATCAGCACCGTCCACAGCTACCACGGCGCCCAGGTCTTCGAGGCGCTGGGGCTCGACCGCGACTTCGTGGACGAGTACTTCACGTGGACGCCCACCCGGATCGGCGGGATCGGGATCGAGGTCGTCTCGAAGGAGGTCGCCCTCCGCCAGGCGCGCGCGTATCCGCCGAAGCGGCCGGTGGTCCACCGCCAGCTCGGGACCGGCGGCCAGTACCAGTGGCGCGTCGACGGGGAGCGGCACCTCTTCGACCCGCTCACGGTCCACACGCTCCAGCGGGCGGTGCGCACGGGCGACTACGGCACCTTCAAGGACTACACGAGCCTCGTGGACGACCAGTCCACCCGCCTCGCGACCCTGCGAGGCCTCCTTGAGCTCCGGCCGGGGCTGCGGCCCGTTCCCATCGCCGAGGTGGAGCCGGTCGAGTCCATCGTCCGGCGCTTCAAGACCGGTGCGATGAGCTACGGCTCGATCTCCGGCGAGGCGCACGAGGCGCTCGCGATCGCGATGAACCGCCTCGGCGGCAAGTCGAACACCGGCGAGGGTGGCGAGGATCCCGCGCGGTACGTGGCGGACCCGGGCGGCGACTCGCGCAACAGTGCGATCAAGCAGGTCGCGAGCGGGCGGTTCGGCGTGACGAGCGAGTACCTGGTCAACGCGCGCGAGATCCAGATCAAGATGGCCCAGGGGGCGAAGCCCGGCGAGGGCGGCCAGCTCCCCGGGTCCAAGGTCTACCCGTGGATCGCGAAGACGCGGCACTCCACGCCGGGGGTCGGGCTCATCAGCCCGCCGCCGCACCACGACATCTACTCGATCGAGGACCTCGCCGAGCTCATCCACGACCTGAAGAATGCGAACCCCCGCGCGCGGATCAGCGTGAAGCTGGTCGCGGAGGTCGGCGTCGGGACCGTCGCCGCCGGCGTCGCGAAGGCCCACGCGGACGTCGTTCTCATCAGCGGGCACGATGGCGGGACGGGCGCCTCGCCGCTCACGTCGATCAAGCACGCGGGCGTCCCATGGGAGCTCGGCCTCGCCGAGGCCCACCAGGTCCTCCTCGCGAACGACCTCCGGTCGCGGATCGTCGTCGAGGTCGATGGCCAGCTCAAGACAGGTCGCGACGTCGTCATCGGGGCGCTGCTCGGAGCCGAGGAGTTCGGGTTCGCGACGGCCCCGCTCGTCGCGCTCGGGTGCGTGATGATGCGTGCCTGCCACCTCAACACGTGCCCCGTCGGCGTCGCGACGCAGGACCCCGAGCTGCGCAGGCGGTTCGCCGGAGACCCCGAGCACGTCGTGACCTTCATGCGCTTCATCGCGCAGGAGGTGCGCGAGCACATGGCCCGGATGGGCTTCCGGACCGTCGACGAGATGGTCGGCCGCTCCGACCGCCTCGAGGCCCGTCCCGCGCTCGATCACTGGAAGGCCCGCCACCTCGACCTCGGGCGCGTCCTCGCGCAGCCGGACGTGCCGGCGTCGCACGGACGGTCGTGCACGATCACCCAGGAGCACGGCGTCGAGGCGTCCCTCGATGCGACGACCCTGCTTGACCTGTGCGCCCCGGCGCTGGCAGAGGGGCTCCCGATCCGCGCGAGCCTCCTCATCCGGAACGTGAACCGAGCCGTCGGGACCATGCTCGGGTCCGAGGTCACGCGCCGCTGGGGCGCCGCGGGCCTCCCGGACGACACCATCCGCCTCGCCTTCAGCGGGTCCGCGGGCCAGAGCTTCGGATCGTTCATCCCGCCGGGCCTCACGCTCGCGCTCGAGGGCGACGCGAACGACTACCTCGGAAAGGGGCTCTCCGGCGGTCGCATCGTGGTCCGCCCACCCGCCGAGGCGACCTTCGTCGCCCACGAGAACGTCATCGCCGGGAATGTCGCCCTCTACGGCGCGACGTCGGGCGAGGCGTTCATCCGGGGTGCCGCTGGCGAGCGCTTCGCTGTTCGGAACTCCGGTGCCACGGCCGTCGTGGAGAGCATCGGCGACCACGGGTGCGAGTACATGACCGGCGGGCGCGTGCTGGTCCTCGGGCCCACAGGGCGCAACTTCGCCGCCGGGATGTCCGGCGGGATCGCGTGGGTCTACGACGAGGCGGGGACCTTCCGCGAGATGTGCAACACGGAGATGGTCGCCCTCGAGCCGCTCGGGGTCGGGGACCCCACGGAGGTGGCCGAGGTCGTCGCGCTCCTCGCGCGCCACCGCGACCTGACCGGCAGCGACCGGGCGGCGGCGATCCTCGCGGGCGGAGGCGCCGCGCTCCGCCGCTTCGTCCGTGTCATCCCGCACGACTATCGCCGCGTCCTCGAGGCGCAGGCGCGGATGCGCGCCGCTGGCCTCTCCGCGACCGAGGCAGAGATGGCCGCCTTCGAGGAGAACGCCCGGGACCTCGCACGCGTGGGAGGCTCGTGATGGGCAGTCCGACCGGCTTCCTCGAGTACGGGCGCGACGCGCTCGAGATCCGCCCGCCCCTCGATCGGATCGGCGACTGGGCCGAGTCGCACCCGCACCTGCCGGAGGCCGTCCTGGGCGAGCAGGCCGCCCGGTGCATGGACTGCGGCGTCCCGTTCTGCCACACCGGGACCCTCATCTCGGGGATGGCCTCGGGTTGCCCGGTGAACAACCTGATCCCGGAATGGAACGACCTCGTCTATCGCGGCCTGTGGCGGGAGGCGGCGATCCGTCTCCACCGGACGAACAACTTCCCGGAGTTCACCGGACGCGTGTGCCCTGCGCCGTGCGAGGGGTCGTGCACGGTGGGCATCTCCGGCGACCCGGTCGCGATCAAGACGATCGAGCAGGAGATCGCCGATCGCGCGTGGGCGAACGGATGGATCGTGCCGTCGCCGCCGCTCGCCCGGACCGGCCGGACCGTGGCGGTCGTCGGGAGCGGACCCGCGGGGCTCGCCGCGGCCGACCAGCTCAACCGGGCGGGCCACCTCGTCACCGTCTACGAGCGTGCCGGACGCGTCGGCGGGCTCCTCATGTACGGCATCCCCAACATGAAGCTCGACAAGGTCGTGGTGGAGCGGCGGACCCGGCTCATGGCCGACGAGGGGGTCCGGTTCGTCACGGGCGTGACCGTCGGCCCCGACATGCCGGCGGAGCAGCTCCTCGCGGAGCACGACGCGATCGTCCTCGCGACGGGTGCCACGCTCGCGCGCGACCTGCCGGTCCCCGGTCGCGATCTCGGGGGCATCCACCTCGCGATGAGCTTCCTGAGAGGGAACACGCGCCGCCTCCTCGACGGCGGGACCTCGGCGGAGCCTCCGATCGACGCCGCCGGGAAGGACGTCGTGGTCATCGGCGGCGGCGACACCGGAACGGACTGCGTCGGGACGGCGATCCGCCAGGGGGCGAGGAGCGTCCGACAGCTCGAGATCCTCGCGCGGCCGCCCGACGAGCGCGCCCCGGACAACCCCTGGCCTGAGTGGCCGAAGGTCTACCGCCTCGACTACGGCCAGGAGGAGGCCAGGGCGCTCTGGGGTGCGGACCCGCGCCGGTACGCGACCACGACGCGCCGCTTCATCGGCCGCAACGAGCATGTCGCCGGGATCGAGATCGCGGACGTCGCGTGGTCGCTCTCGGGCGACGGGCGGCCGGAGGCGCGCGAGCTGCCGGGCACGACGCAGACGATCCCGGCCGACCTCGTCCTCCTCGCCCTCGGGTTCGCCGGCCCCGAGCCCGCCCTCCCGAAGGCCTTCGGGTGCGAGCTCGACGCGCGGGGGAACCTCCGCGCCGGCCCGGACCGGATGACCAGCGTGCCCGGCGTCTTCGCCGCCGGTGACTGCGTCCGCGGGCAGTCGCTCGTGGTCTGGGCGATCCGCGAGGGCCGGATCGCCGCGCAGGGCGTGGACCGCTACCTCATGCGCGGGGACACGGTCCTCTCGGCGTGAGCGAGGCCCGTGGGCGGCCGTCACGGCCGACCGCGCGGGCCACGGCGCGCCCCTCAGCCGGCTCCGCGCGTGGCGAGCCCCACGACCTCGGATGTCTCCCACGCCGGGATCGCGCCTTCGCGTGACGCGACGAGCGCTGCGAGGGCGTTCGCGAAGCGCAGGGCGGTAGCCGGGGAGTCACCGTCGAGGAGACGGCCGACGAAGCCAGCCGTGAACGCGTCGCCCGCCCCGACGGTGTCCGCCACGACGACCGGGATGCCGGGGACGGAGGCCCCGCCCTCGGGCGTCCGGACGGTCGCCCCGGCCGCGCCGTGCGTGACGCAGGACACTGCGACCCCGTACCGCTCCGCCACGGCCTCGGCGAAGACGCTCGCGCGCGCACGCTCCGCGCCGGGCGCACCTCGGACCCCGGCTCCGGCCGTGCCCCCGAGGTCGATGCCGAGGACACCCGCGAGCGTCGTGACCTCGTCGTCGTTGAGCTTGATCGCCGACGCCTCGCGGAGGAGCTCGTCGACGAGCGCCGCCGTCCAGCATCCCTCGCGGAGGTTCACGTCGTAGACGCGCATCGCGTCCGCGTTCGCCGCGAGGATCTCCCGCGTGATGGTCCGGACGGCCGGCGCCTGCTGGGCCAGCGTCCCGAAGACGATCGCGGCCGGTGCGGCCGCCGCGATCGCCGCGAGCACCTCGGCGCCGATCCGGATGCGCTCGTGCGCGGCGGGGGCGTGGATGTCGAACGTGGGCTGCCCCGTGTCGTCGAGATGGACGCCGGCCGTGCCCGTCGGCACGTCCCTGACCACCTGGACGAGGTCAGTCGCCACGCCGAGCCCGCGCGCCCGGGCGATCGCCTCGCGCCCGAGATCGTCGTCGCCGACGGCGGTCAGGAACCCGACCCGATGGCCCATGCGCGCGAGGTGGGCCGCGACATTGAACGGCGCCCCGCCCAGGCGCGGGCCCACGGGAAGGAGGTCCCACAGGAGCTCCCCGATCCCGAGCGCCCCTGACCGGCCCGCGCGATGCGTGCCCGTCGCCTGTCCGCCCGTCACGCGGCGCTCGCCCGTCACGCCGCCGGCGCGTCCTCCCCAACCGGCCTCCGTTCGGGCTTCGCGAGGGGCGCGGCGCTCCCGTCGGGCCCGAACCGCAGGCCGAGGTGTCGCTCGGCCCAGCGACGGATCTGCCGGTAGACCGCCTCGGCGCCGACGATCTCCTCGTCGAGCTCCCAGTCGGAGGGGAAGAGGAGGATCGGCCGCGTCTGCGGCCCGCCGAGGCCGCCGTGCGCCCCGATCAGCTCCTCGAATGCGGCGATCTCGTCGAACTCGGGGTCGTAGAGGCTGACGATCGAGATGTCCGGGCAGTGCTGCATCCCGTCGAGACGGAGGAACGCCTCGCGTGCGCGCCCGCCGAACTGGCCGACCGGATCCTTCCCGTCGACCCGTCCCTCGTCGAGGAAGTTGATCCCGTCACGGCCGACGACGATCGCCCCGTGGTCGGAGGACCGGATGAGCATCGCGCCCACGCCCGGGTGGTTCGCGAGGGCGTCCACCATCCCGGGATAGGCGGCCGCGACCTGCTCGAGGGTCGCGCGTCCCGGCATCCGCGGGAAGAAGACGAGCCCCAGGTTGCCCGAGGCCATCCAGATCAGGTCGGGCCGGTCCTCCGGCTTCGCCGTCGCGAGCGCCTCGGCCTTCCTCTCCGCCGTCCGCGTCGGGCCCATCTCGACCACTCCGTCCGCCGTCCGGTTCCGCAGCGCCGTCCGCGCGAGCCGCCCGGAGACGCCCCTGACCTGCGTGACCTCCGAGAGGAACGCGTTCGTCTGGCCCCATTCCTCGACGCGAGAGACGGCCGCCTCGACCTCCGCCTCACCGCCCATGAGCTCGCGGATGACGTCGCCGAGGGTCAGGCC
Source organism: Chloroflexota bacterium (assembly GCA_021813655.1). Taxonomy (GTDB): domain Bacteria; phylum Chloroflexota; class Limnocylindria; order Limnocylindrales; family CSP1-4; genus CAIYQJ01. Next base: position 22,140 of record JAKAJU010000164.1, on the reverse strand, counting down.
GTAGCGCTGGAGGAACGTGGCACCGAGACTCTGGCCGTGGTCCGAGACCACGACGAACCGGTACGGACGCGGGGCCTGGGTGGACGCCTTCTCGAGCGTCGCCAGTGCCCTGTCCACACCGTCGAGGGCGTCGAGGCTCTCCGGCCGCTCCGGACCACTGTGGTGGGCGATCTCGTCGTAGTCGGTGTAGTCGACGCAGATCGTGGGCGCGCCGCGGTACATCTCCTCGATGACGAGCGCGGTCGAGAGGTTCCGCAGCGCGACGTTCGTCGCCGCCCGGGCGACGGGGTACGGCATGCCGCGGTGCATCCGCGGGACGATCCCTGCTCGCTCCTGGCGTCGAGCCTGCCAGTACTCCTTCCCGATCTCGCCGATGAACAGGACAAGGGTGTGGAGGTAGTTCGACGGGCTCGCGAAGAAGGAGAAGAAGGTCTGGCTCTTCCCGAGGCCCTGCCCCTTGTCCTTGATCGTGGACATCGTCATGTACGAGCGGGCGGCATCGCCCGAGAAGAGGTTCCCGACGCTCGCGCCGCCGTTGGAGAGCAGCCCTTCGCCGTTCGAGATCCGCCGGCTCACAACGACCGCGTCGTCCGGATGGTTGGTCACCATGATCCTGCCGGTGTCCTTCTCGTACCACCGGAACGCGGGGATCCCGTCGTTGTTCCCGTGGAGGATCCCGGCCTGGCTCGCGGGGGTCGTGGGCGGCAGGAGCGCCTCCCACATCGCGAGGTGGTACCTGCCGGTGCGCAGCCAGGACGAGATGTGCGGTGCGCGGCCCGCGCGGACCTGGCGCGAGATGACGTCGTGCGGGAGGCCGTCGATCTGGACGATGACGAGGCCGGGCTCGTCCGTCTTCACGACGTCCGGACCATGGCTCGCGAGTTGCTGAACGAGCAGAGCCCAGTACGAGTCGTCCTGGCTCACGGAGAAGACCGCCGTGAGGATCGTGAGGACGAAAGCGTAGATGAGCGACGCGATGACCGCGGCGACGAGGCCATTCACGTGGAGGCCGTCGACGACCACCGGCAGGACGAGGAACGAGGCGATCTGGAACACGATCGTCGCGGCGAAGACCGCGACGACGGAGACGCCGGCGAACGCGGCGATGAAGACCGGCCGCACGACGACGTTGAGGATCCCGAGGACGATCGCGGCGGCGACCGCGGTCGACCAGAATCCGACGTCACCGTGGATCGAGACGCCCGGCGTCAGGGCGACCGCGACCGCGAAGGCGATGACGCTCATGAGGAGCGTGACGATGATCCGGCGCGCTCGCGACCCCCCGGAGGGGCGCCAGTCGCGCATGACCTGGATCTGGAGCCGGTAGAAGTCGATCACCCGGCGCATCGTCGCTCCCTCCCGAGACGCGTGGTGGCGGGCGGCCGCGGGAATGGGCGATGCGGCCGACTCCGACCACCAAGAGTACAGAGCATGGCCGCCGGACAGTGCCCGGTGCCGCGACGGATTGGACCGGACCATTCGGACGCCGAGGCTGTGACAAAGGGCCGTCGGGTTCGTCCCCCTTCGCACCTATCCTCGTTGGTATGGACCGCATCGTTCTGGTGAAGCAGGTACCGGACGTCTCGAACATCCCCGAAGAGGCGTGGGACAGGGAGAAGGGGACGCTCCGCCGCGGGATGCTCGACAGCATCCTCAACCCCCTCGACCTCCACGCGCTGACGTTCGCGGAGCGGCTCGCGGGATCCGATCCGGACGGCCGGACGGTCTTCCTGACGATGGGCCCGCCGATGGCGCGCGAGGTGCTCGTCGACTGCCTGTCGCGCGTCCCCGGCGAGGCCGTCCTCCTTACCGACAACGCCTTCGCCGGCGCCGACACCGCCGCCACGGCCTACTCGCTCGCGATGGCGATCCGCCGGATCGAGCGGGAGCTGTTCGACGGGCGGCGCGATTACATCATCGTGAGCGGGATGCAGTCGGTCGACGGCGACACCGCCCAGGTCCCGCCGGAGATCGCCGAGGAGCTCGGCATCGACCACATCGCGTACGCGAAGGGCCTCGAGACGAAGCCCGAGCTCGTCATCCGCCGGATCGCGTCGGAAGGGATCGAGGACGTCCGCCCGCTCCGATGGCCCGTCCTGGTGACCGTCACGGCCTGCACCGAACCCCTCTACCGCACGTTCGCCGCGGCCCGCTCGGCGCGCGAGGCGCCGATCCACGAGTGGGACGCGAAGTCCGTGGGGGCCGACCCGACGCGCGTGGGCCTCAAGGGGTCGTGGACGCAGGTCTACCGCCTCTTCTCCCCGTCGGAGGACCGGCCCAAGACGGTCGAGTACATCTCCGACCCCGCGACGCTCATCGGCAAGATCGCCGCGCGCTACCAGTCCGCCGCGCCCGGCGCCCAGCTCGACGCCGGCGAGGAGTACGTGCTCGACGGCAAGGAGCCCTCGTACCACGGTGAGTTCTGGGTCGTCGCGGAGCGGGAGGGAGACGGGATCCGCTCCGTCTCGCTCGAGCTCATCGGGAAGGTCCGCCACCTCGCCGACAGCCTCGGCGAGCGCGTCGGCGCCGTCCTCTCGTGCGACACCCCGGGGGACCGCCCCGACCTGCTCATCGCGGCGGGCGCGGACACCGTCTACGTCCTCGAGCACCCGCTTCTCGGCTCGTTCGATCCGCTCGCGCACAAGAAGGCGATCGCGGCGCTCGTGGGCGCGCGCAAGCCGCAGGTCGTCCTCTTCGGGGCGAGCCCCCTCGGCCGCGAGCTGGCGCCGCGCGTCGCGTATGCGTGCATGTCCGGCCTCACCGCCGACTGCACGCGCCTCGAGATCGGTGACTACGCGAAGGGGTCCACGAACCTCACCGCGATCCTCAAGCAGACGCGCCCGGCCCTCGGCGGCAACGTCATGGCCACGATCATGACGAAGGACTCGCCGTGCCAGATGGCGACCGTCCGGCCGGGTGTCTTCAAGATCCCGCCGCTCGACACCGGGCGGACCGGCGAGGTCGTCCGGGTGCCGGTCGAGCTCTCCGAGGAGGACCTGGGCCTGGCCGCCGTCCCGGTCGAGTCGTTCGCGAGCAAGGTCTCCATCCGTGACGCCGAGATCATCGTCGCGGGCGGCCACGGCTTCCGGTCCCGGTCCGACTTCGAGAAGTACCTCCAGCCGCTCGCGGTCGGGCTCGGCCGGCTTCTCGGCGGGACGACGAAGGTCGCCGCCTCGCGCATGGCCGTCGAGGACGGTTTCACGACCCATGACTACCAGGTGGGCCAGACGGGGCAGACCGTCCAGCCCCGGCTCTACGTCGCGATCGGGATCTCCGGCGCCGTCCAGCACATCACGGGCATGCAGGGCTCCGAGATCGTCGTGGCGGTCAACAAGGACCCCAGGGCCAGGATCTTCAACTACGCGGACTTCGGGGTCGTCGGCGACATCGAGACGGTCGTCCCGGCACTCATCCGGGCGACCGGAGGTGAGGCATGAACACGCCGCTCGACGTCCTCATCGTGGGCGCGGGCCCGGCGGGCCTCGCGACCGCGATCCGTCTCCGGCGGCTCCTCGCGGAGTCGGGAAGCGACGCGTCCGTCGCGGTCATCGACAAGTCGCCGCGCCCCGGCTACCACTCGCTCTCGGGCGCGGCGCTCGAGCCCGACTGCCTCGACGAGCTCCTGCCCGGCTGGCGCGACGACCGCCGCTTCATGGAGCACGTCCATCCCGTCGAGCGCGACGAGATGTACTTCCTCTTCGGCGATCGGGCCTTCCGGATCCCGCCCCGTCTCGTCCCGAAGCCGATGGACCACCACGGCGACGTGACGATCAGCATCTCGCGGCTCACCGGCTTCCTCGCGGACCGGGCCGAGAAGGCGGGCGTCGCCATCTACTCCGGCTACTCCGCGCGCGAGCTCCTCGTTGAGGACGGCCGCGTCACGGGCGTCGCTCTCGGCGAGCTCGGGCTCGACGCGCACGGCGGCGAGAAATCCAACCACCGGCCTGCCGAGCCGATCCGCGCCCGCGTCACGGTTCTCGCGGACGGGTCGCGCGGCGTCCTCTCCACGCAGCTGCGCGAGAGGTTCGGCGGCGGCTGGAACCCGCAGGTGTACTCGCTCGGGATCAAGGCCGTCGTCGCGTTCCCCGGCGAGAACCGGTTCGGGATGGGTCGGGTCATGCACACCCTCGGCTACCCGAACCCCGCCAACGTCTTCGGCGGCGGCTTCCTCTACGGGATGGGCGAGAAGCTCGTGTCGGTGGGCCTCATCCTCGGGCTCGACTGGAAGTACGGCGACCTGACCCCCCAGCGCGAGTTCGAGCGCTACCGCGCCCACCCGTTCATCGCGGACCTTCTCAAGGGATCGGTGACGATCGCGACGGGCGCGAAGACGATCCCCGAGGGTGGGTACCACGCGCTCGGCAAGATCGCGGTCCCCGGGGCGCTCGTCGTCGGCGACGGCGCCGGATTCGTGAACATGGAGAAGATCAAGGGGATCCACTACGCGATCCGTTCGGGCATGGCGGCCGCCGAGACCATCGCGGCGGGACTCGCAGCGCCCGAGGGCGACCGGATCCCGCTCGCCGGATACACCGACAGGCTGGAGGCGCGCGGCGTCCTGCCCGACCTTCGCCGCGCACGCAACTACCGGCAGAGCTTCCGGTGCGGGACCTACGTCGGCGCCCCGCTCTCGATGGTCCAGCGCTGGATCCCCACGCGCCTCGGGATGGAGCCGGACTTCGACTCGATGAAGCGTGGCGCCCGCCTCGGCCGCCCGGACCCGGGCGGGATGGACGGCGCGACGTTCGTGAGCCTCACCGGGTCGCTCCACCGCGAGGACGAGCCCCCGCACATGACGGTCCTCGACCCGGTGAAGTGCGTCGGATGCGAGGCCGACTACGCCAACGCGTGCACGCACTTCTGCCCGGGCCAGGTCTACCGATGGGACGGGCAGAAGATCGTCCTCTCGGCGTCGAACTGCCTGCATTGCATGACGTGCGCGGTCAAGTGCCCGCTCGAGAACATCCGCTGGCTGCCGCCCGAGGGCGGCGAGGGTCCGCGCTTCAAGCAGATGTAGGGACGCCGCGCGACCCGCGGAGACGGGAGCCCCCGGACGCACTCGGCAGCGCCCGGGGGCCGGAGGAGGCGGGACGTCGTCGGTCGATCGTGCAGGGGACCGGGCCGTCAGTCGGAGCTGCCGCGCTGACCCGGCCACCAGGGTCGCGGGTCCTCCCAGGACCGCGAATCGGCCCCGAGGATGGCCGCCAGCCCCGCGACGACCGCGAACGCGGCGATGATCACGAGGGCGGATATGAGCTGTTCCATGGCCACACCGTATGCTCAACAGTTGATAAGAGCAACGGTGGTGTGGTAAACAACTGATCATGCTGTCTGATCAATGGACGGGCCTCGAGCTCCGCCACCTGCACAGCCTCCGGGCGATCGCGCGCACCGGGTCGTTCCACGCCGCCGCGGACTCGCTCGACTACACCCAGTCGGCGGTCAGCCAGCACCTCGCGTCCCTCGAGGCGATCGTGGGCGTGCGGCTCGTGGACCGCCGCCGCGGGCGGCGGCGCGTCGCGCTGACGGAGGCGGGGGAGCTCCTCCTGCGCCACGCGGACGCGATGGTCGCGCGTCTCGACGCCGCGCGCGCCGACCTCCGGGCGTACGCGTCAGGTGCAGCGGGGACCCTCCGCGTCGGGACGTACCAGAGCGTCGGGGCGCGCATCCTCCCTGCCCTCATGAGCCGCTACTCCGCGGCGTGGCCGGACGTGAGCGTCGAGCTCCACGAGAGCAACGACGACCTGAGCCTCCTCCGGCTCGTCGAGTCGGGCGATCTCGACCTCACCTTCAGCGTCCTGCCCCTCCCGGACGGCCCGTTCGCGCACGCCGAGGTCCTGCGCGACCCGTACGTCCTCCTCGCCGCCGTCGGATCCCCGCTCGCGACGTGCAAGGCCGCCCCCTCGCTCGCCACCGTGCTCGAGGGGCCGCTCATCGGCTTCGGGGCGTGCCGGAGCAACCAGCTCCTCGAGGCGTCGATCCGCGCGCACGGCCTGGAACCGAGGGTCGTCTTCCGATCCGACGACAACGGGACGATCCAGGGGCTCGTCGCGTCGGGCTACGGGGCCGCGATGCTCCCGGCGCTCGCCGTCGACACGGATGATCCGCGGGTCACGACGCGGCCGCTCGACGTCCCTGCCCGCCAGATCGCGATCGCCTGGCACCGCGACCGGCACCGCTCGCCGGCCGCCGAGTCGTTCGTCGCGACCGTCACCGAGGTCTGCGCCGGGATCGGCCAGGACGGGATCGGGTAGGGGCGGGGCGCGCTGCCCGTGCGTGACGCGCCCCGTGCCTCCGCCCTACGCGGCCGCGCGCGCGAAGGCGCGCCGGCCCGCGACGATCGCGAGGGCCGCGAGCACGGCCATGAGGCCGACGCCCGTCGCCACGGCCGGGTCCGCGAACCGACCGTTGAACAGTGCCCGGATCGCCGTCACGGCGTAGCTGAGCGGGTCGAGCTTCGCGAGCGCCTGCAGCCAGTCGGGTGCCAGCGCCATCGGCAGGAGGATCCCCGACAGCAGGAGGAGCGGGAGCGAGATCCCGTTGAGGAGGGGTGCGAGTGCGTCCTCGCTCTTGAGCATCAGCGCGAGGGAGTACGAGATCGGCGCCATCACCAGGCCGACGAGGGCGAGGAGCCCGAGGGAGACGACGAACCCGGCCGGGTCGATCCGGAGGCCGAACGGCAGCGCGACGAGGACGAGGAGGAGGCCCTGCGCGACGAGGATGACGACGTCCCGGAGCGACCGACCGAGGAGCATCGCGGCGCGGCTCAGCGGGGTCACCCGCATCCGCTCCACGACCCCGTACCGCAGCTCGGCGACGAGACCGAACCCGACGAAGGCCGCCCCGAACAGGGCGATCTGGATGAGGAGCCCCGGCACGAAGACGTTGAACGCCCCTCCCGGCGGGAAGCCGGCCGAGCTGACGGCGACGCTGTTGAGGATCGGCCCGAAGAACAGGAGCAAGACGAGCGGCTGGCCGAGCCCGAGAACGACCCAGACCGGGTTGTGGAGGGTCAGGTACATCGAGCGCTCGTAGATGAGCCACGTGTCGCGGATGAGCTTCATTGCGGGTGCCTCCTAGGCTGCTTCGTCGCGGAGCGAGCGACCGGTCTGACGGAGGAAGACGTCGTCGAGGCTGGGGCGGTGCAGCGAGATCGACGACGGTGGCATCCCGGCGCCGTCGAGCAGCCGCAGCAGCTCGGGGAGCGCGAGATCGCCGTCCTCCACGTACAGGCGGACCGTCCCGTCGGACAACTCCGCCTCCCGCACCCGCGGGGCCGACCGGAGCAGGTTCAGCGCGCCGTCGGTCGAGCCGTTGAGCCCGAGCGTCACGACGTCGCCGGCGATCGCGCGCTTCAGCTCGATCGGCGTCCCCTCGGCCACGATCAGGCCGTGGTCGATGATCGCGAGGCTGTCGCAGAGCGCGTCCGCCTCCTCGAGGTAGTGCGTCGTCAGGAAGATCGTCGCTCCGCCGTCGCGGAGGCGGCGGATCTCGTCCCACAGGTGCGCGCGCGCCTGCGGGTCGAGGCCGGTGGTCGGCTCGTCGAGGAAGAGGAGGCGAGGTCGGTGGATCATCCCGATCCCGATGTCGAGCCGGCGGCGCATCCCGCCCGAGTAGGTGCCCACCGTCCGGTCGGCCGCCTCGACGAGGTCGAGGGCCTCGAGGACCTCCACGGCGCGGCGCTCGGCCTCCTTCCGGGCGAGGCCGAAGAGCCGGCCCTGGATGACGAGCTCGCCGCGACCGGTCATGCCGGGGTCGGACCCGCCGCCCTGGGCGACGTATCCGATCCGCTCCCGGACCCTGCCGGGCTCGCGCCGAAGATCGGCTCCCGCGACGAGCGCGGTGCCCTCCGTCGGCTCGATGAGCGTCGCGAGCATCCGCAGCGTCGTGGTCTTGCCCGCGCCGTTCGGCCCGAGGAACCCGAAGATCTCCCCGGGCGCGACGCGGAGGTCCACTCCGCGCACGGCCTCCACGGTCTTGCCGCGACCCTTGAAGGTCCGCCTCAGACCGTGCGTCTCCACCATCAGCTCAGTCATCGCAAGCCTCCCGATCGTGCTGTGTCGCGCGGGCCTCGCCCGCGCAGGACGGTCTCCGGTGTCTCATCGCACCCCCCCGCGCTCAGGGGATCCGGCAGGCCCTCGCGTGGTCGCCGGCCACGCGGCCGGGGGCGAACGGGAGGCCGTCTCCGCGCTTGTCCTTTGCGCTATAATGTCTCTGCGCTGTGCAGGCAATAGCGAGGGACAGGACCCATGTCAACGACGGAGACGGGTGGCGCCACGGACCCGGCCGGGACGGGTGCGAGCCCGACGGCGGGCGTCCTGGCGGCGACACGCAGGCTCGGGGTGCACGCGGCGCTCTTCACGCAGGCGGTCGCGGATCGCATCGGCCTAGCCTCGACGGACGTGGAGTGTCTCGAGATCCTCGTGGAGGCCGGCCGCCTGTCGGCGGGTGAGCTCGCGGCCGCGACCGGGCTCACGTCCGGCGCCGCGACGCGGATGCTCGACAGGCTCGAGCAGGCCGGCTTCGTGCGGCGGACCGCCGATCCGGCAGATCGCCGCCGGGTGCTCGTCGATCCCGTCGGGGAGCGGGTGGCCGCCGCGACAGCGCACTTCGACGCCCTCGCGCGCGCGATCGATGATGCGATCGCGCGGTACGACGGCGCCCAGCTCGAGACCATCCGCGGGTACCTCGAGACGACCCTCTCGGTCACGCGATCGGAGACGGCGCGACTTCGCCGGGGTCCCGGCGCGGGCGAGGACGGGACCGAGGATGTCGCCGGGTCGTTCGTCGCACCCGTCGCCGGGGCGGATCGCGGGCGCCTCGTCTTCACCTCGGCCGCACCCGCCGTCGATCTCCGCGGCGACCCGATGCTCGGCGACCTCGTGAGGGCGACGTTCGCGGGCGCGACGCCGCGCGTCCGCGCCCGGGCCGGGGTCGTCACGATCCACTACGGCCGGTTCTCGTGGCTCGACTGGCGAGCGCGGATCGCCGACTCGAAGCTCGAGATCTCGGCGCACTGGCGGCGGGACCGCGCGAGGATCGTGCTCAACGGCGCGATCCCATGGGACATCGAGCTCCGCGGTGGCGCATCCACGCTCGATGGCGACCTGCGGGCCGTCCGCCTAGCCTCGTTCCTGATCACCGGCGGCGCGAGTCGCATCTCTCTCCGCCTGCCGGAGCCGCAGGGCCTGGTCGTCGTGAGGGTCACGGGAGGGATGAGCGACCTCGCGCTCGTCCGGCCGGCCGGGTCCGCGGCCCGGCTCCGGCTTCGCGGTGGCGCATCGCGGGTCACGCTCGACGGCCAGAGGGTCACCGGCGTCGGGAACGTCGTGCTCGCCTCCGAGGGCGCCGAGGCCGCCGCGTCGCGGTACGAGATCGAGGTCGAGGGCGGTGCGAGCAGGCTCACCGTGACGACCGCAGAGGAGTAGCGCAGCCCGCCGCGCCGGCGCGCCGATCGCGGACCGAGTGCCGCCTCCGGGGCCGTCGAGCAGCTCCCGACCGGTCGAGCGGCGGGCACCTGACCGGAGGCGATCCGGCCCGCGACGGAGGGCTCTTCGGCCGTCGTCGCCGCGCATCGAGCGCCCGACGATGACGGCCTGCGTCCCGAACCGTCGCCGCTCGCCGGCGACCGACCGAGGTCCAGGAGATGACCGTCGAGACGTCGGTCGGGCGGGGGCCCGACTCGTTCTTCCCGATGCAGCCGCTGTCGGCGGCCGCTGCACGGACCGAAGCGGAGCGGTGCCTCTACTGCTTCGACGCCCCGTGCACGCACGCCTGCCCGACCGGGATCGACGTGCCGGGTTTCATCCGGAAGATCTCGACGGGAAACGTCGACGGCGCGGCGCGGACGATCCTCGCCGCCAACCCTCTCGCTGCCACCTGCGGTGCCGCGTGCCCGGTCGAGCGCCTGTGCGAGGGGTCGTGCGTCCGCGGTGCGATGGACCATCCGATCGAGATCGGGCGACTGCAGCGCTACGCGGTCGAGCGGTACGCGGCGTCGGGCGGGCGGTTCTTCACACCCGGCGAGGAGGTGCCCGTCTCCGTGGCGATCGTGGGCGCCGGCCCTGCCGGGCTCGCGTGCGCCGCGGAGCTGCGCAGGGCCGGCGTCGCGGTGACGGTCTACGACGCGGCCGAGCGCGCCGGCGGCCTCGCGGACCACGGGATCGTGCCCTGGCGGTTGCCGCGCGAGACGGTCGCGCTCGATGTCCGCGAGGTGGAGCGCGCCGGCGCGCGATTCGTCCTCGGGGCAGCGGTGGGTCGCGACGTGGACCCGACCGCGCTCCTCGCGCAGCACGACGCGGTCGTTCTCGCCGTCGGGCTCGGCCGGGCGAAGGCGCTCGGGATCCCCGGCGAGGATCTCCCGGGCGTCGTCGACGCGCTCGATCTCATCGGCCACGCCATCGACGGATGGGACGCCGCGGATGGCGTCGCCCCGATCGGTCGTCGCGTCGGCGTCATCGGCGGTGGGAGCACGGCATTCGATGCGGCCGCCGCGGCCGTCCGCCTCGGCGCTGAGCAGGTCGTCCTCTTCTACCGGCGGGGCCCCGTGGAGACCCCCGCGTACCCGCACGCGATCGAGCTCGCGCGCTCGCTCGGTGTCTCGATCCGCTGGCTGACGGCGCCCGTGGAGATCCGTGGCGACGGCCACGTGTCGAGCGCGGTCTTCACGTCGATGGCGCTCGGCGAGCCCGACGCATCCGGGCGTCGGCGGCCGGAGCCGCTCGAGGGCTCGGCCTTCGAGGTCGAGCTGGACACCGTCGTGCGGGCCGTCGGGCAGGGCGGACCGGCGGGCCTGGCCGAGCTCGCCGCCGCGCTCGGCCTCCCGCTGCGCGACGGCGTCGTGCCCACCGACCGTGCCACCGGCCGGACCGGCAACGCCAAGGTCTGGGCGATCGGCGACGTCGCGAACGGCGGCGCCGAGGTCGTCAACGCGGTGCAGGCCGGGAAGCTCGCCGCGCGCTCGATCGTCGACTCGCTCGGCCTCGGCGGCGCGCGCATCGTCCCCGCGCGGCCGACCGATGCGACGCTCCCGGGGGTGGACCTGTTCACCGACATGGCCGGCATCCGCGGCCCCAACCCGTTCTGGCTCGCGAGCTGTCCGATCTCGAACACCGGCGAGATGGTCGCCCGGGCGTTCGACGCGGGCTGGGGCGGCGTCGTCTGGAAGACGATCGGCGACCCGATCCGGAACGTGACATCCCGGCTCGGCTCGCTCGAGGTGGACGGCCGCCGCATCGTCGGCCTCTCGAACATCGAGCTCATCAGCGACCGCCCCACCGAGGTGAACCTGGCTGAGATCGCCGACATCAAGCGGCGGTATCCGTCGCACGCCGTCGTCGTCTCGCTGATGGTCGAATCGAAGCCCGAGGTCTGGCACGAGATCGTCCGGAAGGTCAACGACACCGGCGCGGACGGCATCGAACTCAACTTCGGATGCCCGCACGGCATGAGCGAGCGCGGGATGGGCGCGGCCGTGGGCCAGGTCCCCGAGTACGTCCAGATGATCACCGAATGGGTGATGGAGGCGTCGAGGATCCCGGTCCTCGTGAAGCTCACCCCCAACGTCGCCGACATCCGCCCGCCCGCCCGCGCGGCCCGGGCGGGAGGCGCGCACGGTATCGCCCTCATCAACACAGTGAGCTCGCTCATCGGCGTGAACCTCGACACGTGGGCGCCCGTCCCGGACGTCCGCGGCAGGGGCAGCCACGGGGGGTTCTCGGGGCCGGCGGTCAAGCCGATCGCGCTCAACATGGTGTCGGCGGTCGCGTCGGACCCGGAGATCCGCATCCCTGTCTCGGGGATCGGCGGGGTCGCCGACTGGCACGACGCCGTGGAGTTCATGCTCGTAGGAGCGACCACGGTCCAGGTCGGCACGAGCGTGATGCACCTCGGGTTCCGGATCATCGACGATCTCGTCGATGGTCTCTCGACGTACCTGCGGTCCAGGGGGCTCCACAGCCCGTCCGAGCTGGTCGGGCGCGCCCTTCCGACCCTGGGCGACTGGGGTGACCTCGATCAGACCTTCCGCCTCCTCGCGCACATCGACGAGGAGACGTGCGTCCACTGCAACCTCTGCTACGCGGCGTGCAATGACGGCGCCCACCAGGCGATCCGGCTCGACCGCACGAACGGGTCCTCGCACCTGACGATCGATGGCGACTGGTGCGTCGGCTGCCGGCTGTGCGGCTACGTGTGCCCGGTGGACGGGTGCATCACGTTCGAGGAGCTCGAGGGCCCGGCCACGGTCCACTGAGCCCGGGGACGACCTCGGCGGGCCCCACCGCCCGCCCAGGCGGCCGCGCGGCCTCGACGCACGGTCAGCCCGCCGGCGTGTATCCCCCGTCGACGAACAGCGTCTCGCCCGTGATGAACGCCGCGTCGTCGGAAAGGAGGAACGCGACGGCGCCGGCGACCTCGTCGACGGTCGCGAGGCGCCCCATCGGGACCCGCTCGACGACGTCCAGCGCGAGCGTCCCCGCCGCCACCTGCTCGCGGATCAGGGGCGTGTCCGTCCACGACGGTGCGACGGCGTTGACGCGGATCGGACGGTCGGCCCACTCGATCGCGAGCGTCCGCGTCACCGCCATGACGCCCGCCTTGGCGGCGGAGTAGGCGACCCGTCCGGCCCGGGCACGGACGCCGAGGACGGATGCGACGTTGACGATCGCCGCTCCCGGGACGAGGTGGGGGTAGGCGGCGCGGCAGGCGTAGAACGTCCCGCTCAGGTCCACGTCGATGACCCGCCGCCAGTCCGCGATCGGCAGGTCGGCGGCGGGACCGGTCCTGTTGATCCCGGCGCTGTTCACGAGGCCGTGCAGCGGGCCGACGCTGGTCGCGAGGTCCGTGAACGAGGAAGCCAGGGCGTCCGGGTCCGCGACGTCGGCGCGGGCGAAGCCGCCGCCCGCCTCGCGCGCGATCGCCTCACCGTCGGGATCGAGGTCGACGATCGAGCACTGCCAGCCCTCGCGCGCGAGGCGACGGACCACCGCCAGGCCGATTCCCTTCGTGCCGCCGGCCACGACCACGTGCCTCATCGGGCGCCGTCCTCACACATCGGGCTGGGTCGAGACGAGGATCTTGATGTCACCGGAGCCTGCCGCGAGCGCCTCGAACCCGTCCGGCACGACGCGATCGAGAGAGATCCGTCGGGTGATGAGCGACCGGACGTCCACGCGGCCGGACGCGATGAGGTCGATCGCGGCGGGCAGGTCCTCGTCGTAGTGGTGCTGGACGCTCCCGACGACGGTCAGCTCGCCGGCCACGATGGGCCACGTGTCCACCGGCAGCGGCCCGGTCGTCACCGCGAGAAGCACGACACGTCCGCCCTTCCGCGCCGCGGCGATCGAATCGCGGATCGCGTCCGCGCCGCCGCCGCATTCGATCACGACGTCAGCGCCCAGCCCGCCCGTGAGGTCCGCGAGGGCGTCGCGCCAGCCAGGACCGGTCGTGTCGATCGCCGCGTCCACGCCGACGCGCCGTCCCGTCTCCAGCCGCGCGGTCCGATGGCCGAGGAGGACGACCGTCGCCGCCCCGGCGGCACGGGCGACCTGGGCCGCGACGAGCCCGACAGCCCCGTCGCCGACGACGGCCACCGACGTGCCCGGGGCGACGGCGCCGTGGCGGACTGCCCGGACGCCGACCTCCGTCGTCTCGATGAGTGCGGCCTCGTCGTCCGCGATCGCATCCGGGAGCGGCAGGCACTGCCGCGCCGGGACCCGGACGAACTCCGCGAGGCCGCCGTCACCGTGGAGGCCGATTGTCGCCCACGACTCGCAGAGGGCGTACTCGTGGCGGCGGCAGTAGTGGCAGTCGTCGCAGAAGAGGCAGATGTCCGGCGCGACCCGGTCGCCGGGCGCGAACCCCGTCACACCAGGCCCCGACTCGACGACGGTCCCCGCGAACTCATGGCCGAGAGTGACGGGCGCCTGCTGCCCGGTGATCGGGTTCGGTCGGTCGACGGGGATGACCGCCGGGCCGTCGAGATACTCCTCCACGTCCGTCCCGCAGATCCCGCACCAGCTCACCCGGAGCAGGAGCTCGCCGGGACCCGCGTCGGGTACCGGGATCCGCTCCACGCGCACGTCGCGCAGGCCATGCCAGCGGGCGGCGAGCATCGAGTGTTCCACCAGGGTCCTCCGTGCGAGCGCGTGGGCACGAATCTACGCCGTGGGCGGCGCGCCGCGGCGCAGCCGCCTCGCGACCCGCGGCCGCCGACGCGGAGCGCGCCCTCAGCTCCCCGGCGCGACGGGCGCGACCGTGACCTCCACGCGGATGAGCGATCCACCTGGCCGGGGAATGGGACCGGCTCCCTGGAGAGGCGCACGTCACGGACGCCGTGGATCCGCGCGACGGCCACCTCGGTGCCGGTCATGCGACACCCGGCCGACGGCCGTGGAGTCCCGAGAGGGGTGCGAGGCGGGGCACGGCGACGCGGTCCCGCAGCTCAGTAGCGCAGCAGCGTCATGACCGCGCCGACGCGGCTGAAGAGCCACAGCCCGATCGGCAGCGTGACGAGGATGACGCAGAGCAGCCACGACAGCCACATGTAGATCGCGCCGAGCCACCACCCGACGAGCACGAACCAGACCGCGCGGATCCAGGTCGGCAGCTGCTCGACCGTGCCGCCGCGTACATACGTGACCCCGTCCACCACCTGCGCGACCCGGACATCGGTCCGCGGGCGGAGCGTGAGGATGAGCGGGAGGCGGTTGACGATCCAGAACCCGAGGGGGAGACCCACGATCGTCACGCAGCAGAGGTACGCGACCCCGATCGCGATGCCGCTCAGCCACGAACCGATGAAGACGAACCAGATCGCCCGGACGAGCAGTCCGGGCCCGGACGACCCGGCGGCGACGATGACCGGCGGACCGGGTGCGGAGGCCGACGAGACGCCCGCGGGTGGGGTTGGAGGCCGGATCTCATGCGTCATCGTCCACAGGGTAGTCCCCGGCCGAATGGCCGCCCACCGCGGACGGGACGAGGTCGCAGGAGGACGCAGGAGGACGCGGCCTCGCGCGCCCCTGCGGAGCCGCGCTCAGTACGCCTGGGCGTCCGACTCCTCGACGATCCACGCCTGGGGCGGGCCGGCTTGGGATCGCGTTCGGCGATACCCTTGGGACGATGAGCACTCAGATCCTTCCCGATCGACACCTCCCGCTCGACGGCACGCGCAACGTCCGCGATGTCGGCGGGTATCCCACCCTGGACGGTCGCCGGATGCGCTGGCGGACGCTGCTGCGCTCGGACGAGCTGGCGCGGCTGCCCGCGCGCACCGTGGACGCCCTCGTGGACCTCGGGCTTCGGCAAGTCATCGACCTGCGGTGGCCGGAGGAGCTCGAGATCGCGCCGAACGACTTCCGCCGCCATCCGGGCGTGCGGTACGCGAGCATCCCGCTCCTCGCCGACGACCCCACGCCGCACGCCGGACTCGCCGGCATGTACCGCCACGTCCTCGACGCACGGGCCGCGCAGCTCGCGGCGGTGGTCCGCGCGCTGCTCGCCGAGGGCGCGCTCCCGGCCGTCATCGGGTGCGCGGCGGGGAAGGATCGGACCGGCGTGACGATCGCCCTCTTGCTCGACCTCTGCGGCGTCCCGCGGGACGTCATCGTGGAGGACTACGCGCTGTCGGCGGGGTACTTCGCGTCGCCGGTCGCGCACATCGAGCCGGACGACTGGCGGCATGCGAGCCTGGTCGTGGACAGCCCGCCGGAGTTCATGGACGCGGCGCTCGCGCACCTCGACGCGGTCCACGGCGGCGCCCGGAGGCTCCTGCGCGGTCAGGGCCTCGCGGACGCGGAGCTGGACCTGCTCGTCGCGCGACTGACGGAGCCGGCGGTCGGCTGACGCGGGAGGCCTGCGGTCGGCGCGCGAGAGCGGATGCTCGCGGGCGCGGGGAGCGCGCGAGGCGCGGGCAGGCGCACCCTCAGCGTGGCCCGGTGGTGGGGCTGGGGCTCGGGCTCGGGCTCGGGCTCGCGCTGGCGGTCGGGCTCGGGCGTGGGGTCACCGTGGGTCCGGGACCGGGGGTGGGCGTCGGGCCGGGGACGGGTCCACCCGCCGACGGCGCGGCAGCCGCCAGCCACTCGAGGATGTTCGCCGTGAGGCGGTCGAATCCGGGGGCGACCCTGTGGTCGGCGGCGAAGTGCGGCTCGAGGCCCCACGTCCACCAGAACGTCCCGCTCGCGAACGTGCGCCCGCCCGACGGGACGGCGGCGACGACCGCCTGAGCCCGGGTGCGATACCCCTCGTACGCGCGGAGGTCGCGGTTCTCCGCGAGGAGGGTGAGACCGGACACCGTCGGGTAGTCGGGGAAGGTCCAGTCCACCTCCCCGCCGGCCACCTCGCCGAGCAGCGCGCCCGGCTCCAGGCCCGTACCGTCGAGGAGGCTCCCAGGGGTGCCCGATGCAAGGTAGAAGGGGTGATAGCCGGGGACGATCGCGCCGTACTGGATGCCGTAGAGCGCCTGCTCGGGCTTGCTCTTCGAGCCCGGCGTCCCGCACGGCAGCGCGCGGAACTCCTCCGCCGGTGCCTTCAGCCTCCGCGAGCAGACCTTCCGCAGCGTCGGGTCGCGCAGCGCGTTCTTGTACAGGACGACCGTCCGTGGGCCCGTGGACGACGCACCGCTGAACCGGACGCGCCAGTACCCGGTGTCCGCCGCGAAGACGCCGAGGCCCATGTCGCCGCGGGTGAGCACGTGCAGTTCGAGCCAGTCGCGGAGGGCCCCTCCCCAGTACTCGTCGTGGCCGCCGAAGATCGTCGCCTTCGGCATCGGCTGGCTGCTCGGGTGGATCGAGAGGTCGTAGTCGGTCGTGTAGGTGACGTCGAAGCCCCGCCGCTCGAGCCAGAGGGCGAACGGGATCTCGCCGCCGAAGAGCTCGCCCATCCCGTCCTGGCGCGCGAAGGGCCGGTCCAGGTTGACGGCGAACGCCCGGCGTGCGCCCGGCGCCGGGCTGCCGATCCTGCTCGCATACAGGCTGCTCCCGCCCCAGGTGTTGTACGCCTGCGAGTTGAGAGCCCCGCTGACGAAGAGGAAGCGGCTTGCGGCCGTCGACCGGACGACGAACGGCACGTAGCTCTGGGCGCCGGCTCCGCCCGAGGTGAGCTTCGCGAAGTAGAGGCCGCTCGGCCAGTCCGCCCGGATCGGACAGCTGTACGTGTACGTCCACGGCGCGCGGACCATCATCGTGGACCGTTCGACGATCGGCGCCGGCTGACGTCGGCCCGGCCGCCACCCGGACCAGAGCATGAGCTCGAACCGGGCGCCGACACGGTAGATGTCGATGACGTAGACCGGGTCGTCCGTGCTCACCGCCAACCGGAGGGTCTGGCCGGGCAGATACGACGGCGCGTCCGCGTAGCCGATGGCGAAGTGGGCATCGGTCGAGGGGACCTGGATCTGCCATGGCTCGTTCCCCTCGAACGCGATCGCCGGCCGGTTCATGACGATCGTCGCGTCCTCGGTCTCACCCGAGCCCGGGACCGCGGGCTGGGTGGGCGAGGGGCTGGGATCCGGCCTGGCGGTGGGGTCGGGTGAGCCGGACGGGGAGGGGGAGGCCGATGGTGCCGGTGTCGCGCCCGGCGCGGCCGCAGCCTTCGACGATCCGTCCGGCGCACGCCCGGATGCGGGCGTCGGGCCGGCGACCGCGGCGACCGTGCCGCCGATCAGGACGGCCGCGACGCAGGCGGCGACGAGCGCGACCGCTGCGCGTCGTCGCGGGCGCACCAGTGTCGAGGGTCGTGCTCGCATCGTCGGTGGTCCCGTCCTCATCCCCGGTCGGCGCGACGGTGTACGCGAGTCCGCGACCCGTCGGTCCGCGCAGCGCCGACCGCGTCCCAGCCTGGGACGGTCCGCTCGGAAGATCGGGAGCGGAGGGGAACGGCCGTCCGAGACCGACCCCTCGGGGGTCGAGTGTAAGCCCGCCGGGCCCTGACCGCGGCCCCGGTCCGCGGCGCGTCAGCCGTTCCCCGGCGTGGCCCGTCGGCCGCCGGGCCCCGACCGCGGCCCCGGTCCGCGGCGCGTCAGCCGAGGAGCGCGTCCGTCGCGCCGTCCACGACGCCGCCGAAGAAGCGATCGAGCACCCTCGCGTAGACGGCCTCTTCAGGCGCGGCGCGAAGGAAGAGCGTCATGCTCGACCGGAGCTTCATCGCGTCGACCGGCCCGAGGATCTCCTCGGCGGTCCGTCCACCGACGGCGAGGAGGAGGTTCGCGCACTCGCGCAGCCGCGGGCCGAGGACGGGGTGCGCGAGATACGCGCGTGCCTCCGCGAGCGAGCCGACCGCGTAGTAGCGCGCAGTCTCGCTGTGCCCGAGGCCCGCGATCTGGGGGAAGACGAACCACATCCAATGGCTCGTCTTGCGGCCCTGGCGCAGCTCGACGAGGACGTCGTCGTAGACGCGCTCCTGCGCGGCGACGAACCGATCCAGGTCGTACGCCATGTGGTCATCGTACGGCTGTGGGCGCCGGACGGGTGGGTGCAGCCCGGCGTACCCTCCGTCGGACAGCGTCCGCCCACCGGGAGTCGATCGATGCCGCATCCGCTCGTCATCCAGCTCCGCTTCACCCGGAGCGAGTTCATGCGCGGGCTGCGCGGGCTGAAGGACGCCGACGCGCGCCGCCGGATCGAACCGATGAACTGCATCGCGTGGAACGTCGGGCACCTCGCGTGGCAGGAGCAGGAGTACTTCCTCCGGCTCGGCCAGGACAGCGTGCTGCTGCCAGAGATCCGGCGGGCCTTCGCGTACGGCTCGCCCGCGAGCACACCGGCGCTCGCCGACGTGATGGCGGCCTGGCAGCAGATCACTGCCGCCGCCGACCCGTGGCTGGACACGCTGACGACCGAGATGCTCGTGGAACGGTTCGAGCAGGACGGCCAGCCGATCGACCGCCGGCGCGGCGACCGGCTGCAGCGGACGATCTACCACTACTGGTTCCACACGGGCGAGAACGCGGCGATCCGGCAGGCGCTCGGGCACCGGCGGCTGCCCCAGTTCGTCGGCAGCATCGACACGGAGGCGCCGTACTCCCCGGAGCTGCCGCCGCCGTGATGGCTGCGGCCGGCGCCCGGGCCGGCGGGGCGCCGCGCCGTACCCGGGTGCGGAGGGCGGGTGCGCTACGATCAGGCGGGCGTGATGAGACGGAGAGCGAACGAGCGATGAGCCGGGTCGAGATCGACTACGCGCTGCCCGCGACGGACGGGACGGAGAGCATCGCGCAGGCATGGGCGCGTGTCCCCCTCGTCCCGCCGCCGGAGGAGCGTCTCGCGCTGAAGAGGCGCGCGGCCGAGCTCCTCGCCGCGACCGGCGCGGTGCTGGTGTCGCACTTCTACGTCGACGGCGACCTGCAGGACCTGGCGCTCGAGACCGGCGGCTGCGTCGCGGACTCGCTCGAGATGGCCCGCTTCGGGCGCGACCACGCGGCGTCGACGCTCGTGGTGGCAGGGGTCCGCTTCATGGGCGAGACCGCGAAGATCCTCAGCCCGGAGAAGCGGGTCCTGGTGCCGGATATCGACGCGACCTGCTCGCTCGACCTCGGCTGCCCGCCCGACGCCTTCGCGGCGTTCTGCGACGCGCATCCGGACCGGACGGTCGTCGTCTACGCGAACACGAGCGCGGCGGTGAAGGCACGCGCCGACTGGATGGTCACCTCGTCATGTGCGCTCGGGATCGTCCGCCACCTCGCCGCGTCGGGGGAGCGGATCCTCTGGGCGCCCGACCGCCATCTCGGCGACTACATCGCCCGGGAGACCGGCGCCGACATGCTCATGTGGAACGGCGCATGCGTCGTCCACGATGAGTTCAAGGGGCTCGAGCTCGAGCTGCTCCGGGCGGAGCATCCGGGCGCCAGGGTGCTCGTCCATCCCGAGTCGCCCGCGAGCGTGGTCGCCCAGGCGGACGTCGTCGGGTCGACCTCCCAGCTCCTGCGGGCGGTCGTGGACGGCGATGCGACCGAGTACATCGTCGCGACCGACAACGGGATCTTCCACCGGATGCGCCAGCTGGCCCCCGGCAAGACGATCATCGAGGCGCCCACCGCGGGCAACAGCGCGACGTGCAAGAGCTGCGCCCACTGCCCGTGGATGGCGATGGACTCGCTCCAGGGCGTCATCGACTGCCTCGAGACCGGAAGCGGCGCGATCGAGGTCCCCGACGCGATCCGCGTCCAGGCGATGGCCCCCGTCGAGCGGATGCTCGACTTCGTCGCCGCCCACCCCGAGAGCCTCGTCGCCTCTGACCGCGGGCATGTCCCGAACCTCGGGTCGGCGTAGGGACGTCGTGCGTCCCTTCGGCGTCGTCGACGCGAACGAGACCCTCGAGGAGGCACGCACCCGGAACGTCCGCGAGGCTCTCGCGGAGGACATCGGGACCGGCGACTGGACCGCCCGGCTCGTTCCGGCCGGGCCGGCCCACGCCCGCGTCCGCGTGAGGGAGGAGGCGGTCCTCTGCGGCGTCGACTGGTTCGAGGGCTGCTTCCGCGCGCTCGATCCGGGCGCGACGTTCGCCTGGTCGCATGCCGAAGGCGACGAGATGGCGGCGGACTCGATCGTGTGCGAGCTCGTCGGGAATGCCCGGGCCCTCCTGTCCGCCGAGCGGCCGGCTCTCAACTTCCTCCAGCTCCTCTCGGGCACGGCGACGTCCACGCGGCGCTACGTGCGCGCCATCGAGTCCGCGTCGCCGAACCCACGCGGCTGCCTCGTGCTGGACACGCGGAAGACGATCCCCGGGCTGCGCCTGGCCCAGAAGCACGCCGTCCGGGTGGGCGGGGGCGCGAACCAGCGCATCGCGCTCTGGGACGGGATCCTCATCAAGGAGAACCACATCGCCGCGGCCGGCGGCGTGGCCGAGGCGCTCGAGGCGGCGCGCGCGCTCGACGCCGGACCGTCCGTCGGGATCCAGATCGAGGTGGAGGGGCTCGACCAGCTCCGCGAAGCGCTGGCGAGCGGCGCGACCAGCATCCTGCTTGACAACTTCAGCCTCGACCTCACGCGCGAGGCTGTCGCGATCACGGCCGGACGCGCGGTCCTCGAGGCCTCAGGCGGGATCTCGCTGGACGAGATCGCCGGGATCGCGGCGACCGGTGTGGACCGGATCTCCGTGGGCGCGCTGACGAAGAACGTGCGCGCGATCGACTACTCGATGCGGCTGATCTGAGTCCGCCGCGGGCCGGGGATCGCGACAGTCGGGAGCGTCGCCGGAAGCGTGTACGGGTAGTCGGCGCTGTAGTGGAGCCCGCGGCTCTCGTGCCGTGAGAGCGCCGACCGGACGACGATCTCCGCGCACGCGACGAGGTTGCGCAGCTCGAGGAGGTCCCGGCTCACGCGGAAGGTCGCGTAGTACTCGTCGATCTCGCCGCGCAGGAGCTCGATCCGGCGGAGGGCGCGCTCGAGTCGCTTCGTCGTCCGGACGATGCCGACGTAGTTCCACATCGACAGGCGCAGCTCGTCCCAGTTGTGGGAGACGACGACCATCTCGTCGGGGATCTCGACGCGGCTCTCGTCCCACGCCGGAAGCTCGGCCGGCTCGCCCGGCACCGTCGCGTCGATGCGCGTCGCGCACGACCGGCCGAGTACCGCGCACTCGAGGAGTGAGTTGCTCGCGAGCCGGTTCGCGCCGTGGAGGCCCGTGTACGTCGTCTCGCCGACCGCGTACAGCCCCGGGAGGTCGGTGCGGCCCTCGAGATCGGTGACGACCCCGCCGCACGTGTAGTGCGCCGCGGGCACGACCGGGATCGGCTGGCGGGCGATGTCGATGCCGAGCTCCATGCAGCGGTTGTAGATCGTCGGGAAGTGCTCCCGCAGGAACGGCTCGCCCAGGTGGCGCGCGTCGAGCCAGACATGGTCGAGACCGTGCTTCTTCATCTCGAAGTCGATCGCCCGGGCGACGATATCGCGCGGCGCCAGCTCCATCCGCGGGTCGTGGGCGGCCATGAAGCGGGTCCCGTCGGGGAGCGTCAGGTAGGCGCCTTCCCCGCGGAGCGCCTCGCTGATGAGGAAGGTCCGTTCCACGGGGTGGTAGAGGCACGTGGGGTGGAACTGGACGAACTCCATGTTCGCCACGCGGCAGCCGGCCCGCCACGCCATCGCGATCCCGTCGCCCGTGGAGGTCTCCGGGTTCGTGGTGTAGCGGTACACCTTGCCGACGCCG
>JAKAJU010000013.1 GCA_021813655.1 Chloroflexota bacterium | reverse complement strand
TCCGAGACCGCGCAGGTGAAGGCCGAACTGTCGCTCGTCACCCTGCCGAACGTCGGCTCGATGGAGTCGGTCGCCTCGCTGCTCGAGGAGGTCGGACAGGTGTGGCGATCCGTCCCGGTCGCCGTGCAGTCGCTTCTGCCGCGGGCGCTCCTGGCCTACGGCGAAGTGAAGGGCGGAGCCGTCGCGTGGATGGCACGCGCCGAGCTCCGCCCGCTGCTCGACCTGTGTGTAGTCACGGCACCCGACCCATACGCTGAATGCGACGACTACACGCTCGAGTACGCCGTCTAGGGCTTCTTCTTCCGACCGATCTTCTTCGCGGCGGCCTTCGCCTTCTCGGGCAGGCGGCCCTTCGGTGTCTCCTTCTCCCAGCGGGCCGCCATGTCGGGATGCGTTGCGTGCATCCAGCGGCGCTGGGCCTTGGAACGGAGAGGCATCGTCAGCGGCAGGCGTAGATGGTCACCCGGCCACCGCCCCCCACCGCGAGGAACGAGGGCTGGAGGGTGGCATTGAGAGTGGGCACCCAATATGCGATCCCGGCCGGG
This sequence comes from Chloroflexota bacterium, assembly GCA_021813655.1. Lineage (GTDB taxonomy): Bacteria > Chloroflexota > Limnocylindria > Limnocylindrales > CSP1-4 > CAIYQJ01. The sequence continues at coordinate 6,583 of JAKAJU010000013.1, read as the reverse complement.
CTGTCCTCCCACCACATGACGGGCGTGGTGCAGGTGGAGGCCGCCGAGGCCGGGGCTGCCACCACGAGGGCGAGGGCGAGGGCGGCGAGCGTCGCCGCGAACCTGCGGAACATGTGAACCTCCCGTCTCGACGTGGCGGACATCAGGTCCGCGTCACCATCGGCTTCGCGTAGCTGTAGATGCCGCTCGCGCTGGCCCCGGCGATCAGGCCGGTCAGCCCACCCGCCACCGGATCGGTGCCCTGCGCGAGGCTGGCAGCGACCGTGATGACGACGCCGAGGAAGACCGCGATCAGCGGTCCGAACCGGGCCACCTGCCCCTCGGTCATGGCGGCCGCCCGCTTGATGACCTCGGTCAGGATCGTGACGACGACGATGGCGCCACCGAGAGTGACGACCTCTTCGACGGTCATGTGGTTCCTCCCTCTACTCGTAGGGGATCGGGTCGATCGTGACCAGGTAGCGCACGCGACCCCGCACGCTCGTCCGCCGTCCCCACTCCTGCGCTGCATCGCGCAGCGTCTCGATCGGCACCCAGCGGGGCGCCTTCGCCAGCGGGTCGAACATCAGGAACTTCCTGCCGTCCGAGCTGCGGGCCATGATGAAGAGGCTGTGGCCGAACTCCCCGGTCTTCTGCGCCCGGTACGGGCCGAGGTCGGGGTACCAGACCGACAGCGTGACGCCGCGGAATGCGGCGATGGACGCGGCGAGACTCGTCCACGGGCGGATCTCGTTCGTGACCCGGAGGCCGAAGCGCCGGGCGGCCTCGAGGAGCTGCTCGTTCGTGACGCCCGGATCGCCCGGATCGGGTTCCGGCTCGCTCCTGATGAGTGAGCGGTACTGGTGCCCGGTCGGCGTGACGGTCCCGTGACTCACGGCGTCGGTCGCCATCGCCATGCTGAACGAGCCGCAGTCCACCCAGCCGTGCGGGTCGTCGTCGTGGGGATCGCCCTGCCAGAGGTGGCGCGGGCGGTGGAGGATCACTGCTCCGGCACCGGGAAGCAGCGCCGGCACATCCGCTCCTCGTCGAACCCCTCGGGCATCCGGTCGTTGACGTGTCGCTCACCCCTCACGTCGTCGAGGTTGCACGCCTCGTTCGACAGGAGGTCGCCCTCGTGTCGAACGGCATGGTGGAGCTTCGACTCCTCGGCCCACACATACACGAGCTCGTCCGTCATCACCGAACTCCGATCCTGAGCAGGTCGCCGAGGTTCGCCAGCATGAGAATGACCCCCATGACAGACGTACCGAGCGTCACCGCGAGGAGTCGCAGGATCGTCCGCGTCGTCGTGAGCATCACGAGCTGTGTGTCCTGGAGAGCACGGATGTCTCGGTCGTGCCGGAGCACCATCTCGTGCAACGTCAGGCCGACCTCGGGAACATCGTCCGCTCGGCGGAGCGGGATGTCGCTTCCGCTCATCTCTCTCGGCCCATCGTCTCTCCTGTCTGCTCTCTAGCAGTATCACACCGCACAGGGGCAGGGGCAACCGCTTACACCTGCCACTTGATGACCGTCCCGACCACGCCATCCTGGGCCGCCGCCCCGCCGCTCGTCCCCTTCGTCCCGCCGGCGGCCGACTCTGTACCCAGGGCCAGCGACTCGTAGACCAGGAGGACCACGCCGCCACCACCGCCGCCACCACCACCGCCGATGCTGGAGTAGCCGTTCCCGCCGGGGCCGCCTTCCGCGCGGATCGTGCCGGAGTTCTTGATCCGGCGGGCGGTGACCGCCACGACGCCGCCACCACCGCCGCCACCACCACCGCCACCACCAGTGCCACCAGCCCCCCCGCCACCCCCACAGCCGCCGGTGATCGCCGCGCCGTCCGGATAGAGGCCGGACTTGCCCGTCATCCCGTCGGAGTAACCACCGTGCGTGGACGAGTACGAGCCTGTTCCGCCGGCGCCTGCCGTGCCCGATCCGGGCGATGCGAGACCACCGTTCCCGCCGTTCCCGCCGAGCTGGGTGGTCCCGTCATTCGTGCCGGCCGTGCCGTTCCCCGCCGGCGCGCCGCCCGGTCCGCCAGCGGTGCCGCCCCCGAGCGTCCCCGCCGGCGCCGCCGCCCCGCCAGCCCCTCCGGCCCCAACCGTGCCGTCCTGCCCCGGGGAACCGCTACAGCTGAGCACCCCCCCGGCGTAGATCTCGATGGTGTCGCTCACGGCGAGCCGGAAGCCGGCGTTCTTGAGGAGGCCCGTGCCGGTGATGAGCACGTTGCGGTACGCCTTGTCCGCGGTCATCGTCGTTGTGCCCGAGACCGTCAGGTCGCCGTCGGCGCCGTTCCCGAAGTCGTAGAGGCGCTGGGTTCGGTCGCGCACGAACACGGTCGGGTCGGGCGTGTAGCCCAACTCGACCGCGCACTCGCCGATCCCGTTCTGGAGATCGGTCGCGGCCGATCCCGTCCCCGCGAACTCGATCTTCACCCGCAGGTCGTAGGTATCACCGACCGTGAACGGGCCGGCCGCCGACGCCCACAGGAGGATGTCCTCGGCCGCGTCGAGGAGCGTCAGGTCGAAGGAGCGAGAGCCCACGACGACTGGCGCGCTGCCGATGTTGCGCACGAGCTCCACTGTCGCCGTCCACGTCGTCACGTTCGTCGCGTTGTACGGCGAGGCGAACCGGAACAGTCGCGCGGACGCCACGATGTAGGGGAGGGCCGCCGTGTTCGCAGCGATGGTCACGGTGGACTTCGTGTAGATCCGGATGGTGATGCTGCCGGCCGCAGCCGCGCCCATCAGGTGGACGGCACACATCGAGGAGCCCATCAGCGACCCGGCCCCGATCGCCGACAGGTCCACCACCCGGGTCGTCGGCGCGGTCCCGCTGACGAGCGTGTAGGAGCCCCATAGATCCTGCGCCACGCGCGTCTCGCTCGTCCCGAGCTGCCTCCGCACCACCGAGTCCAGCGACGGCTCGGCGAGCTGGTTCCCCTGGCCGACCTTCGCAGTGACGCCCTGCACCAGGTCGGAAGGGGCGCCACCGATGGCGGCTCCGCCGGCCCCCGCAAGGGCCTGGACGATCGAGGGCAGATCGCCCAACCGAGCCTCGAGCGCCGCGTGTTCGTCACGGCCACGCTGGGCGAGAAGGCCATCGAGGGCCCGCGAGGCTTCCTTGTCGGTCCAGTCGTTCATGACACCACCGGCATGACGATCAGGTTGAGCGTCTCGCCGCGCTCGTCGTAGATCGTCCTCACCCCGAGGACGCGCCACGTCGTCGAGATCTGGTCAAGCCCGTTGACGATCTCGACCCACATCGTGTCGCAGATGTCCCAGCCCGCGAACGGCTCGATGGCGCCGGGGACGAGCACGAGGGCGAGGGCGTCGTTCTGCTGCTTCGCTCGCTGGAGCATCCGGTCGGTGGCCGCCTTCTGCTGGTCCGCCTCCGTCGTCTTGCCCACGATCCCCATGATCGTCGGGATGGAGCCGGCGTCCTGCCAGAGCCCGCGGCTCGCGATCGCCGCCGTGTCCTTGCTGATGATCTCCGTCGACCCGCCGCCGGTCGTCGTCCCGAGGGTCGCCAGATCGTTGCGGTACGCCCCCCACCCCTGCAACCGCTGGTAGTCGCTCACGGTGCCGTTGAGGACGAGGGGGATGGCGCTCGCCGACCCGCGGTTCTTCCAGAAGTTGAAGGTGAAGGTGCCCGAGCGTGTGACCTCGTAGGTGACGTGGTTGACGGTGTTCGCGCGGGCCATCTCGGACAGGTCGTAGAACAGACGCAGGCGCGTCTGGTCCATGAGGCCGAAGGTCGTGTTGGTCCTGATCTTCGTCGTCCCGTCGGTCCCCACGGGATCCTCGATGGTCCCCGTCGCGATGAAGCCGACCCGGCTCCCGGTCGCGTTCTTCGCGAGCGTCCACTCCGGGGAGACGATCCCGCCCCCGATGAGGGCCTTCGGGTACATCGTCTTGTACCCGCAGCGGGAGACGCCGAGGAGGCCGAGGTAGTCGATGGCGCTGACCACCACGTCGTCGCCCGTGGAGTCCGGGTCGACGATCAGGCCGTTGAAGACCTCGGTGTTCCCCGACGTGGCGACCCGCGTGATCCGCGCGTGGGTCTTGAGCTTGTCGAGGAGGGCGAGGTACGGCGAGTCCTGCCCGACCGTGAAGAAGGCGCGCCCGGCGAGCCGGTCATAGCGCGACCACCCGAGGTTCCGCGCGTCCCACACCTCGGCGAGCTTCGTGTTCGGACCCCACGTCGCCCCGCTGTCGAACAGCTCGACGCAATACTCGACGCTCACGGTCGCGAGTGCTTCCACTCAAGCGTGCAGGAGGCCACGTTCGTCGTGTTCGCGATCGAGGCCGCCGTCGTGCCGGCCGGGGCGGTAAGCCACGTCGCCGCCCCACTTGTCTTCCGGGAGAATGCCTCGGTGCCGGCCGGGGCCACGACCCGTCGGCCGCGACCGTACGGGCCGCAGGTCTCCATCGTCACCACGCAGGTCTGTCCGGCCGCCAGGCCCGCGAGGTTCAGCACGAGGGCGACACCGCCGACCGTGATCGTGAAGTTGGCCGCGCCCGAGCCGGCCATGAGGATCGTCGCCCGCAGAGGCCCCGGCACCGAGCCGCGGTTGATGATGTTCCCCGACGGAGAGCCGGGGGTGAGGACGAGGCTGCCGCTGCTCTGTTCGTAGCAGCGCGGATCGGGGGCCACGAGGGCGAGGCTGTAGTTGCGCCACCCCCTCTCGTTGAGGTGCTCCGACATGAGCGGCCGCTCGGTCGGGCGGCAGTAGTACCGCAGGAGGACGATCCCGCTGGGGTAGTTCGTCGTGTCGAGCGTGGCCTCCGAGAAGTCGAGTGCGTAGGCACCGTCTGTCGAGGGGCTGTCGAGGTAGCAGAGGTACGGGTCGAACGCGACGAGTAACTCGCGCTCCCGGTCGCTGATCGACGCCGCCTGCGTCGCGTCCGCCACCTGGATGCGACCGACGAGCTGGATGAGGGTCATGTTCTTGTGGACGCGTCCAAGCGTCCCGCCCTGCGCCAGATGCAGCGGCTCGCGCAGGTCCCGGTAGCCGGTCAGGATGCGCCGCTCGTCGATCGTGACGGTCGCGTGGACGTACGCCTCGTCCGGCGTCCCGTCGGCGTAGAGGTGCGCATTGAACGCGAAGCCGCGGTGAGTCCAGGATGCGGGGAAGCCGAGCATCATGCGCCTCGCCAGGACGCGAGGCGGCGTCCGACGCGCGGGCGCCGATCGGCGAGCGCCTTGCACTCGATCTCGAACTCCCGTGCCGCCGCGATCTGGTTGGCGAGGAGCTGCTCGAGAGTGAGGTTCATGGCGGGGGGGATGGTCTGCCGACTCCCGTACCGGGCGAACCACGCGCGCCCCTGCCGATAGCAGATGGCGGCGGCCCGCAGGAGCGGCACATAGCACCACTCCGCCGGCAGGTCATCGGTGTCGGTGTCCCCCGAGAACAGACTCTTGTAGGCGGTCCACCCGTAGAGGCGGAGCGTGTAGCCCGTCGGCAACGGTGCGACGGAGAGCACCCACGTCGCCCCCTCCTGGCGGAGCACCGCCGAGGGAACGTCCTCGATGAGCGCACCCGTCGAGTCGAGGAGGGCAGCGCGCTCAAGCTCCATGATCCCGGAGACCGTGTAGAGCTGGGTGTCGAGCGTGGCGATGTCCACCGTCACGGGTAGCCAGACGCCGTGCGTCCAGAGGGCGGAGTACCCCTCGCTGATCGCCCGGTTGCGGGCCGTCTTCGACCACGGCGTCGTCTCGTTGTCGTCGGTCACCGCGATCTCGACGTTGAGATAGCCGCGGAGCGTGAGCAGGGACGAGAAGGTCACACCGATACTCCCTCGATGGGCGCCGCGCTACTCCTTGTGGGACTTCAGGTGACCCTTGAGGGCCAGGGGCGTCTTGAGCGACTTCCCGCACACCGGGCAGGCGACCGACCCCTCGGTGCCTTCGGCCACCCTGTCGGTCGAGGGACCGAGGTCGTCGAGCGGGTACGTCCGTCGCGTGTGCGCGATGAGATAGAGGTTCCGCTCGGTGATCTCGACCTCGGCGAAGCCGCGATGGAAGACGATCTCGGCCGGTGCGACATCGTGCTCCGACCCGTCTTCGAGGACGCGGCGCACCGGATCGCCGATCCGAAGCTCGGGGCTGTCCTGCGAGAAGAAGGTGTGGATCGCCGGCATGGGTTCCTCCTTTGTGTCGGGGCCGGGAGGAGGACGCCCGGCCCCGACGAATGGCTTTACGCCGCGGCCTGCGGCCGCTCGCGGAAGGTGAGGACGATGTTGACGGCGCCTGCGGTGAACGCGACGCCACCGGCGACGAACTCGATGGAGAGGGTGTCGGTGTCCTCGAAGCTGGCCGTTGACGCGGTGACGGTGCCGGCGAGGCGCGTTCCCACGACGCCCATGTTCGCCAGTGTCGGGTTCGCGGTCGCGACGACCGTGTTCGAGGCGCCGCCCTTCCAGGCGGTGAGGGTCTGGGTGGCGCCGACACCGGTGCCGGCGACCGCCGGCACGACCTCCATCCTCTCGAGGACGCAGCGGCCCACGGGGAGGGAGAGTACGACGACGACCTGGCTGGTGCCGGTCGGGAGCGGGGCGTAGAGGTTGATGACCTTGCGGACGAAGCCGTAGGGGGC
>JAKAJU010000157.1 GCA_021813655.1 Chloroflexota bacterium | reverse complement strand
CCAGGTCCGTCGGCCGGTCGCCCACAAGGCGCCCGCGGCGGGCGCCGCCGAGGCCGCGCTGCCGCCCACCGCGCGCACGGAGCGCGAGCGGACCTTCCTCGACGAGCTCGAGCGCCAGCGGACGATCGGCGAGGCCGAGGAGGCCGCCGCAGCCGCTGCTGCCGTCGAGCGCGCGCCGGCACCCGCGCAGAGGCCGGCGTCCGTCCGCAGCTCGGAAGGTCCGTCGGTCCGGCGCACGTACGACGCGGACGACCTCGAGATCCCCGCGTTCCTCCGCCGCAAGAGCTGACCCGGGTCGGCCCGTGGGCGGCGCCGCCCGGGGCCTGATGTCCAGGGACGAGGTGACCGGATGACCTCCGGTGATGGCACGTACCCGCCGCCCGACGCGGAGCTCGTGGCCGCGTTCCGGGCCGCTCGCGACCGCGTGCTCGCGACGATCGCAGACGCGGCCGCGCGAGCAGGCCGCGACGCGGCCGACGTCACGCTCGTCGCCGTCAGCAAGACCGTCGAGGCCGCGCGCGTCCGTGCGGCCGTCGCGGCCGGCTGCACGGTCCTCGGGGAGAACCGCGTCCAGGAGGCGGCGGCCAAGGCTCCCGAGGTCCCGGGCGCCACGTGGCACCTCATCGGGCCGCTCCAGGCGAACAAGGCGCGGCGGGCGGTCGAGACCTTCGACGTCGTCGAGACCGTGGACTCGCTCGCGCTCGCCGCCCGGCTCGACCGGATCGTCAGAGAGATGCGCGGGCTCCCGGCCAGCGGCGAGGTGGGGCCCGGCGCGCGCCTCCGCGTCCTCCTGCAGGCGAACGTCGACGACGACCCGGCAAAGGCCGGATTCGACCCGGACGAGCTCGAGCGCCACCTGCCGACGATCGAGCGCCTGGAGGCTCTCGAGCTCGCGGGCCTCATGACCGTCGGGAGGCTCGTCGACACGGCCGAGGCCGCCCGACCGACCTTCGCGGCTCTCAGCGCGTTGTCGGAGCGGCTGCGAGAGCGGCGCGGGTCGCGACTGGGTGTCGCGCTCTCGATGGGCATGAGCCACGACTACGCGGTCGCGGTCGAGGAGGGGGCGACGATCGTCCGCGTGGGGACGGCGATCTTCGGGGCCCGGCCGGCGCCCGGAGGAGCGGCGGCTGCCGGTGCCGCGGTGGCGGGTGACCCGCTCGGCCCGGCCGTCGCGACCCCCGGCGTCGACGCCGCGGACCGCGGGTCGGGCGAGCCGCGAGCGTGACGAGCCGACTCCGCGTCCGCCTCACCCCGCGCGCCGGCGCGGACCGGATCGACGGCGTCGTCGACGGAGTCCTCCGGGCACGCGTCGCCGCCGCGCCCGTGGACGGCGCCGCGAACGAATCGCTCTGCCGCCTCGTCGCCCGGGAGCTCGGCGCACCGCCCTCGCGCGTCCGCGTCGCGTCCGGGGCGACCGCTCGCGTCAAGGTTCTCGAGATCGACGGAATCGAGGATCGGGAGGTGCGAGACCGCTGGCCCGGCCTCGGGTGACGGCGGCCACCACGCGCTAGAATGTCGTCCCCGGCGACGTCGGGACCAAGACCGGGCGATTAGCTCAGCCGGTCAGAGCGCACGGTTCACATCCGTGAGGTCACTGGTTCGAACCCAGTATCGCCCACCATCGACCCGATCCCGAGGCGGAGGCGCGAGCCTCCGCCTCGTCGCTTCCCCGAGGGCCGGACGGCCTCAGGCGCGGGGCTTCCGCCCCATCGTCTCGCCGAGCGCATCGCGGAGCTCCGTGAAGCCCCCGACCGCGAGGTCGGCGGGGTCGGGGGCCCGCAGCTGGACGCACACGTGGTCTGCCCCGGCGTCGAGGTGCTCGCGGACCCGCGCGGCGATCGCGGCGGCATCCCCCTGCGCCACGACGGCGTCGATCAGGCGGTCGCTCCCGGTGCCCGCGACGTCCGCGTCGGACCAGCCGAGGCGCAGCAGGTTGTTCGCGTAGTTGGCCGACGCGAGGTACCGGCCGGCGAACGCGCGCGCGACCTCCCGGCTGCGGGATCGGTCGGTCTCGAGGACGGCGGTCATCTCCACGGCGAGGACGGGATCCGGCCCGAGCCGCTCGCGCGCGACCTTCGTGTGCTCGACCGGGACGAAGTACGGGTGCGCCCCGTCGGCCCGCTGCGCGGCGAGCTCGAGCATCCGCGGCCCGAGGGCCGCGAGGACGAGAGGCGGCCGCTCGACCGCGGGACCCACCCAGTCCGCCGCGTCCATCGCGTCGAGGTAGGCGGTCATCGTCTCGATCGGCCTGCCGTACATGCCGCCGCGCTTCGCGACGGACGGGGCGTGGCTCACGCCGATCCCGAGGACGAACCGGCCCGGATATGCGTCGGCGAGCGTGCGCGCTCCGGCGACCATCGCGGCCGCATCCCGCGCGTAGAGGTTCGCGATCCCCGTCGCGACGACGACCCGCGGGCTGCCGGCGAGCAGCAGCGCCGCGTGGCTGAACGCCTCCTTGCTCCCGATGCTCTCGGGGAACCACGCGGCGCGGTACCCGAGGTCCTCGTAGGTGGCCGCCGCGGCCTGCTCGATGGCCGCCGGATGCGTCTGCAGGGCGAAGCTCCAGACCCCCACCGGCCCGAGCGCGGCACGGAGGGCGTCTCGTCGATCGGTCATGGTGAGAATCTACGTGGACGGCGGTCACGGCGCGCGGCGCGGCGCGCGCTCCCGACGAACGGCTCGTGGCAGCGGCCCACGGGCTCGCGCATCGTCGACCCATCCACGGGAGGCTCTGACGCGCGGCCCGGGATCACGGCCGCTGACGGACCGCGCCGAGCCACCGGCGGGACCGACCCGCGTGCGCGCGTCCCCGGGAGGGTGCGCCGATGAGGCCGTTCCATCCACGCCTCCGGCCGATCGCGGTCGGAGCCGCAGCGTTCGCCCTCGTCGCCGTCGCGGCGGGAGGCGCGTTCGCGGCGTCCAACCCGGCGACGCTGTACGCGTGCTATGACGCGTACGGCAACGTCCGCATGAGCGACGTCAACCAGTGCAAGCTTCCCGGCGGCGGCCGGCTCGTGTACTGGGGCACGGCCCAGGTCCCGGGCCCGACCGGGCCGACAGGACCTGCGGGACCTGCGGGACCGACCGGGCCGCAGGGCGCGCAGGGCGCCCCGGGGACGGGCGCGGGCGGGCGCGGGCGGGGTCCAGCACCAGGTTGGCCGAAGGCATCGCCCAGACCCTGTTCACCACGGGCAACTTCCGGCTCGTCGCCACGTGCATGGATGACGCGACGGGCGACCTCCGGCGCGAGATGACGGCGATGGGACCGACCATCGTCATCTACGGCGCCGCCGGCGGCAGCGGTCCGCTCGGGAAGGTCTCCATCAGTGAGACCAACCCGGCGATCCTGCCGGACCTCGGCTGCTGGTACCTCGCGGACCGGCACCTGCCCTAGCCTGGCCTCTCCCGGCGCCCCGGGGCCCCGCGTCGAACCCGCGCGGGGCCTCCTCATCTCTGGCATCCTCGCCGTCGCGGGACCGCGGCCGCCGCCCGGTCGGGCGGTCGGGCCGCCCATCTCCGTCGTCCGTCGGATCCGGCCCGCCAGGAGCCTGCCTCGTGCCCCGCCCCGTCCTCGACCTCCGCGGCGTCTCCGTCATCCGGTCCGGTGCGCGGATCCTGGACGGCGTCGACTGGCGGGTGGAGGCGGGGGAGCGCTGGGTCGTCGTCGGGCCCAACGGGGCCGGCAAGTCGACGCTCCTCTCGATCGCGAGCACCCGGCTCTGGCCCTCACACGGGAACGTCAGCGTCCTCGGCGAGGAGATCGGTCGGGTCGACGCCCGCGCGCTCCGGCGCCGGATCGGCGACGCGAGCGCGGCGCTCGCGGAGGCCGTCCACGGCCGTATCGCGGCGGCGGAGGTGGTCGTGAGCGCCGCCACCGGGGCGCTCGCACCCTGGTGGGACGCCTTCTCGGACGCGGATCGGGCACGCGCACGCGACCTCCTCGACCTGATGGGTGTCGCGGGCCTCGCCGAGCACACCTTCGCGACGCTCTCGACCGGTGAACGCCAGCGCGTCCTCCTGGCCCGGACGCTCATGCCCGACCCCGACCTGCTGCTCCTCGACGAGCCCGCGGCCGGCCTGGATCTGGGCGCCCGGGAGGACCTCGTGGGACGGCTCGAGGCGCTCGCGGTGCACCCGCGTCCGATCGCGATCGTTCTCGTCACCCATCACCTCGAGGAGGTCCCGCCCGGATTCGACCGGGCGCTGCTCCTCGCGCACGGCCGTGCGGTCGCGTGCGGGCCGGTGGGAGAGGTGCTCGCCGACGGACCGCTGTCCGAGGCCTACGGGATCCGCCTGCACGTGGCCCGCGAGGCCGGGCGATTCACCGCCCGGCGCGCCTGAGGCGAGGGGCGAAGCCGTTGCGACCGCGTCCGGTGGCCCCGGCGCCGGGTGCGCCGCGTCCGGTGGCCCCGGCGACCATCCTGCATCACGCGCATGAACGCGATGTGTGGAACCACCCGCTGGCGCCGGGGTCGTCGAACCCTTGCGTCAGAGGCAAGGGATCGACCATGAGCGGGCGTCAGAGCGTCTTGGGGGGCGTGGGGTCCCGAGCCGGATGCCCCCGACGCACGCCGCTGGTCGCGCCCTTGCGCGTCACGCAGACGCGCGTCGCGCTCTTGCGGCACGCGCAAGGATCCGCCCCGTCCGCCACGTGGCCCCGTGGGCCCAAGGATCCGCCCCGTCCGCCACGTGGCCCCGTGGGCCCGTGGCCCCGTGGGCCCAAGGACCGGACCCGCTCCTGCGTCAGCCGGCGGCGGATTCCCGTGCGATCCGTCGGAGGACCACCGGCAGGATGCCGCCCTGGCGCCAGTAATCCACCTCGATCGGTCCGTCGAGGCGGACGAGGACCTCGAAGACCCGTTCGTCGCCTCCGTCCGCCGGGTCCGCCGTCGCGACGACCGTCAGCCTCTCGCGCGGCCCGATCCCCGCGTGCAGGCCCGGCATCGCGTACGACTCGCGCCCGGTCAGGCCGATCGTGGCGGCCGACTCACCCGGCATGAACTCCATGGGGAGGACGCCCATCCCCACGAGGTTCGAGCGATGGATGCGCTCGAAGCTCTCCGCGATGACCGCCCGGATCCCCAGCAGGCGCGTCCCCTTCGCCGCCCAGTCGCGCGACGAGCCCGACCCATACTCGCGGCCCGCGATGACCAGGAGCGGGACGGCGTCCGCCGCGTAGCGCATCGCCGCGTCGTAGATGAACGTCTCCTCGCCGTCGGGGAAGTGGACCGTGTACGGTCCCTCCCTGCCCCCGGCGAGCGCGTTGCGCAGGCGGATGTTGCCGAAGGTCCCGCGCATCATCACCTCGTGGTGACCGCGGCGGGCGCCGTAGCTGTTGAAGTCCACCGGCGCGACGCCGTGCGCCTGGAGCCACTGGCCGGCCGGACTCCACGGGGCGATCGACCCGGCGGGCGAGATGTGGTCCGTCGTGACGGAATCGCCGACCAGCGCGAGCACCCGCGCTCCGGCGATCCCGGACGGCGGCTCGGGCTCGGCCGTCATCCCGGCGAAGAACGGCGGGTCGGCGACGTACGTGGACGATGCATCCCAGACATAGCGGTCGCCCGACGGGATCGGGAGCGCGCGCCACCGCTCGTCGCCCTCGAAGACGCTCGCGTACGTCGAGGAGAAGAGCTCTGGCGTGACGGAGCGGCCGAGCGTCGCCGCCACCTCGGCGGGGCTCGGCCAGATCTCCGAGAGCATGACCGGGCGGCCGTCCGGGCCGGTCCCGACGGGTTCGGTCGTCAGGTCCACGTCCACGGTGCCCGCGAGCGCGTACGCGACGACGAGCGGCGGCGAGGCGAGGTACGCCGCCCGGACGAGCGGATGGATGCGACCCTCGAAGTTGCGGTTGCCCGAGAGGACGGCGGCGACGACGAGCTCGCCGTCCTCGATCCCCCTGGCGACCCCGGCGTCGAGCGGACCGGAGTTGCCGATGCACGTCGTGCAGCCGTAGCCGGCGACGGCGAACCCGAGCGACTCGAGCGGCGCGAGAAGGCCCGCGTCCGAGAGGTATGCGGTGACCGCGCGCGACCCGGGCGCGAGGCTGGTCTTGACCGTGGGCGCCACGGCGAGGCCGCGCGCAGCGGCGTTTCGCGCCAGGAGGCCGGCGGCGATCATCACGGACGGGTTGGACGTGTTGGTGCAGCTCGTGATCGCCGCGATCGCGACCGATCCGGTACTGATCTCGGCGGGACCAGCGGAAGTCGTGACGGGCACGCGCGGATAGGTGGCCCCGCCGCCGTCGGGAAGGCCGGCCGGGTAGGCCGCCCGGAACGCTGCCTTCACCGCGCCGAGGGCCACCCGGTCCTGGGGCCGGCGCGGTCCGGCGAGGCTCGGCTCCACCGACGAGAGGTCGAGGTCCATGACCGCGTCGAAGTCGGGGCCGGCGCCCGGCGTGCGCCAGATGCCCTGCTCCTTCGCGTAGCGCTCCACGAGGGCGACGAGGTCGGACGGGCGCCCCGTCAGGCGCAGGTAGGCGAGCGTCTCGTCGTCGATCGGGAAGAGCGTGCTCGTCGCCCCGAACTCGGGGCTCATGTTCGAGATCGTCGCGCGGTCGGCGAGCGGGAGGCCCGCGAGCCCGTCGCCGGCGAACTCGACGAACGCGCCGACCACGCCGACCTTGCGCAGGCGCTCGGTCACGGTGAGGACGAGGTCCGTCGCCGTGCAGCCGGGGGCGAGCTCACCCGAGAGGCGGACACCGACGACCCGCGGCATCGGCTGGTAGAGGGGCTGCCCGAGCAGGACGGCCTCGGCCTCGATCCCGCCGACGCCGTACCCGAGGACGCCGAGGCCGTTGATCATCGTCGTGTGCGAATCGGTCCCTACGAGCGTGTCGGGGAACGCGACGTCGGCGCCGTCCATCGCGTCGACCCGGACGACGGTCGCGAGCCTCTCGAGGTTGACCTGGTGGACGATGCCGGTCCCGGGCGGCACGACCCGCAGGCCGGCGAACGCCGTCTGCGCCCAGCGGAGGAGCTGGTAGCGCTCGCCGTTGCGTTCGTACTCGCGCGCGACGTTGGTCGCGTACGCGTCGGGCGTCCCCCACGCGTCGATCTGCACGGAATGGTCGATGACGAGATCCGCGGGGACGAGCGGGTTGACGCGCCCAGGATCGCCGCCGAGCGCC
>JAKAJU010000062.1:18889-35602 GCA_021813655.1 Chloroflexota bacterium | reverse complement strand
GGGGACCGCGGGTGCGGCGGGAGCCTCGGGCGCGAGCTGCGCGACGGCCGCGGACTCGAGGACGCCGGGCGGCACGACCTCCGCCGCGTTCGGTACCTCCGGGGCGGGCGCACCGCCCTCGGGCGGGGGCTGATCGGTCACGATGGTGCCCTCCACAACGCCCGGACGATGGGCTGCGCCGGGCTCGCCGCGCCCATCATGACACGCGAGCGAGCGCCCGGACCATCCTCGGTGCGGGGTGCCGGGACCCCGCGCGTCAGCGCGTCGTCACGTACCGGGCGTCGCGGTACTGGATCACCTCGAGGGTGTACGTCGCGAACGAGCGGAGCTGGACGATGACCCCGGCGACCGCGAGGACAGCCCACGCGAGCGCCCAGAGCAGCGAGTCGTCGATCGCCGCGCCCATGACACCGCCGTCGGAGAGCGCCGACACGGGGAAGCGTCCGATCGCGAGGGCGACTCCGAGGACGATCGCTCCGGCGCCGCCGACGGACGTGAGGAGCACGATGGCCCACTTGGGCACCGCGAGGACGATCGCGCCGACGAAGAAGACGATGCCTACGGCGAGGCCGGCGAGGAACGTCAGGAAGCCGGGGTCGACACCGAGCGCCGTGAGGAGCGATCCGCCGATCGCGTAGCCGACGGTCCCCGTGAGGACGATGACCGCGACGTACCAGAACAGGTACGAGAGGATGGCGAACACGATCGCGACGACGAGCCCCACGCTCCACCCCAGGATCGTGGCGAGGAACCCGCCCCCGAAGAGCGCCGCGACGCCGTTCGCGGCGACCGCGAACCCGACGATGAAGCCCCAGATCGGGAGCAGGACGAGGAAGAACCGGTAGCCGACGAACGCGAACGCGAGCCCGATGAGGATCGCGAGCGCTCCCGCGAGGATCCCTTCCAGGGTCATCGACCATCCTCCCAGACGGCCGGTCGGCGGCAGCCGCGCCTCCCGTCGGCCGCGCCGGGCGCGCGCGAATCACGGTACACGCCGCGAGTCGGGTCGTGGAGCCTCGCGAGCGCGGGCGGCGATGCGCCCGGCCAGCTACAGCTCGTGGCCCGCTGGCGTCGCCTCGCGCTCCGCGGCGGCGACGGCCTGCGTCTCCTCGCGGACGATCTCGGCGATGGGCCGCCCGCCGGCGGCGCGGATCCCGGCGTCGAAGGCCGTCACGTCCATCTCGAGGATGGCCGGGCGCTTCCGCCCCACGATGTCGACGAGTGCGCGATGGACGGACGACGCGAGCACGATGCCCGTGCGCGCGGCCACGACGCCGAGCGCGACCACGCTCACCAGGCGCGCGTCCCCGGCGGCGGCCGCCAGCTCCGAGAGCGGCAGCGCGATCTCCGAGAGATCCTCGCGCGTCACGCGCTCGTCCACCAGGGTCGCGTTCGTCACGAGGACCCCGTTGGGTACGACCATGGACGCGAACTTCGCATGTGCCGGCGGGTTGAGCACCACGGCGACGTCGGGTCGCTCGACGACGGGCGATCCGACCGGCTCCTCGCTCACGATGACGGTGCAGTACGCCGTCCCGCCGCGCATCTCCGGCCCGTAGGACGGGATCCAGAGGACCTCGCGGCCCTCCTCCATCGCGGCCTGGGCGAGGACCTGGCCCGCGAAGAGGAGGCCCTGGCCGCCGAACCCGGCGAAGATGACCGAGCGTTCCATCGTCAGCCTCCCCGCGTGGCCGACGTGCGGTCGACGATGACCCCGGGCGGGTAGACCGGGGCGACCACGTCGCGAAGTCGCTCGACCGACTCGACAGGGGTCAGCCCCCAGCCGACCGGGCAGGTGGAGAGGACCTCGACGATCGCGAACCCTGCGCCGGCGAGCTGTACCTGGCAGGCCTTCCTGAGGTACTGCTTCGTCTTCCCGATGGACGACGCGTCCGCGACGGACCCCCGCGCGGCGTACGCCACGCCCGGCAGC
Organism: Chloroflexota bacterium; assembly: GCA_021813655.1. GTDB lineage: Bacteria > Chloroflexota > Limnocylindria > Limnocylindrales > CSP1-4 > CAIYQJ01. The sequence goes on along the minus strand of JAKAJU010000062.1, from coordinate 33,669 downwards.
ACCGCGAGCATCTCCGTCATCGGGATCGGCGCCCCGGTGAAGGCCGGATCGCGGCCGGTGGGACACGAGGTGGTCTTCTGGCCCACGAGCGTCGTGGGGGCCATCTGGCCGCCGGTCATCCCGTAGATGCCGTTGTTCACGAAGACGGCCGTGATCCGCTCGCCGCGCGCCGCCGCGTGTACGATCTCGCCGGTCCCGATCGCCGCGAGGTCGCCGTCGCCCTGGTACGTCAGGACGAACGCGTCGGGCATGACGCGCCTGATCCCGGTCGCGACGGCAGGCGCCCGGCCGTGGGGCGCCTCGACGAAGTCGAGCTCGAGGTAGTCGTACGCGAAGACCGCGCACCCGACTGGTGCGACGGCGATCGTCCGAGGACCCAGGCCCAGCTCGCCGAGGACCTCGGCGACGAGCCGATGGACCACGCCGTGGCCGCAGCCGGGGCAGTAGGAGGTCGACCGGTCCGCGAGCAGCTCGGGCGGCTGGTAGAGGATCCGGGGCTCCTCCTCGACGGTGAGCTCGTCGACCGTCATCGTCCCGACCCTCCGGTCCGCCTGTCGAGCCGATGGAGCGCGGCAACGGTCTCGCCCGGCGTCGGCACCATCCCGCCCGTCCGTCCGTGGAACGCGATCGGTCGCGCGCCCTCGAGGGCGAGCCGGACGTCCTCGAGCATCTGGCCCGCCGACATCTCGACGACGAGGAACCCGCGGGCCTGTGCCGCCAGCGCGCGGAGCGCGACGTCCGGGTATGGCCAGAGGGAGATGGGCCGGAACAGGCCGACGCGCATCCCGGACTCGCGCGCCAGCGCGATCGCGGTCCGTGCGACCCGAGCGGCGGTCCCGTACGCGACGATCACGAGATCGGCGTCCTCGAGCCGCTCGCCTGCCCAGCGCGTCTCGGCGTCGCGGATCGCGGCCTCCTTCGCGCGGAGGTGCCGGTTGTGTGCCTCGAGGGCTTCCGGCTTGAGGTGGAGCGACTTGACCACGCGCGGTGGCCGGCCGTCGGCACCCCCGAGCGCCCAGTCGAAGTCCTGCCGCGGCGGCATCCGGTAGACCTCCTCGACCGGCTCCATCGCCTGACCGAGGATCCCGTCGGCGAGGAGGATCACCGGCGTCCGGTACTTCTCCGCGACCTCGAAGGAGGTCGCGACGAGGTCCATGGCCTCGCCGATCGAGGAAGGGGCGAAGACCGGGAGGCGGTAGTCGCCGTGTCCGTGCCCCTTGGTGGCCTGGAAGTAGTCGCCCTGGCTGGGCCCGATGCTCCCGAGCCCCGGCCCGCCGCGCATGACGTTCACGACGACGAGGGGGACCTCGGATCCGGCCATGTAGCTCATCGCCTCGGCCATGAGGCTCATCCCGGGGCTCGAGCTGCTCACGAGGACCCGCTTGCCGCACGCGGCCGCGCCGAGCGCCATGTTGATCGCGGCGAGCTCGCTCTCCGCCTGGAGGAACACACGCCCCTCTTCGGGCATCCGCCGGGCCATCCACTCGAGGAGCTCCGCCTGCGGCGTGATCGGATAGCCGAAGTACGCGTCGCAGCCGGCTCGGACCGCCGCCTCGGCGATGGCCTCGTTGCCCTTCCGCAGGATCCGCGTCCTGCGCGCGAGTGGCGCCTCCGTTGGCTTGTCGGCGACGACGGTCATCGCGCGCCTCCCTTCGGCGGTGCGTAGACCGTGAAGACCGCGTCAGGGCAGACGCGCGCGCAGATCGCGCAGCTCGTGCAGGTGGACGGTTCGACGAGGCGGACCGGATGGTAGCCGAGGGCATTCACCCTGCCCTCGTCGAGCTCGAGCGAGCCCTTGGCGCACGCGGCGACGCACAGGCCGCAGCCCTTGCAGCGCGCCGACGCGATGGAGAGCGGAATGAACGACCGGTCGGCCCGGCGGTGGGACGCCGTGACCGGATGGGCCACGAGCGGGGCGACGGACATCACGTGGAGCCTCCCGCCGGGATCGCGCCCAGGCCCCTGTCGAGAGCAGGCGACCCCGGAAACGGGGTCAGCGTCGCGCGGCCCCCGGGGCGGAGGTAGGGCCGTGCGGCCCGTGGCGGCGGGCGGACCGGACCCCACCGGTTGACCCTCCGGGGAGGTCCGGTGACGGCCGGCACTACCGGTCCGGTTCGGGGCGGTCGTACGGTTGGCCCGAATGGACCGACGGACCGGGGGCCCGTCGGGGGTGACGGGCCGGACCGCCCGGCACGGCGCGCCGGGCCGGGGCAGGCCAGCGAAGCGAGGTACGCCATGCGCGTCGCAGCACTCTACGCCCCGGGCGCGGTCGCGGGGAGGGGTGCGATCCGCATGCCGGTCCTCGCGTTCGCGGTCACCCTCCTCGTGGCGCTGGTCCTCGTCGGGGATGCGGCGACGGACTCGAGCGCCTCGACATCGAGGTGACCTCGAAGGTCGACGAGCCTCTCCGTGTCGTCGTGAACCCGGGGACCGTCTTCGACGCGGCCGCCGGTGGCGTTCAGGCGATGGTGGTGACCGCGAAGGAGGTGATCCTCCTCGAACCCGGAGCGACCGAGACCGCGACGCTCGAGGTGGCGTGCAGCGAGATGCACAAGGACCAGCCCGGCGCGAAGGACCGCTTCAAGCTCGTGAAGCGGTCGCTCCCGAAGGATCTCACGGCGCTCCTCGCGCTTGAGTCCTTCCCGAACACGGACTTCCGGGTCCAGCAGTTCGCGATCTGGACGATCCTCGAGGACCCGGCGCGAGGCGGGTTCGTGCGGCTCGGGTCCTTCGGGGTGGGAACCGGTCCGTCAACGAAGGAGATCGCCGCCATCCGGGCGCTCTTCGCGCAGGCGGGGATCGACCCGGCGACGTACCGTGCGACCCGATGACCCGGCACGACCACGTCACGCCGCTCCCGTTCCGCGACCGCGACGAGGCGGGCACGCTCCTCGGCGCCGCGCTCGCGGAAGCGCTCGCGGCGGAGGGGACCGACCCGCGTGCCGTCGTGATCCTCGGCGTGCCCCGCGGCGGCGTCGCCGTCGCCGCGGCGGTCGCGCGGTCGCTCGCGGCGCCTCTCGACATCCTCGTTGCGCACAAGATCTCCACGCCGTGGGATCCGGAGTTCGCGCTCGGCGCGGTGACTGCCGACGGCACCACCGTCGTGGAGCCCTGGGCCGGCCGCTCTGCCGGTCTCGACGACGCGGGGCTCGCGCGCCTCGCCGAGGCGGAAGTGGGCGCGGCTCGCGAACGCGAGACGCGGCTGCGGGCGGGGAGGCCGGCCGTCCCGGTCGCCGGGCGCGTCGCGGTCGTCGTGGACGACGGTCTTGCGACCGGAGCGACGGTCCATGCGGCGTGCCTCGCGGCGCGGGCCCTCGGTGCAGCCCGGGTCATCGTCGCGGCGCCGGTCGCCTCGAACGAGGCGCTCAGCCTCCTGGAGCCCGCCTGCGATGCGCTCGTCGTCCTCGCCGTCCCCGACCGGTTCGACGCCGTCGGTCGCTTCTATGCCCGCTTCGACCAGGTCCCCGACGCAGAGGTCATCGCCGTGCTCGCGGAGGCCGACGGCCGTTCATCGACCTGACCACGTCCGTCGGATCGGACGGGCCGAACGGCCCACGGTCGGGCCCGCCGATCGGCCCCGCCTTCAGTGTCGTATGGACATATGCGCACATTCGCAGGTGTCGCAGACTGCGGGACATGGATCCTATCTACGCGCTCCAGGCGGACGTCCTCAAGACTCTCGCGAGCCCGCGTCGGCTGGAGATCATCCATCGGCTCTCCGAAGCTCCCCGCGACGTCACCCGTCTGGCTGACGAGCTCGGGATCAGCCAGCCCAACGCCTCCCAGCATCTCGCGGTCATGCGTGCCGCGGGGATCGTTGAGGCAGAGCGATCCGGCCGCGAGGTCATCTACCGGCTCGCGGATCCGGACGTCGTCACGGCGTGCGCGATCATGCGCGGCGTCCTCACGCGGCGGCTCGCACGCCTCTCCGAGATGACCGAGACCAGCGACGCCGCGGCGTCGGGCCACAGGGCCGTCGGGCCCGCCACCGCCTGAGGTCAGCATGAGCGACACGATCAGCTTCGTCCTCTTCTCCGGCACGGACGACAAGCTCCAGGCCGCCGCGGTCATGACCGCCGGCGCGGCCGCCCTCGGGAAGAGGGTCAACATCTTCCTTCAGTACTGGGCGCTCGATGCGTTCCGCAGGGACCGTATCGACGCAGACCACGGGCTCTCGCCGGAGGCGGGTCCCGCCGGTCGGGCCGCCGTCGACGCCCTCCGGGCCGCCGGGCAGGCGAGCTGGAAGGAGACGCTCGGCCAGGCCAAGGAGCTCGGCGACGTCGACATCCAGGCGTGCTCCCTGTCGATGGACCTCCTCCACCTCGAGGAATCCGACCTCGATCCCATCGTCGACGGTGTCGAAGGCGTGACCGCCTTCTTCCTCGCGGCGGAGGACGGCGAGGTCGTCTTCATCTAGCGCAGACACCGACGAGCGGCAGCTGATCGAGCGGCCGCGGAAGGAAGGAATGGATCACATGGCAGCGCTCGAGATCGCGAAGACGGTCGACGCCAAGGGCCTCAGCTGTCCGATGCCGATCGTGAAGACGGCGCAGGCGATCAAGGAGATCCCGTCCGGTGCCCTCATCGAGGTGCTCTCGACCGACAAGGGTTCGACGCGGGACTTCGCCGCGTGGGCGCGATCGACGGGCAACGAGATCGTCGAGCAGTCGGACGAGGGCGGCGTCTACCGCTTCGTCCTCCGCAAGAAGTAGGCAGGGAAGGATCATTCGATGACCCAGACCATCGAGCACCCGGTCGACATCGCCGGCCGCGGCGTGGACCAGGTCGTCGCGGAGCCGGCGGCCGCTCCCGCGTCGGCCGCCGAGCAGCCGGCGACCCACGACGTCCTCATCATCTGCTACAGCGGCGAGCTCGAGAAGACGTGGGCGGCCATGATCCTCGCGTCGACGAGCGCCGCAATGGGCGTGAAGACCCGTGTCTTCGTGACGTTCTGGGGCCTTCAGACGTTCGTGAAGGACTCCAGGCGCATCACGGGCAAGAACTGGATGCAGCGGATGATGTCGTTCATGCAGCGCCCGGGCGTCTCGCACCGGAAGCTCAGCAAGATGAACTTCTTCGGGATGGGGCCGTGGATGATGGGCTCGCTCGCGAAGAAGTACAACGTCGCGAGCCCCAAGGAGCTGCTCGAGGTCGCCCAGGTGATGGGCGTCGAGTTCATCCCGTGCCAGATGACGATGGACATGTTCGGCCTGACGAAGGACGACCTCATCGAGGGCATGGGCGAGCCCGTCGGCGCCGCGACCGTCATCGGACTCATGGCCGAGGGCAGCGCACCGCTCTTCATCTGACGATCCGTCGGGGGCGGTCTCTCCGCCGCCGACCCGCACCACCACGTTCGAAGGAAGGTTCACGATGACCGAGGCCGTCACTCCCACCGCAACCCGCACGATCGACGCGCGCGGCTCGTTCTGTCCCGGCCCGCTCATGGAGCTCATCCGCGGGATCAAGGAGGGCCAGGTCGGCGACGTCATCGCCGTCCTCTCGGCCGACAAGGGCAGCAAGACCGATATCCCGAAGTGGGTCGAGAAGGCCGGCCACCGGCTCATCGGGGTCTTCACCCGCGACGGATACGACGAGATCGTCGTCGAGAAGATGAAGTAGGGACCGATGAAGCGCGTTCTCGTCCTCGGAGGCGGCGTCGGCGGGACGCTCTCCGCCAACCTCATCTCCCGCCAGCTCAAGAAGGAGATCGCCGCTGGCAAGGCGGAGGTCACGGTCGTCGACTCGACCGGCCAGCACGTCTACCAGCCCGGCTTCATGTACATCGCGATGGGCGGTGAGAGCGCGCAGAAGCTCGTGCGTCCCGAGCGCGGTCTTCTCGACGGCCGGGTGAACCTCGTGGTCGCGACTGCGACGAGCATCGACGTCGACGGCCGGACCGTGGAGCTCGACAACGGCGACCGCCTCGGCTACGACCAGCTTGTCCTCGCGACAGGCTCGCGCATCGTCCCGGAGCGGATCGAGCACTTCTCCGAGGAGGCGCACCACTTCTACAGCCCGACCGCCGCGAAGAAGCTGCGCAGCGCGCTCGACGCGTTCACCGGCGGGACGATCGTCATCGGGATCGCCGGGATGCCGTACAAGTGCCCGCCCGCCCCGCTCGAGGTCGCGTTCCTCATCGAGTCCGAGCTCCGCGAGCGCGGACTGCGCGACAAGGCGACGCTCCATTACTGCTCGCCGATCGGCCGCGCCTTCACGATCGAGAGCGTCTCCGAGATGGCGACGCCGATCCTGGAGGAGAAGGGGATCGAGCTGCACACCTTCTTCAACGTCGACGAGATCGACCCCGCCGCGAAGCTCGTGAAGAGCCTCGAGGGCGAGGACCTCCACTACGACCTGTTGATCCTCGTCCCGCCGCACGCCGGCGCGCAGCTCGTCATCGACGCCGGGCTCGCGCCCGCGCCCGGTGGCTGGCTGCCGACGGACCGCCACACCCTCAAGGTCGGGGGCCGCGACAACGTCTTCGCATTGGGCGACGCGACCGACCTCCCGCTCTCCAAGGCCGGCTCCACCGCGCACTTCGAGGCGCCGGTGGTGGCGGAGCAGGTCGCCGCCAACATCCAGGGCCGGAAGCCCGCCGGGAAGCACGCGAGCTACGAGGGCAGGGTCATGTGCTTCTTCGAGGTGGGCGACGGCAAGGGGACGCTCCTCCAGTTCGACTACGACCATCCGCCCAAGCCCCCGAAGCCGAACAGGGTCTGGCACCTGGGCAAGATCGTCTTCAACAAGACGTACTGGCGCACGGTGCCGAAGGGTCGCGTGTAGGGCGGCGCCCGGCCGCGCGCCGGCTGGGCATCGATCCTCCTCCTCGACGGCGCCCGGCGGCCTCGGCCGGCGGGCGCCGTCAGGCCTGCCTGTGCGCATGTGGCTGATTCGGCTGCGCCTGTCAGCTGGGAATGCCGTTGCTACGCCAGTCCCGCCACAGCCGGACGCGGTCACTGCCCGGGCACGACGGCCATGCTGAGAGCACGGTGCACCGCACGTGCCAGGGCGTCCGTGGTGAAGGGCTTCGGCAGGAAGGCGACGGCCGGCTCAAGGACGCCGCCGCGGATGACCGCGCTCTCCGAGTAGCCCGACACGAAGAGGACGCGCAGGCCGCTCCGCAACTCGGTGAGTCGGCTGGCCAGCTCGCGACCGTGCATGCCCGGCATGACAAGGTCCGAGACGAGCAGGTCGATCGGCGAGGCGTGCGTCGCCGCGAGTTCGAGAGCCTGGGCGCCGTTCGAGGCCGTGAGCACCGTGTACCCACGACCCTCGAGCGTCCGCCGCGCGAACTCGCGAACGCTCTCATCGTCCTCGACGATCAGGATCGTCCCCGTTCCGCCGGGCGCCGCGAGCACGGACTCGGGCTCGGGCTGCGCCGTACCGGACGCCTCGGCGACGGACCGCGGCAGGTACACCTTGAGTGTGGAGCCGTGGCCGGGCTCGCTGTAGACCCAGACGTGCCCCCCGGACTGTTTGACGATGCCGTACACAGTGGCGAGCCCGAGACCCGACCCCTGGCCCGGCGCCTTGGTCGTGAAGAACGGCTCGAACAGGTGGGCCTGGGTCTCGCTGTCCATCCCGACGCCGGTGTCGCTGACGGCGAGCAGCACGTGCGGGCCGGGCATCGCGCTCGCGTGCGTGGCTGCGAAGTCCTCGTCGAGCTCGACGTTCGCCGTCTCGATCGTGAGCGTGCCGCCGTCGGGCATCGCGTCGCGGGCGTTGACGGCGAGGTTGACGAGCACTTGGTCGAGCTGGCTGCGGTCGGCGTGGACGCGGCCCAGCGTGGGGTCCAGCACGGTTCGCAGCTCGATGGCCTCGCCGATGAGCCGCCGCAGCATCGGCGCGATGTCGGCCATGAGGGCGTTGAGATCGAGAACCTCGGGTTGGAGCATCTGGCGACGGCCGAAGGCGAGGAGCTGGCGGGTGAGGTCGGCGCCCCGGTCGGCCGCGCGGATGACCTGCTCGATGTCCCGGTGGCGGGCGTCGTCGGAGGCGAGATCCGTCGCGACCAGCTCCGCGTAGCCGCGGATGGCCGTCAGGAGGTTGTTGAAGTCATGGGCGATGCCGCCCGCGAGCCGCCCGACCGCCTCCATCTTCTGGGCCTGGCGGAGGCGCGTCTCGAGCTGCTCGCGCTCGGTGACGTCGACGACGGTCGCCATCACGAGTTGTTCGCCCATGGCGCTGGGGACGGGCGTCAGGCTGATCTCCGCGGAGAAGATCCGCCCGTCGCGATGACGAGCCGGGAGGTATCGGCCGCGACCGATCAGGCGGGGCCGGGCATCTCGGAGGTACTCCCGACGGTGCCGCTCGTGGACCGACCGGAGCGTCTCCGGCACGAGCGTTTCCAGCGTCTCGCCGACGAGCTCATTGGGTTCGTATCCGAAGAACTCCCGGACCCGCGGGTTGACGAGCACGATGCGCCCCGCTTGGTCGACGACCACGACGGCGTAGGGGGCGGTGTCGAGCAGGACCCGGAAGCGCTCCTCACTGGCCCGCAGGGCCTGCTCGGCGCGCCGGCGACGGTTCAGTTCCTCGGCCTCGCGGAGGGCCCGCCGCACCGAGGGAACGAGTCGCTCGAGCCGACCCTTGAGCACGTAGTCCGTGGCCCCGAGCTTGAGGGCCTCGACCGCCAGCTCCTCGCCGACCGTTCCGGAGACCAGGATGAACGGCATCTCGTGGCCGCGTTCCCGCGCCAGCCGGAGGGCGGTGATCCCGTCGAAGTCCGGCAATGAGTAGTCGGCCAGGACGATCCGCGGCCGGAATTCACCCAGCGCTCGGACGTAGGCACCCTTCGCCGTGACGTTCAGCGGAACGACGTCGAGGCCGCCGCGCCTGAGCTCGCGCTCGACGAGCTCGGCGTCGGCCGGCGAATCCTCGAGGATGAGAACGCGAATCTGGTCGCTCATCGACGCCCGTCAGACCGGAGGCCGGTTGACGACCAGCCAGTACAACCCCAGCTCCTGGATGGCCTCCGAGAAGCGCTCGAAGTCAACCGGCTTGACGACGTAGCTGTTGCCGCCGAGCTCGTAGCTCATGACGATGTCCCGCTCCTCGTTGGAGGATGTCAGGATCACCACCGGGATCCGCTTCGTGCGCTCGTCCGACTTGACGCGCTGGAGGACCTCGAGTCCGCCCACCTTGGGCAGCTTGAGATCGAGGAAGACGACCCTGGGGGCCTCGTGCATCGCCCTTCCGGCGTAGCTACCGGTCGCGAACAGGTAGTCGAGCGCTTCCGCGCCGTCGCCGACCACCAGCACCTTGTTGGCGAGGTTGTGTTTGGTCAGCGCGCGCAGCGTGAGCTCGACGTCGGCGGGGTTGTCCTCCACGAGCAGGATCTCGACTTCGTCGTCAGGCATCGCCCGTCCCTTCCTCGTGGGGCAGGGCGAACGCGAATGTCGCCCCCTCGCCCTCCCGTCCATCTGCCCAGACCCGGCCCCCGTGGCGGTGAGCGACGCGGGCCACGATGGCGAGCCCGATCCCCGTGCCCTCGAACTCGGTCGAGCCGTGCAGTCGCTGGAACACCTTGAACAACTGGTCCGAGTGGCGCGGATCGAAACCCACGCCGTTGTCGCGGACCAGGTATACCGTCTCGGTGGGCCCTGCTTCGCCGCCGATCTCGATCCGCGCGTCCGGGCGTGGCCGGGTGAACTTGAACGCATTGGAGACCAGGTTGGTGAGGGCCTGGCGGATCATGGGCAGATCGCCTCGGGCGACCGGCAAGGGGTCGATCGTGACGGTGACGTCCCGGTCTGGTTCGAGCTGGCGGCATTCGGCGACCACCGTCTGGGCCAGCCGGGTCATGTCGATCGTCGTCGGCTCGACCTGCTGGCGCGAGATCCGGGAGAAGCCGAGGAGGTCGTCGATGAGCACGCCCATCTTCCGCGTGTTCTCGGTCACGATGCCAAGCACCCGGTGGCCCTCCGCGTCGAGCCGGGCCGCGTGGTCCTCGACGAGGACCCGGCTGAAGCCCTGGATCGCTCGCAGCGGGGCCCACAGATCGTGCGAGACCGAATAGCTGAAGGCCTCCAGCTCGCGATTGGCAGCTTCGAGCTCCACGGCGCGGCGTTCCAGCTCCACGTTGAGATTCCGCGCCGCATCCTCCGCGCTCCGGCGCGCGGCGTCCGCCCGGTGTAGGGCCGTCGCATGCCACCAGATGATGACGGCCAGGATGACGATGTCCGCGAGGGCGAAGAACGTCAGCCCGAAGACCGCGTCGTAGAGGCCCGCTCGGTACCCCGAGAGCACGAGCCAGCCCAGCACGAGCGGGATCCCGATCGCGGCCGGCAGCAGGCGACGCAGGACGGCGCCGCCCACGGTACCGCTGAACAGGGCGGCGATCGGCTCCCGGTCCGGGCGTGCGGAGATCACGCCCACGCCCAGCACGATGAACATCACGGCCGTGTTCAGCGCCATCTGGGTATACGAGGCGAGGCCGTAGAGGGCGGTGACTCCGTAGACGTAGCCCACGAGGCTCAGCAGTCCGATGGCGCCCGTCCCGAGGACGAGGAGCGCCACCAGCTCGCGGGGCACGCGGGCATCCAGGAGGACCAGGGCGAGCCCGATCATGAGGAAGTTCAACGCGGTGGTCGGCGCCATGCGCCCCGGCGCGAACGTCCCGACCGCCCCCGGTGATTCCGCGTACAGGCGCTGGTCGATGCCGAGGTCCAGCCCGGTCAGGTACTCGACGAGCGTCAGCAGGCCGATCACGGCGACGACCACCGCGCACGCGAGCGCGATGCGACGTTGCGCCGTCCGGGTGCGGCCGGGTCCTCCCCCAGACGACAGCCACACCGACACGCCCGACAGCACGAAGGCGAGGGCGGTGTTCGGCTTCATCGTGACCAGACCGGGCAGGACGCCCTTCAGGCTCGCGACGTCGAGGGCCCAGCCGACGAGTACCGCGCCAGCGACGACGACGACGACGCCGCTGGCCGCCTGTGACAGAACCGCAGCGGACGAAGGCCTTCGCTGAGCGGAGGAAAGCCTGCCGGCGTCACTGCTCACCGGGTGCATCACCGGTGAGTTCCCGGGGCGACTTCCCTACTCGGCATGATCACACGCCCCCGACCGTCGATGGCACGTTCGAGCCAAGCAGACAAACTACCTTGCCGCGGATGGGATGGCAAGGCCGGAAGCCAGCTCGCCGATGGTCGCTCGCGTAGGCCTGCCAGCGCGCTCACGTCCGCGCCGACGCCCACGCGACTCCCTGACGCATCGCGGCCTCGACCTGATCACTCTCGACATCGGCCAGATCCAGGTCGTCGTGACCCGCGAGCTGTCGGGCGACGCACCATGGCCTGCCGGCGCGACGCCCGATCGCCTCATGCGGGTTGACGGTTGGCATAGGGTCGCCGGATGAAGCGGCTTGCCCTGACGAGTGCGCAGACATCGGCCGAGTCCCGGCAACGAGGCCCGGCCCGCCGAGTCGGTGCGATTCTCGGGTCTTTCCTCGAGGGGGTGCACAGGACCGAGTACTGGAGGGTCGGCGGGAGCCGGCGCTTCCGCGCGGCTCAGCGACGCCGGACCCGTGTGGCAGTCAGCGAGCATGCTCGTCGTTGCCGGCGCGTACATGCTCGATGCCATCACCTCAGACGCCCATGGGCCGGTCGTGATCGCCATCGACAGCGGGGTGGTCGCGCTGGCGCTCGTGGGCTGGTGGAGCCAGGCCCGTTGGGGTCGCCACTCGGAGCTCCTGGGCGTGGCGAAGCGGTTCTCCTCCGTGCTCCGAACAGGCGACACGCTGGCCCGAGTGGGCCGTGACGAGTTCGCGGTCGTCGGCCCCGATGTGAGGACCCCGGCGTGGCCTGCGCAATCGCCGACAGGCTGCTCGCATCGCTGCGCGAGTCCCGGCGGCTCGGGCGGCGGGGACGCGTGGTCGGGATCACGTCGCACGCCAGTGCGGGAGTCGCCGTTGTCGCGGCCGGCGCGTGCGAAGCTGGCGAGATCCTGCGAAGGGCAGTCGTCGCGCTCTACCGCGCGAAGGGCGCCGGCGAGGACCCGTGGTCGCTCTTCGACGGATCGGCGTTCTCGCAACCTCCAGGATTCGCGGCGTCGCGCCGCGGACCCCGCCAGGGGGGTTGACCACAGAGCCGCGGGCTGCGGATGATCCGAGTGACGCCGTGGGTTCACCGAGCGAAGGGAGTCGGTGCACGGATGCTGGAAAGCCCGAGCCGTTCGCCAGTGGCGGCGCGTGGACGCCCCGTCGGGGTCGAGGACGCCCCGCTGACGCCACGAAGAACCAGGTTGGAAGGGTAAGGTCCGTGTCTGCACCCTCGTTCGCGAGGGGCCGACCCTGGGGATGGTATCTGGCCGCCGCCACCCTCGCGTCCACGGGCCTGTTCGTCCTGCTGCCGGCCGACGGCGTGGGGTCGATCGCCCTCCACCTGGCCGTCAACGCGTCGGTGATCGCTGCGCTCGCCTGGGGCATCCGACGGTACCGTCCGGATCCTCGGGCACCGTGGCTGGTCCTCCTCGCCGCCTACGCGCTCCTGCTGGCCGCGAACGCGGCGAGGTATGGCGCGGGCACCCCGGGCCCGCTCGCAACCGACCCGATCCCCTCTGGGCTCTATCTCATCGCCTACCTGGGGATGGCGATCGGCCTCGTCCTCCTGGTGCGAGCGCGGGGAGCCGTGCGAGACCCCAGGTCGCTGGCCGACGCGACCATCGTCGTCATCGGCGCGAGCGTTCTCTGGTTCGAGTTTGCTGTCGGCCCCGTCCTGGATCGTCCGGAGACGACGGCATCCGAACGCTTCACCATGATCACCTACCCGGTGCCCGATCTCGTGTTCCTGATCCTCCTGCTATGGCTCGTGTTCTCGAAGGGTCCCCGCGGGGCGGCCTTGCTCCTGCTCCTCGGAGGGATCGCGGCCCAGGCCATGGCCGACGCCCTGCTGGGGATCTCGGACCTCGGCCTGATGTCCACCGGCGGGACCGAAAGTCCGCTCTGGCTCCTGTCATTCGCGCTGGTGGGTGCGGCAGTCCTCCATCCGTCGATGCCGTTGATCGGCGCGAAGAGCGACCAGCCGTCGTGGATGCCGGCCGGCCGGCGCGTGTACCTGCTGGCGGCCGTCAGCGTGATTGTCCCGCTCACCTTCCTGCGCCACGCGATCTTGATGGACTCGGCAGGCGGTTACGTCCTTGCGCTGGCCTTGATGGCGCTCGTGCTGCTCGTCTATGCCAGGCTCCGCGGGCTGCTCGTCGATGTCGACACGTACGCTCGGACCCAGGTGCAGCTCGCGGCGGCGGAGGCCAGGTTCCGGCGGCTCGTGGAGCTGGTGCCGGCGGTCATCTACGTCGACTCGACCGACGAAGCGGCCACGAGCCGGTACGTGAGCCCCAGATACGAGGAGCTCACGGGATATCCACCGGAGGAAGCGGCCGCCCAGACGTGGCTCTGGTCGGACCACATCCACCCCGCTGACCGCGAGTGGGTCATGGCAGCGGCGCGCGAGGCGAACGAGCGAGACGAGCCGAGCTCGCTCGAGTACCGGATCAGGGCTCGGGACGGCACCGAGCTGTGGGTCCGCGACGAGGCGACGGTCACCGAGCGCGACGCAGAGGGCCGCGCACGCTCGTGGCAGGGCGTCCTGATCGACGTGACCGAGGCGCATCGCGCAGGGGCCGAGATCCAACGGTTGAACGCCGAACTCGAGCAGCGGGTCGCCGAGCGGACTGCCGAGCTGGCGACCGCCAACACGCGCCTGCGCGAGGCGAGCGCCTCCCTGAACGACATCCTCGCCGCCACCCCGGTGATCCTGTTCCGCGGACGAGGGTTCGACTTCGTGCCCGAGTACGTCAGCCCCTCCGTTGAGCGGGTGCTCGGATTCACCCCGCAGGAGGTGCTCGCGACCCCCGCGTTCTGGGTGGAACGCCTCCGTCCTGACGATCGTGAGCGGCTCGTCGCCGTCGTACGGAATGCGATGGAGCAGGGAGTCCCGGACTTCGCGTTCGAGCATGTGATGATCACCCGCGACGGCCGCGAGCGATGGATGTCCACCGTCGTCCACCTCGAGGTCCGCCCCGACGGCGTCCTGCAGACCATCGGCACCTCGTTCGACATGACGGAGCGGCGGACCGCGGAGGATGAGCTTCGCCGCGCGAAGGAGGAGGCCGAGCGGGCGAGCCGGGCGAAGAGCGAGTTCCTCTCGGTCATGAGCCACGAGCTGCGGACGCCGCTCACCGCCGTCCTCGGCTTCGCCCAACTCCTCGAGCTCTCCGACCTGTCGCTGGACGAGCGCGCCGACGTGGCCGAGATCCTCCGGGCCGGACGGGCGCTCGTCGCGCTGATCGACAGCGTCCTCGAGATGGCGCGCGTCGATGCAGGTCTGCTCACGCTCTCCATCGAGCCCGTGAACGTGGAGGCGGTGATCCGCGAGGCGGTCGATCTCATCCGTCCGATGGCGGTCGGACGGAACATCCAGCTCGTGTCACCGGCCGATGCAGAGCGGCCCCCGTGGATGCTCGCCGATCGGGAGCGGATCAAGCAGGTGATCCTGAACCTCCTGACGAACGCGGTCACGTACAACCGCGACGGCGGGTCGGTCGCCGTGGCCTACGACGTCGCGGCCGACGATCGCCTGCGATTCTCGGTGAGCGACACGGGGCCGGGGATCCCGACGGAGCGTCAGGCGACGCTGTTCACGATCCTCGATCGCCGCATCGGATCGGATCGCAGGGCGCCCGGACTGGGGATCGGTCTGGCGCTGTCCGCCCGCCTGATCGAGGCGATGGGCGGGTCGATCTCGGTGGAGAGCGAGGTCGGCGCCAGATCGGAA
>JAKAJU010000062.1:0-18879 GCA_021813655.1 Chloroflexota bacterium | reverse complement strand
GCCGCTGGTCGGGTCGCGAGAGCGCTCCGAGGCGGGCGAGCGGATACCGGCGACGGCGACGGTCCTGTACGTGGAGGACCACCTCGTCAACCTCAGGCTCGTCGAGCGGATCATCGACGAGCGACCAGGAACGCGGGTGCTGGCGGCCATGCAGGGGAGCCTCTGCCTCGAACTCGCCCGCTACCACCATCCGGACCTGGTCCTCCTGGACCTCCACCTGCCCGACATCCCTGGGGAGGAGGTTCTCCGATTGCTCCGGGACGACCCGGCCACGCACGACATCTCCGTCATCGTGCTGAACACCGCGCGTGACAGTGGCACCGGACGGCGGCTCCTCGACCTCGGTGCCGAGGCGTATCTCGCGAGGCCGATCGACATCGCTGCATTCCTTGCCGCGGTGGATCGTGTGCTCGTCGGACGAGTGGATCGGGACTGACAGCCGCCTCGACCAGGCCCGCATCTTCATCGTCGACGACGAACCGGCGAACGTCCGGATCCGGCTTCGCCCGCCTGCGCCAGATCCTCCTGCTGAACCCGGACATCATCCGGCGGCGGCGCGTATCCTGCCGGGCATGGATCCCACCGCCATTCCCGGCGTCGTCTTCTCGCGCGCCCCCGGGCGCACGCTCCCCGTCGCAGTCCGTGCCGAGGGGGCGACGATCTGGGACGCCGATGGCCGCGCGTACCTCGACGCCGCGGGCGGGGCGGTCGTCGTCAACGTGGGCCACGGGCGCCGGAGCGTGGCCGAGGCGGTGGGGACGCAGCTCGGCGCGATCGCGTACGCGCACGGGACGGCGTTCACCTCCGAGCCGCTCGAGGCGTACGCGGTTGAGGCCGGTCCCCTCATCCCGGTCGCCGGGCCGGCCGCGATCTACCCGGTGAGCGGCGGCTCCGAGGCGATCGAGACGGCCCTCAAGCTCGCTCGCGCATACCACGTCGCGCGCGGCGAGAACGAGCGCTGGACGGTCATCGCCCGATGGGGCAGCTACCACGGGAACACGCTCGGGGCGCTCGACCTCTCCGGGCGCCGCCCGCTGCGGCGCCCGTACGAGGCATGGCTCGGGCGATTCCGGCACGTCTCGGCCGCCTACCCGTACCGCGCGGACGAGCCCGGCGCCAATGCGCTCGCAGATCCCGCCGCCCTCGCTCTCGAGCTCGAGCGGACGATCCTCTCCGCCGGTCCCGAGAGCGTGGCCGCGTTCGTCGCCGAGCCGATCGTGGGGGCCACGCTCGGCGCGGTCGCGCCAGCCGATGGGTACTGGTCCGCGATCGCCGACGTCTGCCGCCGCCACGGCGTCCTCCTCGTCGCCGACGAGGTGATGACGGGCTTCGGCCGGACCGGCACGTGGTTCGGCATGGACCACTGGGGGGTGAAGCCCGACCTGGTCGTCGCGGCGAAGGGCGCGACGTCGGGGTATTGGCCGTTCGGCTTCGTCGCGGCGAGCGACCGTGTCCACCGGACGGTCGTCGAGGGCGGCGGCTTCGTCCACGGCTTCACGTACAGCCACTCGATCGGCGGCGCGACGGTCGCGCGCGAGGTCCTCCGGATCATCCGCGAGGAGGATCTCGTGTCGGCGAGCGCGGCGAAGGGCGCCCTGCTCCTCGGTCTCCTCCGTGACCGCCTCGGCGACCACCGCAACGTCGGTGACGTGCGCGGGCGCGGACTCCTCGTCGGTGTCGAGCTCGTCGCCGATCGCGAGATGAAGGCGCCCTTCCCCCGGTCCGCCCGGCTGACCGAGGGGATCGTTCACGCGGCCCGCGAGTCGGGGCTGCTCGTCTACTCGGGGACCGGCTGCGCGGACGGCACGAACGGCGACACGATCCTCCTGGGACCGCCGTTCGTGGTCACCGAGGCCGAGATCGAGCGGATCGTGGCCGGGCTCGCGGGGGCGATCGACGCGGCGCTCGCGACCGTCGCGCCGGTGGGGTAGCGGGCCTCACAGGCCGCCCCCGACCTCAGGGTCGTCGCAGCGCGCGGACGATGACGAGCGCGCCGATCGCGGCGAGGATGACCGGCACGGCGAGCTGGCCCAGGGTCGGGAACCCCGGGATCACCGAGCCCGCGGCCTGGATCCCGCCCACGACGACCAGCGCGCCGCCGACGTAGAGGAGCGGCCGTGCACCCGCCCCGCGACCGAGGCGGTAGCCGCCGAGGCCGACCAGCGCGATCCCGATCGCGAGGCTCGTCCAGCCGCCGCCCGGCAGGAAGCCGG
This sequence comes from Chloroflexota bacterium, assembly GCA_021813655.1. Lineage (GTDB taxonomy): Bacteria > Chloroflexota > Limnocylindria > Limnocylindrales > CSP1-4 > CAIYQJ01. Next base: position 16,666 of record JAKAJU010000062.1, on the reverse strand, counting down.
CTGCCTGGCCGAGGCCGGCGAGGCCGCCGGCGAGGACGATCGCGCCCACGTAGATCGACCATGCGCCGCGGCGGCGCGTGACGCCTGCACCGACGAGCACGGCCCCGATCCCGGCGATGACGGCCGAGCCCGCGACGGCGATGGGCGGGTAGATCGCGGAGAGCAGGAGGTAGAGCCCGAGTCCGAGGAGGACCCCGCCGGTCCACACGACGATCCCGCCCGGCACACGCGGGACGCCGAACGTCCGCACCTCGATCCGCCCGTACCCCGGTCCCGCCGAGGCGGCATCCGCCCACGGGTCCGGCGCGTCGAGCGGACCCCCCGACGGGTCGATGACCTCGCCGTGGACGATCCGGACGTCGGGCTCAGGCACCGGCCGGCGCCCCCGCCGGACCCGATCCCGGCTCGGCGGGCTCGTCGGGGAGATCCTCGATGTGGTCGAAGCCGATTCGGTCCGCGATGTGCTTGAGGGGACCCGGAGACCACCAGTTCCACGTCCCGAGGAGGCGCATCGTGGCCGGCACGAGGAGGACGCGGACGATCGTCGCGTCGATCAGGACGGCGATCGCCATCCCGACGCCCACCGACTTGATCGCGACGCTGTCGGCCAGGGCGAACGCGACGAAGACCGACACCATCACGAGGGCAGCGCCGGTGATCACGCGGGCCGTCCTGACGAGCCCTTCGGCCACCGCGACGGTGTTGTCGCCGGTGCGCCGGTAGGCCTCCTGGATCCGCGAGAGGAGAAGCACCTCGTAGTCCATCGAGAGCCCGAAGATGATGCAGAACATGATGATCGGGAGCCCGGCGATCGTGTACCCGAGCGACTCGAAGCCCAGCAGGTTCGCCAGGTTGCCCTCCTGGAAGATCCACACGAGCGCCCCGAGGCTCGCGGAGACCGAGAGTAGCGTCATGAGCACCGCCTTGATCGGGATCGCGATCGACCCGAAGAGGAGGAAGAGGATCACGGCGGTCGCGAGCATCGTCCAGCCCACGGCGTACGGCAGCAGGCGCGCCTCGCCCTGGAGGAAGTCTGCCGCGAGGGCCGCGCCGCCACCCGCGGACGTCGTGATGCCGTCCCCGGCCGGGACCGCGCGGATGACGGGGACCAGGTCCGTGGCCGCTCGGCTCGACGGATTGAACGGGATGACGGCGTCGAGGCGGACGGTCGAGCCGCGGACGTACCGCCCGAGGAGCGCAGCCACGAACGCCGGTCGCTGAGCCTCGGGCGCCGCATACGCCTGCTGGACCTGGGCGAGAGGCACGCGCTGGCCGGTCGCCGGGTCCGTGATCGTGAAGGGACCCTCGACGCGCGTGACGCCGGTGACTCCGGCGAGGCGGTCCGCATACGCGGAGATCGCGGCGATGCTCGCGGGCGAGGTCGGGTCGCCCGTGACGTCCGCGAGGATCGTCACGGGCGTGGTGGAACCGGGAGCGAACCCGTCCTGGATCGCGATGTAGGCCTCGCGGCTCTCGAGGCCCGGCGGGAGCGAGTCCGCCCCCGGCACCCCCTGCTCCAGCCGGAGGAACGGCGAGCCGAGCACGAGCAGGACGATGAGGACCGGGACCAGGACCCGGACCGGATGGGCCATGACCGCCTTCGCGACCCGTTCCCACCGGCTCCGCTGCATCTCGTCCTCGGAGGGCGGGACGTCCTCGTGGCCGCTGCCGAGGCGCAGCCGCCGGATCAGCCCCTCGATCGAGAGCGCGTTCACGCGCGGCCCGAGCATCCCGAGGACCGCCGGTAGGAAGGTGAGCGCGAAGAGGACCGAGCACACGACGACGATCGCGGCGCCGAGGCCGATCGACCGGATCGCCGGGAATGGGAAGACGACGAGGCCGGAGAGCCCGATCGCGACCGCGACGCCCGAGAAGAGGACGGCCTTCCCGCTCGTGCCCACGGCCTTCTCCGTCGCCTGCTCCACGGTCCGTCCGCGGGCGAGCTCCTCGCGGAAGCGGCTCACGACGAAGAGCGAGTAGTCGATCGCGAGCGCGAGGCCGAGCATCGTGGCGATGTTGAGCGTGTAGTCGGCCATCTGCATCCACTGGGCCACCCAGTAGACGAGCATGAGCGACGTGGGGATCGCGAGCCCAGCGACGAGCAGCGGCATCCCGGCGGCCACGATCGACGCGAAGACCGCGATGAGGATGAGGACTGTGAACGGGATCGCGAGCGACTCGCCCCGCTGGAGGTCCCGCTCCTGCTGCGCCGTCGAGTCGATCGTGAGCGGCGCGTAGCCGCTCACGAGGATCGCGTAGCCGGCAGGCGGCTGGAGCCCGGCCCGGAGCGCCGGGTAGATCGGGATGGACCCCTCGTCGTCCACCGACAGGTCCAGGAGGACGTAGGCGGACGAGCCGTCGGTGCTGATGAACCGCCGGTCGCCGGTCTCCGCGTAGCCCACGACGCCGGCGACGCTCGGGTCGTCCTTCACGCCGGCGACGGTCGCCGCGATCGCCTGCTGGAAGGCCGGAGCCGTCGCATCCGCCCCGGGCGCGTCCGACCGGAAGAGGACGATGAGCGAGCTCTTCCCGGTCCCGAAGTCCGCGGCGAGGCGGTCGGCGACCTGGGCCGACTCGGAGCCGGGGTCGAGCCAGCCGCCCGTCCGGAGCTCGCCCGGTGCCTTCGCGGCGAAGGGGATCGAGAGCAGGGCGATCGCGAGCATGACGAGCGCGACGATCTTCCGGCGCCTGTAGACGAAGGCGCCCCAGCGGACGAACACGACGACCTCTGACGGCGGCGGATCGCGGAAGCAGCGCCGGGTGGCGCCGTGAATGGCTCAGGGGAGGGGACGGGCCCCGCCGCCAGCGGGATCCCGATCCCACCCGGCCAGTCTAGCGCGGGTGCGCCGAGAGGCCGTCCGGCGGCCGAGAGGGCGCGGCTGCCGGGCCGGGATTCGAACGGGGGCGCCGGCGTGGCCTCCGCGCCGGCGCCCCCGAGGGGCTGTCGTCAGACGTTGAGGAACCGCTTGAGGAAGGTGCGGGTGCGCTCGTCCTGCGGGTTCGCGAGCACCTGGTCGGACGGACCGATCTCGATGAACTCGCCTTCGTGCATGTAGTAGACCCGGTCGGCCGCCTCCTTCGCGAACGACATCTCGTGGGTGACCACGATCATCGTCCGGCCCTCGTGCGCGAGGCTCTCCATGACCTTGAGGACCTCGCCGACCAGGGAGGGGTCGAGCGCGCTCGTGGGCTCGTCGAAGAGCATGATCTTCGGCTGCATCGTGAGGGCCCGCGCGATCGCGACTCGCTGGCGCTGGCCGCCGGAGAGTCGCGACGGGTACTCGTTGCGCTTGTCGATGAGCCCGACCTTCTCCAGGTAGCCCTCGGCGAGCGTCGTCGCCTCGTTCCTCGGCATCTTCTTGATGCGGATCGGGGCCTCGAGGAGGTTCCCGATGACCGAGAGGTGCGGGAAGAGGTTGAACTCCTGGAAGACCATCCCCGCGGCGAGGCGGAGCTGGCGGATCCGCTCCCGCGTCTGGCGTGAGCGCCCCCTCAGCGGGTCTCCGGCGACCCTGATCCCGTCGATGTCGACGACGCCGGCGCTCGGCTCCTCCAGGAAGTTCAGGCATCGGAGGAACGTGCTCTTGCCCGAGCCGGAGCGGCCGAGGATCGTGACCGTCTCGGCCGGGTAGACCGTCATCGAGCAACCCTTGAGGACGTGGTTCATCGCGAACCACTTCTCGACCGCAGTCGCCTTCAGGATCGGCTCGGCGCCGGGCTTCACGAGGGCACCCGGCACCTCGGCCGGGTGGACGACGTGCACGGGCCCTGCGGCGCTGCCGGGCTGCGTGCCGGCGGACATCAGACGCCTCCCCGGCTTCGGTCCGCGGTCGCCATCCGGCGCTCGAGGCGGCCCTGGAAGTACGAGAAGACGATCGTCATCGCCCAGTACACGAGGGCCGCGATGATCAGCGTCTGCATCGACTGGAAGGTGGGTCGCCCGGCGACCTGGGCCCGGTAGAGGAGCTCCTGGACGCTGATGGCGGAGACGAGCGACGAGTCCTTGAGCATCGCGATGAAGTCGTTGCCGATCGCCGGGGTGACGATGCGGAACGCCTGCGGCGCGATGATCCGGAAGAAGGTCGTCCGGCCGTTCATCCCGAGCGATTCGGCAGCCTCGGTCTGGCCGTGGGGCACGGCCTGGATGCCCGCGCGGAAGATCTCGGTCATGTAGGCGCCGTAGTTGAAGCCGAGGGCGATGACGCCGCAGGCCAGCTCGGGCAGCACGATCCCGGCCTGTGGGAGCGCGAGATAGATGAAGTAGATCTGCAGGAGGAGCGGGGTGCCGCGCACGAGCGAGACGTAGAAGCTCGCGACCCCGTTCGCGACCGGGTTCCGGGATAGGCGGCCGAGGGCCCCGAGCGCCGCGAGGACGATGGCGAGGATGATCGAGAGGAACGAGACGAGGATCGTCACCCCGGCGCCGCCGAGGATGAACGGGACGGCCGTGGACAGGAACTTCGTGTCGAACTTGATCGTGAAGAGGAGGAACGCGACGAGGCCGCACAGGATGACGACCCAGACGGCGATGAACTCGATGCGCCAGACCGCCGCGTGCCGCCGCTCAGCGGCCAGGATCCTCGAGCCGAGATCCGGCTGGGCCGGCCGCGTCATCTCGGCCATGGGTCGATCCTCACGCTGATCCCCACCCTCTCGGAGACCTCTCCTGCGGGATGACTCGTCCGCTGAGGTGACGAGGCCCCGCTGCCGACCGGCGGCGGGGCCTCGCGCAAGTGCGTCAGATCCCGGGCGGCGCCTGGGTGACGTCCTTGCCGAGATACTGGTTCGAGAGCTGCGTGAGCGTGCCGTCCGCGTGCATGTCCGCGATGATCTCGTTGAGGAGCGCGAGCATGGCCGCGGTGTTCGGGCCGCTCTTGTCAAGGGCGGGCGACACCTTGACGATGAAGGGCGGCGGGATGTCGAGCATCTTGAGCGGAGCGCCCTGCTTGATCGCGTTGGCGAGGCTGTTCTCGTTGGCGACGAGGGCGTCGAACTTGCGGCCCGACTGGTACGCCTGCACGCACTCGTTGTCCGTGGGCAGCGAGGTGATGTTCGCGTTCGCCGGCGGCGGCGCGATCGTGCCCGGGATCTCGAGCGTGCCCTTGAGCCAGCTCTCGTAGGTGGTGGCCGCGCCGACGCAGATGTTCTTGCCGTCGAGGTCGGTGATGGACGCGGCGGTGGAATCCTGCGGGATCGCGATCACGCCATAGTCGTAGTAGTACGGGTCGGCGAAGTCGACGACCTTCTCACGGCCGGTCGTGACGCTCATCGAGCCGATCGACATGTCCCATCGGCCGCCCCAGCTGCCTGCGGTGATGAGATCCCAGTTGGGGGTCGCCCACTCGAGTTGGAGGTTCATGCCGAGCTTCTCGTTCATCCGCTTCACCACCTCCTCGGCGGTGGCGGTGTCGAAGCCGGTGTACTTGCCGGTCGCGGTGTCGAGGAACGAGAACGGCGCGTAGTTCGGGTCGGTCGAGATCCGGACCTTGCCCGCCGCGATGATCTTGCCGAGCAGGCTGTTCGGATCGGGCGACGCCCAGGCCGGCGCCGACGCCGACGGGGCTTCGGTGGCCGGCGCAGCGGTCGCGGGCGCGGCCGTCGCCGGGGCAGCGGTGGCGGGTGCCTGTGTGGCTGGCGCCTGCGTGGCGGGCGCCGGTGTCGCCGCCGAGCTGCACGCCGCGACGGCGATCGCGGCGATCGCGAGCGACGCCGAGATGCGAAGACTCCGGGTCATGGTCTCCTCCCATGCGACGATCCGGGATCGCGACGCTAACACTCCCCGCGTGCGACCCGGCACCATCCCTCATCCGCCCCGATGACCGGATGGCGCCCGCACTATGGCACCTTCCACGACAGCCCGCATCCCCCAGCCGCACGCGGCTACGCTGTGGGCGCAGGCGGAAGGAGCATCCGATGGCATTCGTTCGCACGGTCTCCGGGGACATCGATCCGGCGCTGCTCGGGTTCACGCTGCCGCACGAGCACACGCAGTGTCATCTCTGGCGGATCCCCGAGCGCTTCGACTACTGGGAGCTGACCGCGGACGAGGATCTCATCGCGGCCGAGCTCGGCCGCTTCCGTGCCGTCGGGGGCACGTGCCTCGTGGACGTGACGCTCGCCGGCATCGGCCGCGACCCGGCGTGGCTCAGGCGGCTCTCCGCCCGCACCGGGCTGCAGATCGTCATGGGGTCGGGCTGGTACCGCGAGCCCTACTACCCGCCGGAGGACCTCGTCGATCGACGGAGCGTGGAGGAGCTCGCCGACGTCCTCGTCGCCGAGTTCACCGATGGGATCGCCGGCAGCGAGGGCCCGGACGGGAGGCGCGTCCGCCCGGGCATCATCGGCGAGATCGGCGTCCACAAGCCGTGGGTGAGCGCGCAGGAGGAGCGTGTCCTGCGGGCCGCGGGCCGTGCGTCGCGGTCGACCGGGATGGCGGTGACGACGCACGCCGTCATGTCGCCCGTCGGCCTTCGCCAGCTCGACATCCTCGAGGAGGCGGGCGCCGACCCGTCGCGCGTCGTCATCGGTCACGCGGACTCGTACGCCATCCTCGACCACTGGCTCGCGATCGTCGGACGCGGCGCCTCCATCGAGTGCGACTTCCTCGGGATGGCGTTCACGCCGATGGAGCGCAAGGGGGAGCCGAAGGTCATCGATCTTGTCTGCGAGATGCTCGCGCGCGGCTTCGCGGATCGGATCCTGTTCTCGCAGGACGTCTGCGACAACAGCCAGCTCGTCTTCTACGGCGGCAACGGATACGCCTACCTGCAGGAGCAGTTCCTGCCTCGGCTCCGGGAGAGGGGAGTCTCCGAGGACGAGGTGCGGACGATGACCGTCGAGAACCCGCGCCGCATCCTCACGATCGCGGTGTAGGGGCTAGCGCCGCTCCCTGTTGGCGGCCGCGCGCGGCCTCGGCCACCGCCGTCGCGGTCCCGCTGCCGTGCTCCGATGCACCGGCCCTGCGTGCGACCGACGTCAGCCGGCAGGCGCGGCCGACGCGAACCGGCCTGGCCGGTACGGCTCGAGCGGCGCGGTGTCGCCCCCTGTCAGCTCCTCCGTCACGAGAAGGGCGAGCCGCGCAGCCAGGGTGATGCCGCTGTGCGTGATCACGTGGTACAGGTTGAAGACGGCCGGGTCGAACCCGACGATCGGGTAGCCGTCCTTCGGCATGGCGCGCACGCCGAGACGGATGCCCTCGGCTTCGACACCCGCGAGGCCGGGGACGACGTGCCGCGCCAGCTCCATGGCGGCGGCGATGCGCGGATCCCCGAGCGGGATCGCCGTCCCGTCGATCACATCGGTGTCGAGGGGCTCGCGCTGGACCATGAGGCGGGAGCCGCCGTCCGGCCGGAGGTTGACGTCGCCCGCGAACGCGACCCGTCCGAGGCGGACCGGCGCGGGTGCGGTGACGATGAGGATCCCGGGCGTCCGCTCGACCTGCAGGACGGCGCCGGCGAGCGCGGAGACGCCGGACGCGTCGGGCCCGGCGGCATTCACGACCACGTCCGCACCGATCTCCGTCCCGTCGGCGAGCACGACCGCGGCGATCCCGTCGCCGTCGCGCCGCATCCCGGCCACCTCCCCATGGATGAGCTCCGCGCCATAGCGCGCCACCGCCGCGCTCATCGCACCGTGGGCGAGAGCGACGGGGTCGAGCCAGCCCGCGCGCTCCACCAGCCAGACCGCATCGACCGCCGCGGGGTCGATCTGCACGTCCGGCTCGAGGTCCCGGGTGACCTGCTCGGGCGTGAGCCGATCGACGCGCGCCCCCCACTCGATGAGCTGGCGCATCCCCCGCGCCATCCCTGCGGCACGCGCGCCGTCTGCGCGCTCCGTCCAGTGCAGGGAGCCCGTCACATGGACCCAGTCGCCGCCGAGCTCGTCGGCGAGGTCTTCCTGGTCGCGGATCCCGAGCATGTTGAGCCGGTGGTACGCCCGCGGCGGCTTGTCGAGGCCGTTGAGCCAGGCGAACGTCGCACCGGTCGTCCCCGCTGCCGCGTGGGCACGCTCGATCGTCGTCACGCGCGCGCCGGCCTGGGCGAGCCGATAGGCGAGCGTGCTGCCGATCGCCCCGACGCCCACGACGACGACGCGCGCGTCCCTGAGGTGGTCGGATGCGACCATCGCCTCGTGCCTCACGCGTTCGGTGGGGATCCGCGGTCCGCCCGCGGCCACCGCAGTCTGGCGGGCCGGCCCGGCGGCCTCAGGCGAGGACGACCCCTACGAGGCTCGCTCGCGGACCGGGCGCCCGCCGCGACGCGGCCGCGGGACCCGCGCCCCGAGCTCTGGCCGGCGCGTCAGGGACGGAGCGTGGCGACCACCGACAGCTCGACGTTGCCCTTGAGCGCCTGGGAGACGGGACACCCGTCCTTCGCCGCGGTGGCGAGCTCGACGAACTTCGTCTCGTCGATGTTCGGGACCGTCCCCACCACGGTCAGATCGGAGGAGACGATCTTCCATCCCGCGTCGGTCTTGCCGAAGGTGACGACCGCCGAGACCTCCAGGTGCTCGCCTGGCGTCCCGTTCCGCGCGAGCTGTGCCGAGAAGGCCATCGCGTAGCAGCTCGCATGGGCTGCGGCGATCAGCTCCTCGGGGCTCGTCCTTCCGTCGTGCGCCTCCGTCCGCGACGCCCACGTCACCGGGAGTCGGGAGATCGAGCCGCTCGAGACGTACCGGATCACACCGCTGCCGGCCATGAGGTCGCCGTCCCAGCCGATCTCCGCGCGACGCGTGATGCCCATCCTGATCCCTCCGTCGTTGGCGGCGCGCTCGGGCCGCCGCTCCCGCGGCGCCGGCGGCGCCGATCCGATCCGACATCGATCGTCCCACATAGGGGGGCCGCGCGTCACGGGCGGCCGATCCGCAAGGGTGCCTGAAACCTTCTGCCCACCCGCGGCCTCGGTATCGACATGTGGCTCGATCCCTCCCGCCCGACGGCCGTGCGGACGCTCGCGGCGTCGCTGGCGCTCGTCCTCGCATTCCTCGTTGTCCCGTGGCACCCGGCTGCTGCCGCCGTGCCGACCGTCGACGCTCAGCGTGCGGCCGAGGCGCTCGCGGTCCGGCTGGTCGGTGACGCCCGGGTGGCCGCGGGCCTCCGGCCACTGCGCGCGGACCCGGCCGTGGAGGCGATCGCCCGCGCCCGCGCCGTGGACATGCGCACGCGCGGGTACTTCGGTCACACGAGCCCCGACGGGGCGACAGCGTTCGACCTCCTCGACCGGGCCGGGGTCGCCTGGCAGGCGGCCTCGGAGGCGATCGGGTGGAACGACGTCCGTGACGTCGACGGCTCGGCGGCGCGGATCGTCGCGGACTGGCTCGCGTCTCCGGAGCACCGCGACATCCTTCTCGCCACGGACCGCGACCGGATCGGCATCGCCGTCGCCGCCGACTCGGCCTCCGGCCGATTCACGTGGGTCGCCGTCCTCATCGCCGCGCTCGCACCGGCCCTCCCGCCCGTGGCCGTGCGCGTCGTGCGCCTCGGCGGTCAGGACGGTTCCGGAAGGCGGATCGCGACACTCGCGTGGACAGCGCGCGCGTCGCGATCGGCCGCGGTCCTGCCCGTCGTCTCGGTGACGGTCCAGGTCCGCCCGGCCGGGGGTCGATGGGCGACGGTCGCCCGCACCGCCCGGCGCACGATCCGCGTGCGGGTGCGTGCCCCTGCCGCGTTCGACGTCCGCGTCCAGCCGCGCGGACCCGCGGGAGTCCTCGGCCCGTGGACGGTGGTCCGCGTCAGGCCCTGATCGACCGCCCCTGGTCGCCGCGCGCCGCCTCGACCGCCCGCGCGACCGCCTGCGAGCGACGGTCGCGCGGGAAGCGGATCCTTTCCGCATCGGCGAAGCCGCGGTACGCGTCGAGCGCGTCCGCGAGCGCGCCGACGAACCCGGGCGCCTCGAGCGGGTCGAATCCGTCCTCCCAGAGCAGCCGCTCGATCCGCACCGACCGCTCGCGCCGCTCGATCCGCGGCTCGATCCGCCCGACGAACCGATCGCCGAAGAGGAGCGGGAGCACGTAGTAGCCCCACCGCCGCTTGGCCTCGGGGACGTAGACCTCCCAGCGATAGTCGAAGTCGAAGAGCGACCGGAGGAGGTCGCGATCCCAGGCGAGCGGATCGAGCGGCGCGAGGAACGCGACGCCCGGTGGCTCGCCGCCCGGCGGGTGGGCCTCGGCCACTTCGCGGTCGGCCTGGGCGAGCAGCGGAAGCTCGGCCGTGAGGAGGAAGCGCTCGCCGCGAACGCCGTCGATGACCGCCGGGTTGAGGAGCCCGCGCTCCAGGAGCTCCCCGCGCAGCTCGGTGCGCGTGGGCCTTTCCGGGTTCTCCGGATCGTGCCCGGCCTTGCCGAGGCCCAGCCAGAGCTCCGCCTGGCCACCGGACCCGAGGAGTCCGTGCGCGCGATACCGGCTCAGGAGCCGGTGGCGGAGCGACTCGCGCTCGCTCCGCCGCTCGGCGAGCAGGTCGGCCGGGTAGAGACGCTCCACGAGGTCGTAGACGCGACGGTTTCCCTCGCGCCGCGAGATCCCGATGATGCCGGCCTCCGCGAGCGCCTCGAGGATCGCTCGGACCTGGTTCGTCGGCCGCCAGTACCAGTCGATGGTCTCGCGCGGGCGGACGTCCGTCGGCGACAGCGTCCCCTCCCGCCGCAACCGATCGAGCAGTTCCTCCACGAGGGGCGCGTGCTCGTCGAACGCGCCTCCCTCGTGCCGGGCACGGGCGCGGTCCCACGTCAGGCGATGGAAGGGCAGCTCCGCCACCGGGAGGATGCTCAGGCCCTTGTTGTACGCCTCGAAGAGGACGCGGTCCTCGTACAGGAGGCCGTCGGTCCAGGCCCGGCGATAGCCGGGCACGCGCGCGTGGAGAACGAGGTCGTGGTTCCGACCTGCGACCTCGAGCGGGTCGAACTGGAGCGAGCCGAGCCGGTCGACGACCGCGAGGACACTCGCCGGGTCGGCCGGAAGCGCGCGCGGGGGCGCGAGGAGATGGCGCAGAACGAGGAATCGCCGGGCCACCGGCGCGGCGATGCGGAGCGAGGTCACCGGGGGAGGGTAGCGCGTCGCCACCGAGCCCGGGCCAGGTCCGCCGGGATCATCCGTTCGCCCCGTCGCCGGGAGGACCCCGACACGATGGCGCGGCCCGCTGGGGTATAGTCTCGGACGAACCGATAGTCAGGAGCCGCCAAACGATTTGAGAGATACCAACGAACCCCCGACTCCCGATGTCGGCGATCCCGTGGCGGCGCGCGAAGCGGCGGCACGTCGCATCAACGCCGCGCACGAGCGGCTGATGGGCCTCATCACGTCGTGGCACACGGCGGCGTTCCTCGAGATCGACGTGACGATGAGCCAGGCCAAGGTGCTCTACCTCGTCGCGTCGGCCGGTGAGATGCACATGGCGGCCCTCCCGGCGCTCCTGGGCAACTCGCTGTCCACGGTGAGCAGCACCGTGGATCGCCTCGTGGAGCACGGCCTCCTGGATCGACGTCCGGATTCGGCCGACCGCCGCCAGGTCGTCCTTCGGCCCACGGAGGCCGGGATCGCCGCCGTCGACCGCTTCCACGATCTCAACGCGCGTGCGCTGCGCGAGCTCCTCGACCGGATCGACCTTCCCGGGCTCGCGCACATCGAGCACTCGTATGCCCTCCTCGTCGAGGCGGCCGCGTCCATCGCCGGATCGGCAGACCGCGCCGCGCCCCGGGACATCGAACCCCCGCATCGGAAGGGAGCCCTGTGAGCCGCATCACCGAGCTCGCGGTGAGGAACCGCAGCGTCACCATCCTGCTGACGGTCGCGATCCTGGTCGCCGGCGTCTACTCCTGGGCGAACCTTCGGCAGGAGCTGCTGCCGAACATCGAGCTGCCGATCATCACCGTCGTCGCTCCGTACCCCGGTGCGGGTGCGACGGACGTCACCGAGCAGGTGACCCGGCCGATCGAGCGGGCCGTCGCCGGCGTACCGCGGCTGGAGCGGCTCCAGTCCGTCTCGGCGAACAGCCTCGGGCTCGTCGTCGCCCAGTTCTCGTACGGGACGAACGTGAAGGACGTCAGGGCGACGATCGAGCAGAACCTCACGTCGGCCGGGCTTCCCCAGGCGGTCTCACCGCAGGTCTCTTCGCTCGACATCAACGCGATGCCGGTGATCGTCGCCTCGATCTCCGGCGCGGACGGTGCCCCCCTCGACACGGTCGCCGGGATCGTCCAGGCGGAGGTCGTCCCGCAGATCCAGGCGCTCGAGGGCGTGAGCTCGGCAGAGGCGACGGGCGGCATGACACCGCGGATCCAGGTCACGCTCGACCCGGCGAAGCTCGCCGAGACCGGGGTCAGCACGGCGCAGATCGCGGGCGTCCTCCAGGCGAACAACATCACGATCCCCGCCGGCTCGCTTCCGCTCGACGGCAGGACGGTGCCGGTCTCCACCATCCACGCGTTCGACTCGGTCGACGAGATCGCGAACGTCATCGTCGGCGTGAAGGGCCTGCCGGCCGGGGCCGGGGCGGCAGCCGGCGGCTCGGGCACGACAGGCGCGATCCCCGGCGGGGCACCGATCGGCGGTCAGACGCCCGGTGGCGGCGCCTCGGGTGCGATCCCCACGCCGGTGCGCCTCGCCGACGTCGCGAAGGTGGAGACGGTCCAGGTCCCGACCACCGGCTTCGCCAGGACCGACGGCGAGCAGTCGCTGACCCTCTCGGTCAGCCAGGCATCGGGCGCGAACACGGTCGAGGTGGCGGACGCCGTGACCGCGAAGCTCGACGAGCTCAAGGCGGCGAACCCCGAGCTGAAGGTCGTGATCGTCAGCGATCTCGCCTCGTTCATCAAGGAATCCCGCGACGGCCTCGTCCGCGAGGGTCTCCTCGGCGCCGTGATGGCGATCCTCGTGATCTTCCTGTTCCTCATGTCCGCTCGGTCGACGTTCGTCGCCGCGGTCAGCATCCCGACGTCGATCCTGGCGGCGCTCACGCTCATGCTCGTCGCGGGCATCACCGTGAACATCATGACCCTCGGCGGCCTCGCGGTCGCCGTCGGGCGCGTCGTGGACGACGCGATCGTCGTCCTCGAGAACATCTACCGACATCGCTCCAAGGGCGAGGACCGGATGACCGCCGTCCTCTCCGGCGCGCGGGAGGTGGCATCGGCGATCACGAGCTCGACGCTGACGACGGTGGCGGTCTTCCTGCCGCTCGGCTTCGTCGGCGGGCTGGTCACCCAGTTCTTCCAGCCCTTCGCGCTGACCGTCACCTTCGCCCTCCTCGCGTCGCTCGTCTGCGCGCTCACCGTCGTCCCCGTGCTCGCGTACTTCCTCGTCGACCGGGTGAAGATGGACGTGGACGAGGACGGCGAGCCGCGGAAGTCGCTCTGGATCCGCGTGTACACGCCCGCGATCACCTTCGCGCTCCGCAGCCGCCTGACGAAGTTCGGGGTTCTCGGCGTCTCCGCGGCGCTCTTCGTCGCGACCCTCGCGCTCGTGCCGTACATCCCCACGCAGTTCATCAACGCCGGGTCCGAGAAGGTCCTCTCCGTCAACCTGGCGCCGCCGTCCGGAACGCCGTCCGCCGCGGTCCTCGACCGTGCGATCGCCGCCGAGAAGATCGTCAGGACCGACCCGAAGGTCACGCTGATCCAGACCACGGTGCCCTCCGAGGGCGACACCGGGTTCCAGACCGTGACGGCGGCCTTCACGGGCCGGGCTGCGAACAGCGCGAACATGACCGTCCGCCTCACGAACGACGCGAACATCGCGCAGGAGACGCAGAAGCTGCTCGCCGACCTCGCGCCGGTGACGGACGGCGGCTGGAACGTCACCGTCTCGGAGCAGACGGGCTTCAGCTCGAGCGGCCTGAACGTCATCGTGAGCGGCCCCGACCGGGCGACGGTCGCGGACGCGACGCGGCAGGTCCTCGACGCGATCAGGGACCAGCCGGACATCGTGAACCTCAAGAGCGACCTGACGACGGGCGCGCCCTCGGTCGAGATCCTCGTGGACCCGAACAAGGCGATCGCCGCCGGCCTCACGACCGTGCAGGTCGCGGGCGAGATCCGGGACATCCTCACGGCCTCGCAGGTCGGGCGCGTTCAGACGGCCGACGGGCCGGTCCTCGACCTGTACCTGCGCATGGACCCGGCCGCGGTCACGTCCGTCGACGCGCTGAAGGCGCTCCCCGTCGGGACCGCCACGAAGGTGCCGCTCGCGGCGATCGCCACCGTGAACGAGGTCGACGCGCAGGGGACGGTCACCCGGATCGACGGCGCCCCGGCGTCGTCGATCACCGCCGAGATCACGAGCAAGGACCAGGGCGGCGTCTCGCGCTCGATCCAGCAGAGGATCGATGCCCTGGTGTCGGCCGGCACCCTGCCGGCAAGGGTGGACGTCCGGCTCGCCGGCGTGACCCAGCAGCAGAACACGGCGTTCGGCGGACTGTTCGCCGCGATGGCCGTCGCGATCCTGCTCGTCTACGTCATGCTCGTCGTCACGTTCAACAGCCTCATCACCCCGTTCATCATCATGTTCAGCCTCCCGCTCGCAACGATCGGCGCGTTCACCGCGCTGTACCTGAGCGGCCGCCCGATCGGCATCAGCGCCCTCATCGGCTTCCTGATGCTCATCGGCATCGTCGTGACGAACGCGATCGTCCTCCTCGACCTGGTCGAGCGGCTGCGCGGCCAGGGCCACTCGACCCACGACGCGCTCGTGGAGGGCGGACGGACCCGCGTGCGGCCGATCCTCATGACCGCACTCGCGACGATCCTCGCTCTCACCCCTCTCGGCCTGGGGCTCAACGAGGGCTCGGTCATCGCCAGCGAGCTCGCGACCGTCGTCATCGGCGGCCTCTTCAGCTCGACCTTCCTCACGCTCCTCGTGATCCCTGTCCTGTACTCGCTCGTGGACGGAGGCAAGGGCGGGCTCTCCCGGCGGTTCGGGCGGCAGATCCCTCCCGACGCGATCGCGTCCACGACCACACCGGCGTCGACTGCCCCGGCAGGCGTCTGAGGCGGGTCGACGCGTGCGCACGACGCGGGCCCCCGGCGGTGCGCACGACGCGGGCGCCCGGCCCTCGCACAGCGGTTGCCGCGCGTTTGACTCGGCACCGTGGAAATCCGATAATCCAACTCGGAATTAGAACCCTGATCCAGGCGCCGCGGGTCTCCGTGACCACGCCGCCCGCAGGACGCCCGGGATGTCGGGCACCAGGAGCGAGCGACCGATGACCGTCCAGCGTGAGATCGTCTCGACCGAGTACCAGTACGGCTTCCACGACCAGGTGGACTACCTGAGGGAGACGAAGCGCGGGCTCACCCGCGCCACGGTCGAGGAGATCAGCGCGATCAAGGGCGAGCCGGCGTGGATGCTCGAGTTCCGGCTGCGCGCATACGACCACTTCCTCTCCCGGCCGATGCCGCGCTGGGGCGGCCGCCTCGACGACATCGACTTCGACAGGATCGTCTACTACCGGAAGCCGTCCGAGCGCGAGGAGAAGTCCTGGGACGACGTCCCGGACCAGATCAAGCAGACGTTCGAGAAGCTCGGGATCCCGGAGGCGGAGCGCAAGTTCCTCGCCGGCGTCGGCGCGCAGTACGACTCCGAGGTCGTCTACCACTCTGTGCGCGAGGAGCTCAGCAAGATCGGCGTCGTGTTCATGGGCACCGACCAGGCGCTGAAGGAGTACCCGGAGATCTTCCGGAAGCACTTCGGCACCGTGGTTCCGCCCGAGGACAACAAGTTCGCCGCCCTCAACTCGGCCGTCTGGTCGGGCGGCTCGTTCGTCTACGTCCCGAAGGGCGTCGAGGTCCCGCTCCCGCTCCAGGCGTACTTCCGGATCAACGGCGAGAACACCGGCCAGTTCGAGCGGACGCTCATCGTCGTGGACGAGGGCGCGAAGGTCCACTACATCGAGGGCTGCACGGCACCGATCTACACGACCGACTCGCTCCACGCCGCCGTCGTCGAGGTCGTCGCGCTCCCGGGGTCCAAGGTCCGGTACACGACGATCCAGAACTGGAGCCGGGACGTCTACAACCTCGTGACCAAGCGGGCGTATGCGTACGAGAACGCGACCGTCGAGTGGGTGGACGCGAACACGGGGTCCCGCCTCACGATGAAGTACCCGGCGATCTTCCTCGTGGGACGCGGTGCGACGGCCGAGGTCGTGAGCGTCGCGTTCGCCGGCCACGACCAGCACCAGGACACGGGCGCGAAGGCCGTCCACCTCGCGCCCGACACGCGCAGCCGGATCGTGAGCAAGTCCGTGAGCAAGGACGGGGGCCGGGCGACCTACCGCGGGACCGTCCGTGTGGCGCCCGGCGCCACGAACGTGACGACGTCCGTCCGCTGCGACGCGCTCCTCCTCGACGACCTCAGCCGCAGCGACACGTACCCGTACATCGACATCAGCGAGTCGGACACGACGATGTCCCACGAGGCTACCGTGGGCAAGGTGTCGGCCGAGCAGGTCTTCTACCTGATGAGCCGGGGCCTCACCGAGAACGAGGCGACGAACATGATCGTCCAGGGGTTCCTCGAGGTCTTCACCAAGGAACTTCCGATGGAGTACGCGATCGAGTTCAATCGCCTCGTGAAGCTCGAGATGGAGGGCTCCCTCGGATGACGACCGGAGCCGACGAGGTCCGTCCGACCGACGCGGCCGCCGCGGCCCCGTCGGGCTCCGCGGCCGACAGGGCGG